>NZ_BCNO01000001.1:0-322500 GCF_001514535.1 Thermodesulfovibrio aggregans | reverse complement strand
CAATATGCATTGATGGTCATAATTTTGAAGAGATTTTTAAAGCCTATGAAGAAGCTTTAAAGAGTGAGATGCCTTCAATGATAATTGCAAAAACAGTAAAAGGTAAGGGAGTTTCTTTTCTTGAAGATAAAGAAGGCAGACACGGAGTTGCTTTAACAGAGGAAGAATTTAATCAGGCCTTGAAAGAGCTTGGAGAAATAAAAAAGATTACAGTTTCAGTGAAAAAGCCTGAGAGCCTTAATTTCTGTTCACAATCTTTAGAAATAAAAGAGTTTAAAAAGAAATACAGCATTGGTGAAATGGTTGCCACAAGGCGTGCCTACGGTGAGGCACTTGTTAAGATATTCCCTGAATTTTCAAATATTGTTGTTCTTGATGCAGAAGTTAGCAACTCCACATACGCAGAAATATTCAAAAAATACTATCCAGAAAGATTTTTTGAATGCTTTGTTGCAGAGCAGAATATGGTTGGAATGGCAGTAGGGCTTGCTCTTAGAGGTAAGATTCCATTTGTTTCAACATTTGCAGCCTTTCTAACTCGCGCCTTTGACCATATAAGAATGGCACAGTACAGTGACGCAAACATTAAATTTGTGGGTTCCCATGCAGGAGTATCCATTGGACAAGACGGTCCCAGTCAGATGGGGCTTGAAGATATTGCAATGATGAGAAGTATTTTAAAAAGTGTTGTTTTATATCCAAGTGATGCAGTTTCTACTGAAAAACTTGTTAGAGAGGCAGCAAAATACAAGGGAATTGTTTACATAAGGACAACTCGCTCTGCAACACCAGTTATTTACGATTATGATGAGGAGTTTCCAATTGGGGGAGCAAAAGTTTTAAGGGTTTCAGATAGAGATTTATTTACAGTTATTGGTGCAGGAATAACGCTTCATGAAGCATTGAAAGCTTATGAAGAATTGAAAAGCAGAGGAATCTATATTAGAGTAATAGACCTTTATAGCGTAAAGCCTCTCAATACTGAAATACTTAAAAAAGCGTTAACTGAGACAAAGGCAATTATTACAGTTGAAGACCATTATCCTGCAGGTGGTATTGGAGAAGCGGTTAAATCTGAAGTTGGCTCTGAGAGAGTTTTCAGTCTAGCATGTTCAAAGATTCCAAAAAGTGGTAAGCCTGAAGAACTTTTAGATTATGAGGAGATTTCTGCAAAAGCTATAGTTGCTACTGTCAATAAACTCATGAATTTTAGTTCCTTCTGATCTTTTTTAAAATATAACTCAGCTCTTCATGTTTCATAAAATAACAGAGGACAAAATATCCAACTATGGCTACTGTAATTGCAAATCCAAGCCAGAGAAATTTAATGAGCATCTGTTCACTATGAAGCCATATATTTGGATTAAGATTGCAGATTAGTTTGGCAATTCCTATACTTACGAGCGAAGCAATAAGGCTTTTAATAAAAGATGGGATAATAGATGAAAAAGCGATTTCTTGTATTTTTCTTTTTAATAAAATGCTAAGCATTAGAAATTGCACTGTCGCAGCTATAGAGTAGGCAAGAGCTAATCCATTGTGTTTCATAGATTTCATTAAAACAAGAGAAACTCCAATATTGACAAGCATTCCGGTAGTTGCACATGCTACAGGAGTTTTTGTATTTTGCATAGAATAAAATGTAGCGGTTATTGTTCTTGAGCCAACGGTGCCAAGAATACCAAAGCTGTAAAAAAGCAGGGCAGAGGCAGTATTAATTGTGGCATTTAAATCAAATACACCTCTTTGAAATAATGTATTTACAATAGGTTCCTTAAGCATTATCAAGCCGATTGTAGATGGAATTGTAAGGAAAAAGAGAAACTTTAAGGCGAAGATAAAATCTTTTATAAGCAAGTCTCTTTTGCCTTCTGCAATATGTCCTGAAAGAGTTGGCAGTACTGCCATTCCTACAGCGACTCCAAAGATTCCAATGGGCAGTTGTATAAGCCTCATTGAGTAATAAAGATATGTAACACTGCCTTCTGGAAGAAAACTTGCTAAAATAGTGCTAACAAATATATTTATCTGATTTACTGTCATTGATAGTATTGTTGGGATTACAAGAATTGCAATCTTTTTTAAAGCAGGATGATACCTTGCTATCCCAAATTTAAAGCCATTTTTATAAAAAGACGGAACCTGAATTAGCCATTGGACAAAACCTCCCAAAGTTATGCCAACTGCTACAGAGATTATGGGATTAAAAAAAAATGAACTAAAACCTACTACAGCTACGATTGTTACGATATTTAAAAAGCATGGAGCAAGAGCGGGAATAAAAAATATGTTATTCGTGTTTAATGTGCCCATTGTAAGAGCAGCCAGACTTATAAAAAGTAAAAATGGAAACATTATTCTTGTAAGCAATACAGTTAATTGGAATTTCTCCTCATTAGCTGTAAATCCAGGAGCAATAAGTTTTACAATTAAGGGACTAAATAAAATTCCTAAAAGAGTAATTATACCTACGACAATAACTATAAAAGTAAAAAGACTTTTTACAATTTGTTTTGTTTCTTCTGGATTTTTTACTTGAGATTCCTTTAAGACAGGTATTACTGCTGATGACATTGAACCTTCAGCAAAAAGTTCTCTTAGTAAATTTGGTATTCTGAAGGCTACAAAGAAAACATCACTTAGACCGGTTGCTCCAAAATATTTTGCAAGAATCATATCTTTTATATACCCAAGAATTCTGCTAAAAGAAGTGGCTAAAGAAATTGCTCCTGCTGCCTTGACTATTCTTCCCTTTGCCATCTCAGTATTTTAATATCTCAAGAAGATCAAGAATGTCTTCCTTTGGCATATTTGTTTGCTGTGTGTTTAATTCTTCTTTAAGAGTTTTTGAAAATTTATCCACATCGCCTTTAAAAGAAGAGTCAAGTCTGATAGCATTTCTTAAAGTTTTTGCTGCTTCTGAGTATTGATTAAGTTTTTGGTATGTAAGTGCCATGTAAAGGTGGGCTTGAATGAGAAGAACATTTCTTTTTATTGCTTTATCAAAAGCATTTTTGGCTTCCTCGTAACGTCCAGTTCTGTAGTAAGATAGTCCCTGCCCAAAGTAGGCTTTATCCTGAGTTACGAATAGAGGATTATTTAAGGCTTTTTGAAACGCCTCTATTGCTTCCTTATGCATATTCAATTTTTGATAACAAATTCCCAGATTAAACCATGCATCAGCATAGTCCTGATCAAGTGATAAAGTTTTTAGAAACAGATCTTTTGCTGCTTCATATTCCTGAAACTCCATGTGAACAAGAGCTAATCCATGAAGTGCATTTTTGTTATTGGGATCAATCTGTAGAGCTTTATGAAATTCAGAGTAAGCAAGCTGATAGTTTTTTTCAATAAAATAGGCATATCCAATTTCAGTATGAAAATCCGACTCATTTATTTGCCTTATTCTTTCTTCTGGAGTGCAGGCAATTAAAAGAAGAAAAACCAGTAAGCTTAAAATTCTTTTCATAATTTTATAGTATATCATTTTTTCTCATCAAGCTTGTAAATTAGTCGGCTGAGAAAAGAAGTTAATTCATCAAGTCTCTTAATACTTACTTCAAAGCCGTTCTGATAGAACTTTAAATCTCTTACTATTCCTTTATTTTTAAATCCTGTCAGTGTATTCAAAAGCTTTGTTACAAAAGCAGGTTCAAGGTTTTCCTCAACAGTGAATCTAAATTTGTCTTTTGTTTGTCTGATTTGAGAAATTTTTATCTTTGATGCAAGAATTCGTATCCGGGCAGTTTTAAAAAGATTTTCAACCTCTTGAGGAAAATTGCCAAATCTATCATAAATTTCATCTTTAAGCTTTTGTAGTTCCTCTTCTTGCGAAATCTGGCTTAGTTTTCTATAAATTCTTATTCTCATTGAAGTCTCTTTTATGTATTCTTCTGGTATAAAAGCTGGCAAGGAAAATTTAATTTCAGGTAACTTCAAACTTGATAAAGCTTCACCTTTAGCTTCTTTTACTGCTTCATTAAGCATTTCTATATAAAGATCAAATCCCAATCTATTTATACCTGACTGCTCAACACCAAGAAGTTCACCGGCACCTCTTATTTCAAGGTCCTTTAATGCAATGTGGAAACCTGCTCCAAGATAGCTCATCTCCTGAATGGCTTTTATCCTCTTCTTTGCATTTTCACTAAGAGAGTCTTCTGATGGAATAATCAAATAGGCATTAGCTTGTATGGAGGACCTTCCAACTCTTCCTCTTATTTGATAGAGATCACTTAATCCAAAGGTGTGTGCTTGGTCAATTATTATTGTATTTACATTGGGGATATCAAGTCCTGCAGCTATAATTGAGGTGCAGAGTAAAACATCAATTTTCCCATCAAGAAAATCAAGCATTACTCTGTCAAGTACTTTTTCTTTCATTCTTCCATGGGCAACTGCAATTCTTGCAGAGGGTACAAGACTCTGAAGTTTTGATTTAACCAGCTCAATATCATGGATCCTGTTGTGAAGAAAATAAACCTGACCTGCTCTTTGAATTTCTTTTTCAATTGCTTCCTTTATTATTGAATCATTTTCGTGAATAACAAATGTTCTCACTGCAAGCCTTTCTTTTGGTGGAGTCTGGATTACAAATATATCCCAGAGTCCGCTCAATCCTATTTGAAGGGTTCGTGGTATGGGGGTTGCTGTTATTGTAAGAAGGTCAACTTTTGGATATTTTTCTTTTATTTTTTCTTTATGTATCACACCAAATTTTTGTTCTTCATCAATGATTAATAATCCAAGATCAAAAAACTCAACTTCTTTCAGAACAATCATGTGAGTTCCGATTAAAATATCTACTTTTCCGGTTTTCACATCTTCAATGACTTTTTTTATTTCTTTTGCTGAACGAAACCTGCTGAGATATTCTATTTTTACAGGAAAAGCTTCAAATCTTTTTTTAAAGGTTCTGTAATGCTGTTCACAAAGAAGAGTTGTTGGAACAAGGACTGCTACCTGTTTACCATCATAGACTGCTCTGAAAGCTGCTCTCATGGCTACTTCTGTTTTTCCATATCCTGCATCTCCACATAGAAGAACTTCCATTGGTAGAGGTTGTCTCATTTTTTTCAAAATTGCATCTATGGCGTTTTGCTGGTCTTCTGTTTCTTCGTAAGGAAAAAATTCATCAAAATTTTTATGAATTTCTGTGTCTTCAGAGTAAATAAAACCACGAGGAGTTTTTCTCTGTGCATAAAGATTTAAAAGTTTATCAGCAATATCTTGTATTTTTTTCCTTTCTCTTTCTTTTGCCTTTTGCCAGCGATTACTGCCAAGTTTATCAAGGGGTGGAACAAAACCATCTCGTGCAGAATATCTGTAAATTTTCTCAATATTCCAGGTAGGTACATAGAGAATGTCTCCTTCTTTGTATTCAACTACAAGTACATCTTCCTCAGTATCTTCATATTTCTGTCTTTTTATGCCACGAAAAATACCTATTCCATGTTCTTTGTGAACTACAAAGTCACCTTCATTTATTTCCAGTCCGTCAAGAGGAATTTTACTTATTGCTGATTTTTTCTTTTTGATTGGTTTTTCAGCAAACAATTCAAAGTCTGTAATAATCATTAAACTTTCTCTAAATAATCCTTCCTGAAGCTCAGATATGGTAGTGGCATATTTACCAGAGTAATTTCCAACTTCATTTTTATGAATTAATGGAGCAATAATGCCGTGGCTGAATAAAATCTCCTTTATTGTTTCAGCCTTTCCACGAGAACTCAGAGAAAAGATTATCGGAATTCCTAAAGCTTTTAAATTTTTGGGAAAATCAGATAGATTTTTTCTTTCATTCGGTAAAATGCCAAGTCCATAAAATGTTTTATCCCTTCCATCAACAGCTTGAGAAGAGAACTGGATAGGCAAATGGGAGATTTTAGTCACTTTCTTGCCAGGATTCGTTTCAAAAAATCTGCTGCCAACTATAAAGACATTATCAAATTCAAATAAATCAGTTAACTCTGTTTTGGCATCATTTTCCTTTGCTGGTATTATCCATATTTCATTTTTTTCTCTCACTGATAGTTGTGTTTCAGGATTAAAAATTTTTATCTCCTCTATTTCATCACCAAAAAATTCTACTCTCACTGGATATTCCTCTCCAATTCCCCATACATCAAAGACCCATCCATGTTCTGAGAATTCTCCTTCCTGTGTAACTAACTCCACTTGAGTATATCCCAAAGAAAGTAACCTGTTTCTTAATAATTCTCTCTCAATTGTAATACTCTTTTTTATGTGGATATTTTCAATCTGAGTTGGAATTTTTCCAGATTCAAGTGTAGTGATGATTTTTTTACTATTTTCATGCAGAATTTTAAACACTGCCACCAATCTATCATTTCCCTCAGATGGCAATAAAACAGTGTCATTTGGACGGTTGAAAAATTCAGAAAGACTTTTTATAGAGGAATAAAGTTTATAAGCCTGCTGTTCATTTTCTTCAAAGACAATATAGTTTTCTGCAAAACAAAGAAAAAGGGCAAAGGAAGTGATGGAAAGATTATAAATCTCTTCATTAGTTTGGATCAGGTTAGATATTTTTTCTACTTCTTTTAATAGCGTTTCATGAATACTCTCAGCATGGTTCATTAGTTATTTTATCATATTATTTTTAAAGGAGGGGGCACCCCTTAGGGGGCAGCTAAGGGGTGAGGGACATGTATGGGAGCCAAAAATAGAAAAGCCATGAAGTTCAAAGGGTTCATCCCTTTACCTTCATGGCTTAGCTTTTTAAATCCAACTTCTGTTGGATAATATAATTTTATCTAAAAAATTTTTTGATGTCAAGTCCTTCTAAAACTAAAAGAATTACTTGACTTAAAAATCAAAAATGGTGTTTAATATATGTCATGGTTCCTAAGACAGAAAAGATATGGATGGATGGTAAATTTGTAAATTGGGATGATGCAAAGGTTCATGTCCTTACTCATTCTCTTCATTATGGTTTAGCAGTTTTTGAAGGAATAAGGTGTTATAAAACAGAAAAGGGACCTGCAGTTTTTAGATTAAAGGACCATGTGGAAAGACTTTTTAAATCCGCCCATATATTCACTCTAAAAATTCCATTTACAGAACAGGAAATTTTTGAAGCAATAAAAGAAACTATAAGAGTTAATAAAATTGACTCTTGTTACATAAGACCAATAGTTTTTGTAGGTTACGGGAATATGGGAGTTTATCCCAAGAATAATCCTATTCAGGTGGCAATAGCTGTATGGAACTGGGGTGCCTACCTTGGAGAAGAGGGCTTACAGAAAGGCATAAGAGTTAAGACATCATCTTTTATCAGAAATCATGTAAACTCTAATATGTCCAGAGGAAAAGTAGCTGGATATTATGTTAATAGTCAACTTGCAAAAATTGAGGCAATTTCCTGCGGATTTGACGAGGCTGTTTTGCTTGATACTGAAGGATATGTTTCTGAAGGAAGCGGAGAGAATATTTTTATCGTTCGCAAAGGCATTCTTAAGACGACTCCTCTTACTTCAATCCTTGAAGGAATTACAAGAGATAGTGTTATTACCATTGCAAAGGATCTTGGAATTGAAGTTAGAGAAGAGAGATTCACCCGTGATGAACTCTACATATCAGATGAAGCTTTCTTTACAGGAACAGCCGCAGAGATAACTCCAATAAGAGAAGTTGATGGAAGAACCATAGGTTCAGGTAGCCGTGGTCCGATCACTGAAGAGATACAGAAATTATTTTTTGATATAGTTAATGGCAAAGTTTCAAAGTATCACCACTGGCTTGACTTTGTTTGATTTTATTTAAGTTTCATTCCCTCTGCTGCTTCATTAATATCACTGTCAGAGAGATGTTGATGGAGTTTTGATTTCTGCCCTTTTCTCAATTTATCAAAGAGTTCCTGTTTTGTCTTGATACTTTGTTCTTGAAATATTTTGTCAAGAGACTTATCATCTTTATGACATTTGTCGCATTTCAATGCAAAGGCATTACCGGATAAGAGAAAAAAAGCCATCAAAAATATGGTTATAGCACGCATACTATGTCTCCTTTAAGATTTTTACAACAAGTTCATTTACCAATTTAGGATTAGCTTTGCCTTTAGTCAGTTTCATTACCTGTCCAACAAAGAATCCGATTAATTTTTCCTCTCCAGCTTTAAACCTTTCGACCTCCTTCGGATTTGTTGACATTACCTGTCTGATTGCATCAATTATAACAGAACTATCAGAGATTTGAGTAAGTCCTTTTTCCTTCACTAAAGCTTCAGCTGATTTTCCAGTTTTGTACATTTCTTCAAATACGTCTTTAGCAGTGTTCCTGTTAATTGTGCCTTTTTCAATCAATCCCAACAGTTCAACCAATTGTGAAGGAGTTAAACTACATTCAGTAATATCTTTCCCCTCTTCATTCAGCAACCTTAAAAGTTCTACCATGATCCAGTTTGATACTTCCTTCGGTTTTCCACCTAATTTTACTGCCTCTTCAAACCATTCTGCCAAAGCTTTCTCTTCTGTTAAAATCTCTGCATCATATTGAGGTAACCCATAATCTTTAATGAATCTTTCAATTTTCTGATCCGGTAACTCGGGCATATCTTTTTTAATTTTTTCAATCCATTCCTCTGACACTACTACAGGAACAAGATCAGGCTCTGGAAAATATCTATAATCATGAGCTTCCTCTTTAGAGCGCATAGATTGGGTTGTACCTGTCTGAGAATCCCAGAGTCTTGTCTCCTGAATAATCTTTTCTCCCATTGACAAAAGCTTTATCTGTCTTTTTATTTCATACTCAAGAGCTTTTTCAACAAATCTGAACGAATTTATATTTTTAATCTCTGTTTTAACTCCAAACTCGGTAGAACCAACCTCTCTTACAGAAACATTGGCATCACAGCGAAGAGAACCCTGTTCAAGATTACCATCGCATACACCGAGATATCTTAAGATGGCTCTTAGTTTTTTCATATACAGAGCTGCCTCTTTTGGTGAGCGGATATCAGGTTCAGAGACAATTTCCATCAGAGGAACACCTGTTCTGTTAAAATCAACAAAGCTGTATCCAGAAGGATCATGAATGTTTTTCCCTGCGTCTTCTTCGAGATGTATTCTTTTTATGCGAATTTTTTTTCTCTCTCCATCAATGACAATCTCAAGATATCCATCCTCGCAAAGTGGAAGTTCGTATTGACTTATCTGATATCCCTTTGGAAGGTCAGGATAGAAGTAGTTTTTTCTTGCAAATCTACTGTATGGAGCAATTCTGCAGTTAAGAGCCAATCCTGTTTTAATTGTATATTCAACTGCTTTTTTGTTAAGCACAGGAAGCACTCCAGGCATTCCAAGACAAACAGGGCATACCTGTGTATTTGGTTCTGCTCCAAACTGAGTGGAGCAACCACAGAATATTTTGCTCTCTGTTAAAAGTTGAGCATGAACTTCTAAACCAATTACTGCTTCGTATTGCATTTTCACTCCTTTATAATATTGGTTTCATTTTATGCCATGGAGTTGACTGTTCATAGGCATAGGCAAGCTGAAGTATTCCAGCTTCATCAAAAGGTTTACCAATAATCTGAAGTCCTATAGGAAGTCCATCTATGCTAAAGCCACAGGGTATGGATATGGCAGGAAGTCCTGCAAGATTAACAGAGATTGTAAAGATATCAGAAAGATACATCTGAAGAGGATCATCTATTTTCTCACCAATCTTAAATGCAGGAGTTGGTGCAGTAGGTGTAACAATAAAATCAACCTTTTCAAAGGCTTTTTCAAAATCTTGTTTTATAAGGGTTCTTACCTGCAAAGCCTTTTTATAGTATGCTTCATAGTATCCCGCTGAAAGAGAGTATGTTCCAAGCATTATTCTTCTTTTTACCTCAGCACCAAATCCCTTTGATCTGGTTTTCATATACATATCAAGTAAATCTTTACCTTCCACTCTGAGTCCGTATTTTACTCCATCATATCTTGCAAGGTTTGAAGAAGCTTCTGATGTGGCAACTAAGTAATAGGTAGCAACCGCATACTCAGTATGAGGCAAAGATATTTCCACAGGAATACACCCAAGTGATTCAAGATGTTTTATAGCATCCTTTATTCTTTCTTCAACTTCTTTATCCATTCCTTCAATGAAATACTCCTTTGGAATGCCAATTTTGAATCCTTTAATATCTTTCCCAAGATTTTCTGTAAAATCAGGTGTTCCAACAGGAGCAGAAGTAGAATCCATTGGATCATAGCCTGCAATGACATTCATAAGAAGAGCGGAGTCGGCAACACACTTTGTAATTGGACCTATCTGGTCTAATGAAGAAGCAAATGCAACAAGACCAAAACGGGAGACTCTTCCATAGGTGGGTTTCAGTCCTACAACTCCGCAGAATGAAGCAGGCTGTCTAATACTACCGCCTGTATCAGAGCCAAGTGCAGCAATGCATTCATCGGCAGCTACAGCAGCTGCACTACCACCAGAACTTCCTCCGGGAACTCTTTCCAGATTCCAGGGATTTTTAGTTATGTGAAAGCCAGAGTTTTCAGTGGATGAACCCATTGCAAATTCATCCATATTGGTCTTTCCAACAAGAATATATTTATGATTGAGAAGTCTTGATGTGACGGTGCTTTCATAAGGTGGAATGAAATTGTAAAGTATTTTTGAAGCACAGGTTGTAAGAATTCCTTTTGTACAGATATTGTCTTTAACAGCTATGGGAATACCTGTTAAAATGTTTTTCTTTCCGGAAAATAAATCATTTTCCGCATCTCTTGCCATGTTGTATGCCTTTTCAACAGTTAAAGTGATGAATGCTTTGACTTTTCCTTCAACTTCCTGTATTCTCTTGAAAACATCTATTATAACTTCGTGAGGTCTTACATCCCCACTCTGAATCATTCTTACAAGCTCAATGGCTGTTAATCTATGAAGTTCCAACACAAGCCTCCTAAAAAGTTTTATCAATTAAATTAAAGCAAATTATTTCTTTTTTTCAAGTTGAGTGCATTTAACATACTCTAATTTCATAAATCTCATGCATCCATTACATGAGATGCAGTCAGAGGTTTCTTTCCCCTGCATCCATTTCTTTGGCAAGTCAGGCTCCCGAATTAATGGTCTTGAAAGGGAAATAAGGTCTGCTTCCTGTTTTTGTAAAATTTCTTCTGCTACTGAGCGGGAACGAATTCCACCTACGAGCATTATTGGAACTTTAAGCGCTTTTTTGAATTCTCTTGAGAATTCTCTAAAATAAGCCTCTTTCTGAGGTGTATTAATCTTCATTCTCACAGGTCTTTCCTCTGGTTTTGACTCTACAATTCCTCCGCTAATTTCAATGGCATCAATTCCAAAATTTTCAAGCTTTTTTGCTATCCGGAGACTTTCCTCTAATGTGAGTCCTCCTTCAACAAAATCGCAAGCATTGAGTTTTATCATCACGGGCCAGTCGTATCCTACATTGTCTCTTATACTTTGATAAACTTCTTCAAGAAAGTGAAATCTTCGCTCTTCATCTCCACCCCAGTAATCGTCTCTTCTATTTGTGTAAGGAGATAAAAACTGATTTACAAGATACCCATGGGCACCATGAATCTGTACACCATCAAATCCTGCCTCTTTTGCTCTTCTTGCAGCTTTACCAAAGGAATCAATAATTTCCCATATTTCTTCCTGAGTAAGCTGTCTGGGCATTACTTTATAGACAGGTTCATATACTTCAGATGGTGCTACTGGCTGAGCACCACCAAGAAAAAGCGAAGCACACTGCCTTCCTCCATGATTAAGCTGAATCACAATTTTACCACCAACTTCATGAACAGCATTAGTTAGTTTCCTTAAGCCATCAATATAAAAATCATTATGAATACAAAGCATCTTTGGAGCATTTCTTCCAGATACATGAACCAGAGCATTTCCGGTAATTATCAAGCCAACACCACCTTTAGCAAGTGTTACATAGAGATTTATCAGTTGCTCTGTAACAAAACCGTCTTCATCTGCCATTTTTTCGTAAGTGGCAGAGCGAACAATTCTGTTTGGCATTTTAATTGTTTTAATTTCAAAGGGAGTGAAAATTTTCATTGAGTCACCATCCTTGTAGCGAGTTTAATAGCCTCAATGAGGCTTGTAGGATCAGCTTTTCCCTGCCATGCTATATCATAGGCTGTTCCATGATCAGGAGATGTTCTTATAAAGGGAAGCCCTACTGTGAAGTTTACTCCTTTATCAAATGCAACGAGTTTAAATGGTGCAAGTGCCTGATCATGATACATGGCAACAACCATGTCAAATTCACCATTTTGAGCGCGCCAGAAAATAGAGTCTGCTGGATAGGGACCTGAAACATTTATCCCTAAAGCTTTTGCTTCTTTTACTGCCGGTTCAATTTCCTCAATTTCTTCTCTTCCCATGATTCCACCTTCTCCAGCATGTGGATTCAGTCCGCATACTGCAATGCGAGGATTTTCAATCTGAATCATATCACAGGCTTTTTTTGCAAAAAATATGGTTTTTATAACTTTTTCTTTTTTTATCAGATGGGGAACATCTTTTAGTGGAACATGTATTGTTGTTAATATTACTTTCAGAGGTTCACTATAAAAAGCCATTGCATAATCCTCTGTTTCAGTAAGCTCAGCAAGCATATCTGTATGTCCAAGCCACGGAAGTCCTGCCATCCGCAGAGCTAACTTTGTAATAGGGCAGGTGACAATTGCCTCAACTATACCAAGTCTGTATAGCTCTACAGCTTTTCTTATATAGGAAAATGAAGCTCTACCAGATTCCTCTGACGGTATTCCTTTTGCAAGCTTTTCTGGATTTTTGATCTCATTAAGATTTAGTATCTCTATATTGTCAGGATCAAAATCCATTCCGATTGCTTTAATGACTTCTTTTATAACGCTTCTGTCTCCTATAACAAGAGGGTTGCAGATTTTATATATATCTTCCTGAGCAAAAGCTTTCACAATAATCTCTGGACCAACTCCAGCAGGGTCTCCCATAGTTATTGCAATTTTTCTTTTAGCCATTTTATGCCTCCTGCTTGTAAATAGCTCTTTAATATTTTAAAACCGTATCATCCTTCTTAGGAGTAAATAAGAATAGAGAGTTTTTAAGAGAGGTATTTATTTTTACATCCTTTAGGTCAATTTTCACTATATTTTCCATTGCATCTATTATTTTCATTGATTTTACTGGAAATTCAGCTTCTGTAAGAGTTATTTCAATACTTTTTACGTTTCCCATCTTGCTTTTTGGAATAAGTATGATGGTGCTGTCTGATTTTTCTTTAACTTCAAAGTCTTTTTTCAGGTCTGCCATTCTACTGAGAAGTGCAAGTGGAAGTTGCCCGTATTTTTCTTCATTAAACTCACTTATTATTGCCTGTTTTCTTTTTTTGTCGTAGATAGTAAGAGTTTTGTTATTAATATAAATAGTTTGAGGGAATTCTCCAATGTACTGCCATCTTATTTTGTTACCCTTTATAAAAAATACTCCTTTGAATTGCTGATTTTTATTGAGTTCTTTTATATAGTTTGTTTGCATAAAACTTCCATTTGCATCATTTATGTTTTTATAGGCATTTTCAAGTTTAACTATAGCATCCTGGGCATAACAAAAATTAAACAGTAAAAATATTAATAAAAGATTCATTACTAAAGTTTTCATATTCTTAATTATACCAATCCAAGCGATTTTTTGGCACATACCAGAAAATATAGTTATACCATATTCCTGCTGGAGCTGGCTCTATTCCTTTTATTCTCTTGTTTACAGCAATTATTGTATCAGGCACATAAAGAAATGTATAGGGCTGATCTTCTGTAATAAGCTCGTGAATTCTCCAGTAGTACTTTTTTCTCTTTTCTCTGTCAAGAGTTTCTCTCGCTTTTTCTATTAGATGGTCAACTTCTTTATTGCTGTAGCCAACAAAATTAAACTCTCCTGGTTTTGTCTTTGATGAGTGGAAAATGTCGTATAAATCAGGATCACGGGAAAGAGACCAGCCAAGTAGCACTGCCTGAAACTGTCTTTTTGTGACAAGTTCAAGAAAACTCTGCCACTCAAGAACTCTTATGTTAAGCTCAATACCTACATTTCTAAGTTGCTCTTTGATGATCTGAGCAGTTTTAAGCCGTGCTTCATTTCCCTGATTGACAAGCAAAACAAATGAGAACCTTTTTCCATCTTTTATTAAAATTCCATCACTGTCTGGTTTCCAGCCGAGTTCATAAAGAATATTTCTGGCTTTTTCAGAATTGTATTCAAAATCCTTTACATTTGGATTAAATGCCCATGAAGAGGGTGGAAAGGGTCCTGTGCATGGAGTTCCAAATCCGAGTAAAACTCCTTCAATTATTTCTTTTTTATTTATTGCATGAGCAATTGCCTGTCTGATTCTTTTATCAGAAAAAAGAGGATCTTTTAAATTGTAGCCTATGTAAGTATAACCAAAAGATGGATAGCGGTAGACATTGAAATATTTCCTAAAATAAGGCTTTTCTCCATAGTATTTATACTGTGCAGGATTAAGTGCCATAAAATCAATTCCTCCAAATCTCAACTCAAGAAACATTGTGGAAGGATCTGGAATAATTCTTGTTATGATTTTTTCAAAAAAGGGAACTCCTTCATAGTAGTTTTCATTTCTTTCAAGGATCACCCTCTGCCCTGTAATCCATTCTTTCATTTTGTATGGTCCTGTGCCAATAGGATTTCTATTAAGAGGCGAATTAAATAACTCGCTGCCTTCAAGAAGATGTTTTGGCAGTATTCCCATTCCCCAAGACTCCAGTGCTGGTGCAAAAGGTTTTTCATAAACTACTTTTACCGTATATTTATCAATTGCCTTGACCTCTCTTACAGGTCCATAATTACTACTATAGGGTGTTGGATTTTTCGGATCAGTAATTGATTTATAGGTAAAGACAACATCATCTGCTGTTAACTCAATGCCATCGTGCCATTTGATCCCTTTTCTGAGATAAAAAACAATTTCTTTACCATCTTTCGAAATACTCCACCTTTCAGCAAGATCTCCAACTATGTTTAAATTTTTATCGTACTTAGTAAGACCATTAAAAATTCTTCCACTTATGTCTGCACTTGCAGAGTCTGAAGCAAAAAGAGGAAGAAGTCTCTTGGCATCAGCAGAAGAAGCTCCTGTCAGGCAAAAGGGTTCCTTTATTTCAGGGGCTTTCTCGCAGGCAAAAATAAAAAGAAACAGTAAAACTAAAATGCCATATTTTTTTATCATTTATTTTTGTTGAGGCTGTGCTCCCTGTGGCTGCTGTAGTGGCTGAGTTTGAACTGGCACTTTTACATCAGAGACAACTGACTTTGATTTTGTTGTAATATAAGTCAAAAAGAAAGAAGAAATCATGAATAAAACAGCTACAATTGTTGCTACTTTATTGAGAAATGTAGTTGCACCTCTTGGTCCAAAAAGTGTTTGAGAAGAACCACCTCCAAAGGCTGGTCCCAGTTCTGCACCTTTACCTCTGTGAAGTAATACGACAGCAATCATTACAATACAGAGTATTATGTGAAAAGTTAAAAGCAGTGTTTTCATAACCTCTCCTTCAATTTATTTGTTCTTCATATTTTACAATTTTTGAAAATTTTACAGGATCAAGACTTGCTCCACCAACCAAAACTCCATCGACATTTTCTGTATTCATTATTGAGTATATATTTTCAGGAGTAACGCTTCCACCATAAAGTATTCTTATAGCTTGAGCTCTTTCCCCATATAGATTCTTTAATCTCTCTTTAATAAATCCATGCGCTTCTTCAATCTGGGACTCTGTTGCTACAATACCTGTTCCAATTGCCCAGACAGGTTCATAGGCTATAACAATATAGTCAGGATTTATTATATCTTCAACTCCTTTTTCTATCTGCCTTTTTAAAACATCAAAGGTTTTATTGGACTGTCTTTCTTCAAGTGTTTCACCAATACAGAAAATAACTTTTAAGTATTCTTCAATACACGATTTAATCTTTCGATTTACTATCTCATCTGTTTCATTAAAATACTTTCTTCTTTCTGAATGACCGATTATCACATATTCAACATTTAAATCCTTAAGCATTACTGGTGAAATCTCACCGGTGTAAGCTCCTTTTTTTTCATAAAAGGCGTTCTGTGCACAGAGCTTTATATTGGTATTTTTTATTGCTTTTCCAACACTTTCAAGACAAATAAATGTTGGAGCAATTCCAATCTCTCTGTCTTTTATTTTTTCAACAGCTGGAATAAAATCATTAAGAAAATTTAATGCTTCCTTAACTGTTTTATGCATTTTCCAGTTAGCAACGAAAAGCTTTGTTTGCATATTTAAAAAGTTTAGTTAAATTTTTGTAGTTTAGTCAAGTAAATTAACGATTAAGCACTTTAAATAGGCTGTCTCAGGCATACTAAGAAGGATTGGATGATCTTTACTTTGCATTCCTTTATATATTAATCTTGGTGTTTTTTTATTTTTCATAAATGCCTGTTTCACGATCTCGTAGAATTCGTCTTCAGAGATGTGTTGAGAACAGGAAGATGTGGCAAGAATTCCGTTTCTTTTTAAAAGTTTGATTGCCAGAGCATTAAGATTTAAATAACCTTCAATGGCATCCTTTTTCTCAGCTTTTGATTTTACAAATGCTGGAGGATCAATTACTATAATGTCGTATTGTCTGTTTTTCTTAATCTCCCATCTTAAATAATCAAATGCATCGGCTTTAATAAATCTGCATCTTTCAGTAAGACTATTAATTTTTGCATTCTCCTTTGCTAAATCTATTGCATTTTGAGAACTGTCAACTCCTGTTACCCTAACACCTTTTTTAGCCAAATGAAGGCTCCATGATCCAATATAACAGAAAAGATCAAGAGCTTCTCCAGCATCGACTATTCTCTTTAGGAAAGTTCTATTTTCTCTCTGATCAAGGAAAAACCCTGTTTTTTGTCCATTAATAGGATCAAATATAAATTTCACATCATCTTCGACAATCACGGGAAGTTCATCTAACTGTCCTTTTATTACCTGTTTTTCAATTTTAAGTCCTTCTTTCAATCTTGAAGGAGAGTCATTTTTAAGAATTATTAATTCAGGACATAAGATTTCGTCTAATATTTTGATTATCAAATCTTTAAATTGTTCCATTCCGGCAGTAGTAATTTGAATTACAATACATCTGTCATATTTATCCACAATTAAACCGGGAAGAAAATCAGATTCACTAAAAATTAGCCTATAGTTTTCTTTGAGCCCTAAAAATTCTTCTCTGTATTTTTTGCACTGGAGGATTCTTTTTTTAAAAAATATTTCATCAACTGTTTCATCTTTAAAACTAAGAAGTCTTACAGAGATAGTAGATTTAGGATTTACATATCCGGTTCCAATGATTTTGTTTGTTTTTGATTCATATACTTTCACAATAGTTCCAGCAGAGAACTTAGATATATCAGAGAGTATTTCATTTTTATAAATCCAAAGAGTGCCATATTTTTTTGAGGATTTAACAAATATTTTCTCCATGCCTTAAGTTTGAATTTACTTAATTTGAAAAGTCAAGAGTTTCCATAAATTTTCTTGAAAAAATTTTTTATATCATAGTAATATGAATAGCTGTTTTAAATAAATCAGTGGAGGAGGAAGAGGAAGATGGCTTCAAAGCCAAAAGTCAAAACTCAAAAAAAATCAGGAAAAGAAATTTCAAAAACCAGAAAATCAAAACTTGATAAAAAATATGTTTACTACTTTGGAGATGGTAAAGCAGAAGGCACAGGTCAGATGAAGGATCTTCTTGGAGGAAAAGGTGCAGGACTTGCTGAAATGACCAATCTTGGAATTCCTGTCCCATCAGGATTTACAATTACAACTGAGGCATGCAGAGAATACTTTAAGCTCGGTAAAAAATTTCCTAAGGGAATGTGGGAAGAGGTTCTGAAAAATCTTAAAAAGGTTGAAAAATCAATGGGTTGCAAATTTGGAGATGCAAAGAATCCATTACTTGTTTCAGTTAGATCTGGAGCAAAATTTTCTATGCCTGGAATGATGGATACAGTTTTAAATCTCGGATTAAATGATGAAACTTTAAAAGGATTAATAAATAAAACAAAAAATGAAAGATTTGCCTACGACACTTACAGGCGTTTTATCACTATGTTTGGAAGTATAGTTACTGACATAGATAGAAAAAAGTTTGAGGATCTGTTAGATGATTTGAAAGAGAAAAAAGGAGTAAAGCTTGATACAGAACTTGATGCAGAGGATTTTAAGAGTATCGTTGAAAAATATAAGGAACTTTATAAAAAAGAAACAGGAAAAGACTTTCCTTCAGATCCTTATGAACAACTGAAAATGGCAATTAAAGCTGTTTTTGACTCATGGTATGGAGACAGAGCTGTAACATATCGGAGACTGCATGGAATTCCCGATGATCTTGGTACAGCATGTAACATTGTTGCAATGGTATTTGGAAATATGGGTGAAAATTCTGGAACAGGGGTAGGATTTACCAGAGACCCTTCTACAGGAGAAAAGAAATTTTTTGCAGAGTTTTTACCAAATGCTCAGGGTGAAGATGTGGTAGCAGGAATTAGAACACCCTTAAAAATTGAAGAATTAAAGAAAAGAATGCCAAAGGTATATTCTCAACTTGAAAAAATATGTAATAAACTTGAAAGGCACTATAAAGACATGCTTGATATAGAGTTTACAATTCAGGAAGGTAAACTTTATATGCTTCAGACAAGGGTTGGCAAGAGGACAGCCAGAGCTGCAATAAAAATTGCTGTTGATATGGTAAAAGAAAAATTGATTGATAAGAAAACAGCCCTATTAAGAATAGAGCCTGAACAACTTAATCAACTTCTTCATCCCACTATTGATCCTAAGGCAGAAGTTAAGGTAATTGCAAAAGGACTTCCTGCAAGCCCTGGGGCTGCTGTTGGTAAAGTTGTCTTTTCTGCTCAGGATGCTGAAGAATGGGCAAACAAAGGAGAAAAAGTTATTCTTGTAAGAAATGAAACTTCACCTGAAGACATTGGTGGAATGGCAGTTGCTCAGGGAATTCTTACTGCAAGAGGTGGAATGACCTCTCATGCTGCAGTTGTCGGAAGAGGAATGGGTAAGTGTTGCGTTGTTGGATGCGGTGCGATAAATATTCACGAAGATGAGAAGTATTTTACAGTTGGTGATATCACAGTAAGAGAAGGTGATTTTATTACATTGAATGGAACAACAGGAGAGGTTATACTTGGACAGGCACCTCTTGTTATGCCTGCACTTCCTGAGGAGTTTTATATATTAATGAAATGGTCTGAAGAATTAAGTAAGCTTAAGGTAAGAGCCAATGCTGACACTCCAAAAGATGCTCGTGTGGCAAGGGAATTTGGTGCAGTTGGAATAGGACTTTGCAGAACTGAGCATATGTTCTTTGATCCGGAAAGAATAAAAGCTTTCCGTGAGATGATTCTTTCAGATAGTATTGAACAAAGAAGAAAAGCTCTTGAAAAAATCAAGCCTTATCAGAAAGAGGACTTTATCGGTATATTTAAAGAGATGAAAGGACTCCCTGTCACAATAAGGTTACTTGATCCTCCTCTTCATGAATTTTTACCAAAGACAGAAGAAGAAATAGAGGTTCTTTCAAAAGAAATGGGAGTTTCAACAAAGAAAATTAAGGCTAAGATCAAAGCTCTTGAAGAGTTCAATCCAATGCTTGGGCATAGAGGATGCCGTCTTGGAATAACCTATCCAGAAATTTATGAGATGCAGGTAAGAGCAATAATGGAGGCAGCCTGTGAACTTGCAAAGAAAAAGATTAAGGTTATTCCAGAGATAATGATTCCTCTTGTAGCTCATGTAAACGAATTGAAAATGATGAAAGATTTAACTGTCAGGACCGCAGAGGATGTTATGAAACAATACAAGGTAAAAATTGACTACAAAGTTGGCACAATGATAGAGCTTGCTCGTGCTGCAATAACAGCTGATCAGATTGCTCAAGAAGCAGAATTTTTCTCTTTTGGAACAAATGATCTTACTCAGTCAGTTTATGGACTATCAAGAGATGATGCAGGGAAATTTTTGCCATTTTATATTGAGCATAAACTAATTGAAGAAGACCCATTTATTTCAATTGACACTGAGGGAGTAGGGCAGATAATGGAGATAGCAGTCAAAAAAGGAAGAAAGACAAATAAAAATCTCAAGCTTGGAATATGCGGTGAACATGGCGGAGACCCTAAATCAATAGAGTTTTGTCACAAAATTGGACTTGATTATGTAAGTTGTTCACCCTATAGAGTTCCCATAGCAAAACTTGCTGCTGCTCATGCAAAGCTAAAAACTGAGGGAGCAGAGTTGGTAAGAAGCACAGTATAATTTAAAGCTTTAGACTATCCATTCTTCTTGCCAGCTCAATCCATGGGTAGTTTTGAAGAATTCTGGTAAGTGCGTTTAGTTTACCAGAGTTTATAAATTCTACCCTTTCATCATCGGTGTAAACATTGTAGAATGGAGTTGTTTCGTAAAGAGCTTTTCCAAGATAGTGTTCTGAAGGTTTTAATACATCCTTAGGTCTTGTGTAAAAGGGATCTTCACCGGGACTGCAGGGGTTATTAAATACATTGAACTGTCTGCATGCAAGAGGTCTCATTGGATAAATAAAACATATACCATCAATTAAAAAGGGACAAGGTTGTCCTTTTTTATGAGATATTAGAGAATTTTTAATTTTTGTTCTAAATGGTTCTTTTACTTTTTCGATTACATACCAGTAAATACCTACAATCTCAATAGGATAAATAGGAATGTCACGATGAGTTTTACAGCAAGAACTACAGCCTCGCTTACATGCCAGGGAGTAGCCTAATTTTTCATATCTTTCAATATCTCTTTTAACTCCTTCATCCATTATTGCATAAGCATTAAGAAGTAACGGTAACCATATATGGTTTTTTTCATCTTCAGGAAAGCTGAGTCTCAGTTTATTCTTTTTCAATTTTGATTTTTTTGGCTCCCTTGAGAGTTTTTAAAATGGCTGGATCATCAATAATTCTGCCAACAATGTTTACTTCACTTGCTGGGACAGGATCTTCTCCTGTGCTTAAGGGTGTTTTACCAAAAAATATTGCAAGAGCTTCACCTGGAGGCCAGTATCCAATATCTCCCACTGCTACACAGGTAGTGGCTGTGCTGTCAAGAGGCATTTTGAGTCCAATTGAAAAGTAAAACTCATCTCCCCATTCGTTGATTTTACTCTCTATTGGAAGAGCTTCAACGATTTTTTTGGCACACTCTGTATCATAAAATTCTGCTTTTATCTCTTTGCCTTCAATGATTATTTTAACCTTTGTATTCATGCCTGTTTTGCTCTCTTTTCTTTATAAATTAAAAGGGGAGATGTCTTTTTATTCACCACATCCTCGTTTATGATACACTCTGAAATTCCCTTTTCAGAAGGAATAAGATACATAACATCAAGCATAATATCTTCAAGGATGCTTCTTAAAGCACGGGCACCTGTTTTTCTCTCAATTGCTTTTTTAGCAATAGCCCGTAACGCTTCTTCAGTGAATGTAAGTTTAACTCCGTCAATGCTGAATAGTTTCTGATACTGCTTTACAAGTGCATTCTTTGGCTTGGTAAGTATCTGGACAAGAGCATCTTCATCAAGTTCGTTTAGTGTAGCTACAACAGGAAATCTTCCAACAAACTCTGGTATCATTCCATATTTTATTAAATCCTCTGGTTCCACATAGCTCAGAATATTATCCTTCTCTTCTTTTTTCGTTTCTGACAGGAATCCAATTGTTCTTTTACCAATTCTCTTTTTTATAATCTCTTCGAGTCCTACAAAGGCACCACCGCATATAAAAAGTATGTTGGTAGTATCCATCTGAATGTATTCCTGTTGAGGATGTTTTCTACCTCCCTGAGGTGGTATATTTGCCATTGTTCCTTCAACTATCTTTAAAAGAGCCTGCTGCACTCCCTCTCCAGATACATCACGGGTAATGGAAGGACTGTCTGATTTTCTGCTAATTTTGTCAATTTCGTCAATATAAATTATTCCTATCTGAGCGCGCTGAATATCATAATTTGCATTCTGAAGTAGTTTAAGAAGAATGTTTTCCACATCCTCACCAACATATCCAGCCTCTGTAAGTGTTGTGGCATCCGCAATTGCAAAGGGAACATCAAGAAATTTTGCAAGAGTCTGTGCCAAAAGAGTTTTACCTGTTCCTGTTGGACCTATCAGCATTATGTTACTTTTTTGAATCTCATCAGATGGTTTCCCTTTGAAAATTCTTTTATAGTGATTGTAAACAGCAACTGAGAGGATTTTTTTTGCTCTGTCCTGTCCAATTACATAGTCATTTAAAAAGTTATGAATTTCCTGAGGTGTTGGTAAATCTGTTTTTATACCTTCAAGGCTGTTAAATCTTTCCTCTTCAAGAATTTCATTACACAGAGCAACACATTCATCACATATGTAAACACCGTTTCCTGCAATAAGTTTTTTCACCTCTTTCTGTGATTTTCCACAGAAGGAACATCTTAATAGTTCTTCGTTCTTTTTTGCCATATGATACTCCTGTGCTTTTACTTCTTTATTGATGTGATGACTTCATCAACGATTCCGTATTCTTTTGCTTCTTCAGCTGACATGAAGAAGTCTCTCTCTGTGTCTTTCTGAATTTTTTCAATGGGCTGCCCAGTGTGTTTTGATAGAATATGATTGAGTAAATCTTTCATTTTTAATATTTCTCTTGCATGAATTTCTACATCAGTTGCCTGTCCATAAAATCCACCTATTGGCTGATGAATCATTACTCTTGAATGAGGAAGAGCAAACCTTTTCCCCTTTGTACCTGCTGCCAGAAGAACACATGCCATTGAAGAGGCCTGTCCAATGCAATAAGTAGCAATATCAGGTTTTACGTACTGCATTGTATCATATATGGCAAGCCCGCTTGATACCATCCCTCCTGGTGAGTTTATGTATATATGGATGTCTTTGTCAGGGTCTTCAGTTTGAAGAAAAAGCAACTGTGCTATTACAACATTTGCAACCTGATCATTTATCTCTGTTCCAATAAAAATAATTCTATCTTTTAAAAGCCTTGAATATATATCATAAACTCTCTCAGTCCTTCCTGTTTGCTCTATTACTATTGGGACAATGCTCACTGTGATACCTCCTTACTTTCTTCTTCAGTTCTTTTAACAATTTTAGCTTTATTCAAAAGTATATCAAAAACTTTTCTCTCAAAAACACTATTTCTCAAAGCACTTAAAGAGCCATCTCTTGACATGTAGTACTGAATTACTCCCTGTGGAGTTATACTGTATTTTCTTGCAATATTGATAACTTCCTGTTTAATCTCTTCTTCTGAAACAGTAACTCCCTCTTTTTCACCGATGATTTCAAGAAGAATATAAGCTTTAACATTTCTCTTTGCTCTCTCGGTAATTTTATCCATATGCTCTACTACGTTAAGTCCCATTGATTCGAGCTCTTCTGAAATTCTTTTTATTTCCATCTCAACGAGACCTTCTGGTAGTTCAAATTCATGTGTATCAAGAAGTTTCTTAAGTATATCAAACTTCTGTTTTTCTATAGCCTGTTCTTTTTTAGCATTTTCAAGCCTTTGTCTTATATCGTTTCTAAATTCCTCAGTTGTTTCATATCCATACTCCTTATGAATTTCCTCATATGGAACTGGCTGTTTTCTCTTGATATCTTTTATGGTTACTTCAAAGTTAACCTTTTTACCTGCAAACTCAGCAATAGAGTCTTCGGGAAAATCAACTGTAAAAGTGAAAGTTTCTCCTTTTTTTCTGCCTTCTAATGCTTTTGAAAAATCTTCTGGAAATGGTCCAGCCCCGATTTTGTAAACAAAATCTTTCACCTCTTTTCCTGTATCGGTTTTATAATCAAAAATTACAAGATCATTATTTTGTGTGGGTTCCTCTGCAGGTTCATAGGTGCCTGATTCTTCACATAATCCTTTGATTACTCTTTCAATATCTTCATCTTTTACTTCTGTTGAGATCTCCTCTACCTCTATATTTTCATAGTTTAGATTTTCAACTTCTGGTCTAACTTCAACAACCAATTCAAAAGAGAGCGGTTCCTTCCTCTTTATATCAATAGCATCTTCAGCCATAGGAGGAAGAAGAGGTTTTAAATTAGTTTCCTTAATTGCCTTTTCATAAGATTCTGAAACAAGCTTTTCAAGTACGTCTGATATGGCATTTTGTCCAAATTTTTTCTCAATAATTGAAAGCGGAGCTTTGCCAGGTCTGAAACCTGGAATTTTAGCTTCCTTTTGAATTTCCCTCAATGCCTTTTGAATTTCTTCTTCAACCACATCTGCTGGTATTTCAAATTTCAGTCTTTTTTTGGTTGCTGAAATTTCTTCAACGCCTTTTAACACATTCCCTCCTTATGCATGATTTTAATTTAAGTTTAAAAGTCAAGGAGAATTTTTGTCAATTTTTACCAAGCAACAGATCCTTGTAAATAGTTCTTGCCAGATTAAAAAGTTTTATGTACTCCTCTTCTGCATAATCTCTATAGGTATTTATGTTTGGCATAAATGAGTTATTTTTAAAAATCAGAGTTACTTCAGCATAAATTCCATTGCTTAAATAGATTCTGTGTGAGTAGTCTTTTGTGGTTGCAAGAACAAGCTTTGCAAGTCCTATATAGCCAGGGTCAAGATTAATAGTTCTTTTACCATGCTTAGAAAGTTCTTCTTCAATCTGATTTGTCTGTATTTTTATCTTAGCAATATCAGCTTCAGAGATCAAATTTTTAAAAAAGATAAATCTTCTCTTAATAGGACTACCAAGTTCCGGAGTATAATAGTCTGAGTAATTCCAAAGTTTTGGGCTTGACTCAACAAGTATCTGTCCGAATTTGTCTTCTAAAATTTCAATTGCCTTATAGTATGCATCTTGCTCTTTAAAAAGAGTTGCTATAAATAACAGAACCTTTTTTGGTTGACCTGGTTTACCCATCAGGATAATACTTTTTTAAGATGAGGAACTATATGAGGATTGCTCCAGTCAACAGGTCCAACAATTTTGTGCCTTAAAACTCCTTTTTTATCTATAAGAAAGGTTTCTGGAACTCCTTTTATACCATAGATAGTTGATATGACCCCATCATCAATCAGTACAGGAAAACTAAATCCTTCCTTTTTTGCCATTTCAGAGACAGTTATAGGATTGTCTTTGTAAAGAACTGTAATAAATACCAGATCATCAGAGTTTCCATTTTTGTTTAAATACGCCTGTATTGATTTTTTCTCTTCTTTACAATCACTGCACCAAGATGCCCAGAAGTTGAGAATTACAATTTTATCCTTCAGGTCTCTAAGTCTCCATTTTTTGCCATTAATATCCTGCAACTCAAAATCCGGGGCAGGAAGTCCAATCTGTGCTTTTTCTCTAAAAGAGGTTTTGCTTTTTTTAAGAACTATACTTCCTGTAACAATTAAAGCAAGCAAAACAAAAAGAATTAAAAACACATTTTTTTTCATATCTCACCTTAATTAACTGATGCTGTTACTTCTTCAGTAATTTCTTTAAACTCTATATTATTGTTATTTACCTCAACTTTTATGAGAGTTGCTCCCTTAAAGTTGCCTTTAAGAATTTCTTCTGAAAGAGGGTCTTCTATTTCTTTTGCAATTGCTCTTCTCATTGGTCTTGCACCATAGGCTGGCTGATAGTATTTATTCAAAATCCATCTCTTCACCTCATCGGATACTGCAATAACAAAACCATACTCTGCCAGCTTTTTATTTGTTTCGGCTATTAGGAGATCAATAATAGCAAGCAAGTGGGATTCTTCAAGTGGATGAAATACTACGATATCGTCAACTCTATTAAGGAATTCGGGATTGAAGGTCTTTTTGAGTTCATCAAATACATTATCTTTAATTTTCTGGTATATGTTAGTGCTTTGAGATTTATGAAAACCAAGAGGTGTTGACTTCTCAATCAATCTTGCTCCAATGTTGGATGTCATGATTATAATTGTATTTCTGAAATCTACTTTTCTTCCAAAACTATCTGTAAGCACTCCTTCATCAAGTATCTGTAAGAGTAAATTGAAAACATCAGGATGTGCTTTCTCAATCTCATCAAATAGAACAACAGAATAGGGTCGTTTACGAATTCTCTCTGTTAGCTGTCCACCTTCCTCATATCCTACATAGCCAGGAGGAGCTCCTATTAGTTTTGATACATTAAATTTTTCCATATATTCGGACATATCAAATTTAATTAAAGCATTTTCATCATTGAACATGAACTCTGCGAGAACCTTTGCTAGTTCTGTTTTTCCAACTCCTGTTGGACCTAAAAAGAAGAAAGACCCAATTGGTCTATTTTTTGATTTCAGTCCTGCACGAGAACGCCTTATTGCTTTACATACACTTTTTATTGCTTCATCCTGTCCAACTATTCTTTGATGAAGTATTTCTTCCATATGAAGAAGTTTTTCAGACTCTGTCTGTTCAAGTTTATAAAGCGGAATTCCAGTCATCTTAGAAACTGTATATGATACATCCTCTGCTGTAACGAGAGGTACTTCCTTGTACATTGAATCCTTCCACTTTTTGTAGTTAATTTCATAAATTCTCTTTAGTTTCTCCTCTTCATACTTTGCTTTTTGTGCTGAAGGTAGGTCGTGTAGTTTTATGTACAGAGACTTTTCTTTGGAAATTCTTGCAAGTTCAAACTCTAAGTCTTTAAGTTCCTGAGGCATCACAGACCTTTTAAGTTTAATTCTTGAAGCAGTTTCATCAATGACATCTATTGCTTTATCAGGTAAAAATCTATCAGTAATGTATCTGTCAGAGAGTTTTACAGCAGCCTCAATTGCTTCATCTGTAATCTTGACCTTGTGATGGGATTCATATTTTTCTCTTATTCCTTTTAATATCTCAATTGTTACATCAACAGTGGTTGGTTGAATATATACAGGTTGAAATCTTCTTTCAAGAGCTCCGTCTTTTTCTATGTATTTTCTGTATTCCTGAGGAGTAGTTGCACCTATACACTGCATTTCACCTCTTGCAAGCGCTGGTTTTAACATATTTGATGCATCAACAGATCCCTCTGCAGCACCTGCTCCAATTATTGTATGAAGTTCATCTATGAATAAAATAATATTTTCTGATTGAGTTGCCTCTCTAATTACTGCCTTCAGACGCTCTTCAAACTGACCTCTATATTTGGTCCCAGCAATAAGAGCTCCAAGATCAAGGGCAATGATTCTTTTACCAAGCAAGATATCAGGCACATCTCCTTCAACAATTTTCTGTGCAAGACCTTCTACAATTGCTGTTTTTCCTACACCTGGCTCACCTATTATTACAGGATTATTTTTAATTCTTCTACCGAGAATCTGGATGATTCTTTCTATTTCATCTTCTCTTCCGATTACAGGATCAAGTTTACCTTCAATGGCAAGCAGTGTAAGATCTCTTCCAAATTCATCAAGGGCTGGAGTGTTTGTTTTTCTCTTTTCTTTTTGAGGTGTGCTCTGAAAATGAGGCCTTATGGAGAAGTTTATGGTTAACTGTCTTGCTGCTAAGAGATTAACTCCAAAATTTCTTAAAATTTTACCGGCAATTCCCTCTTCTTCTCTAATCAAACCAAGAAAGAGATGCTCACTCCCTATATATGGATGTCCTAAAAGTCTTGCTTCCTCAACCGCATTTTCAAGAACCTTTTTAGCTCTTGGAGAAAATGGTATTTCTCCATAGGTAAGTAAATTCCCTTCACTGCTTATTCTTTTTTCCAGTTCATATCTTACATTTTCAGGAGGAATTCCAATCTTTCTTAATATGGCTATTGGAATTGAATCTTCCTCTCTTAAAATTGCCAAAAGAAGATGTTCTGTATCAAGAAACTCACTATTTCTCTTTTCTGCTTCTTCTCTGGCATATAAAATTATTTTGCGACCCTTTTCTGTGAACTTCTCAAACATTTTATAACTCCAATAAAAGTTTTTTTTGTTTCTAAAATCAATATTAATTTTTTTGCTTTTATTGTGTCAACCTGTTGCTTACTCTGGCAGTGATTTTATATTAAATAAAACAAGTACACAGCAGATACAAACTGGATAAACCTGTAAAAATTCTGGGAAATTTCTTCAGGGGATGACTCAACAAATAATTCTTCTTCTTTTACATCAATCCCTAATCTTTTTGCAGAAAATACAACTCTTTCTCTCTGTCCTCTTTCATGGGGACGAAAACTTCTTAGAATAACTCCATCATCACTGAAGATGTAATCTCCAGTGTCTTTTTTTCTCAAGATTAACTTAATTATTCTTGAATCTTTTCCTCCTACTGGAATGTATAAAACACAAACACCTTCAGCGGTGATTCTGTATTGAATTGAAGATTTAAAGAATTCAAAGAAATCGCTTAAGATTTTTTCAGCTTCTTCAGGCTCTATTGGTTCAGTTGTAGCCAGAAGCGTGCCAAATAAAAATTCTTTGATAAAATTTTCAGTTTCTTCTTTTATTTGAACATCCTCTGGAGTTTCACTCCACATAATCCTGCAAGATCTGAAAACAGGACTGTAAACTATCTCTCCGTAGGCAAGTTTTTCACCCAATTGAAGATCAAAGGGTAAGGAAAAAGTTGTTTTATCCTTCGTAGCTTTTCTTCTGTCACGATAAAATGTAATTCTTGTCTTGCCAATTTTTGGCAGAAGAACTGTTTTTGTTATTAAATTCATGAAAAACAATATAACATATTTTAACAATGTTGAGCTACAATAACTTTAAATGTTATCATAAAACCTATATGGCTATTCTCAAACCTTTTAAAGGAATTGTTTACAACCCTGAAAAAGTATGCGGACATGATGTCATGTGTCCTCCCTATGATATAATCTCAGACGAGCTTAGAGAGTCTCTTTATAATAAGAGTCCCTACAATATTATCAGAATTGATTATGGGAAAAATTCACCCCAAATAAATAAATATGAGCTTGCAAGACAGTATTTGGATGAATGGCTCCAGGAAGGAATTTTTATACAGGATGAGGACCCCTGTTTTTATGGATATGAGATTAAGTATTCCTATAAAAACAAAAGTAAAATACTAAGAGGAATTATAGCGACTGTAAGGCTTGAAGAATTCGGCAAAGGCGTTTATCCCCATGAACAGACCTATTCTAAACCAAAAACAGACAGATTAAATCTTATGAAAGCCTGTATGGCAAATACTTCATTGATTTTTTCTATCTATCGATCGAAAGAGAGAATAACATCTCAAATACTTGAGAGTCTTAACGAACCTTATATTCAGGCAAAAGATTTAGATGGTAATATTCATAGTCTTTATAAAATCAAAGACCCAGCTGAAATAAAAAAAATAATAACAGAGTTTGAAGACAAAGCCATATTTATCGCTGATGGACATCATAGATATGAAGTTGCTCTTGAGTTCAGGAAACAGATGAATGAAGTCTATCCAGATTTGGAAGATCCACCGTGGAACTATGTTCTTATGTTTTTAACAAATATTGAAGATGAAGGCTATCTTATTTTACCCACTCACAGACTTTTAAGCACTTCTTTTCCAGTTAAGGAGCAACTTGAAAAACAAAGTCTTTTTCAAATATTTGAATTAGATCAGAATGATGATATTCAGGAAGCAATTGAAAAGAGAGGCAATAAAAACATAGGAGTCTATTTAAAGGATAATAAATTCTATATTCTTCAATACAGAGGTCCATCTCTTACCCATTTACCTGAAGAACTGAGAGACCTTGATGTCACAATTCTTGAAGAGGTTATATTAAAAAATATGTTTCCCCAGAAAGAGATTTGCTATGAAATAGATATAGAAAAGGGTATCAAAATGGTGAAAGAATGCAAATGCGATGCAATTTTTATTTTAAGAGCAACAGGCGTAGATGATATAGAGAGAGTTGCCCTTGCTGGTCTGAGAATGCCTCCTAAGTCAACATATTTCTATCCTAAACTCCTCACAGGAATGGTTATTAACAGCTTTAGAGAAAAAATTTAATGTAGGAGGTTTAAAATGGCAATGAAAGTAGCCATTAATGGTTTTGGCAGAATTGGTAGACTTTTTTTTCGTGTTTCCTATGATTATCCAGATATTGAAGTTGTTGCAATTAATGACCTTACTGATGCATATACACTTGCTCACCTACTTAAGTATGACTCAGTTCATGGAAGGTTTAAAGGAGATGTAAAAGCTCAGGGCAATAACATTGTGATTGATGGAAAAGAAATTCAAGTTTTTGCTGAAACAGATCCTCAAAAACTTCCGTGGCAGGATTTAAATATTGATGTTGTTATTGAATCTACTGGAAGATTTACAGACAGAGCAGGAGCATCTCGGCATCTACAGGCTGGTGCAAAATGGGTAATAATTACAGCACCAGCAAAGGAAGAAGATATTACTGTTGTAATGGGTGTTAATCATCATCTTCTTGATCCAGCGCAGCATAAAATAATATCCAATGCTTCCTGTACAACCAACTGTCTTGCTCCTGTGGCAAAAGTTCTTCATGAAAATTTTGGAATAGAGAGAGGTTTTGCCACAACTGTACATGCCTATACAAATGATCAGAGAATCCTTGATCTTCCTCACAAAGACTTAAGAAGGGCAAGAGCTGCTGCTGTTTCAATGATTCCTACCACAACAGGAGCTGCAAAAGCTGTGGGAAAAGTTCTTCCAGAGCTCAAAGGAAAACTTGATGGATTAGCAATAAGAGTTCCAACTCCCAATGTTTCAATGGTTGATTTTGTAGCTCAAATCAGTAAAGATGTTACAGAGTCTGATATTAATGAGGCATTGAAAAAAGCATCTCTTGAGTCTCTTAAAGGAATTTTAAACTATATTGAAGAGCCTCTGGTCTCTGTTGATTTTAATGGTTTACCATATTCATCAATCGTTGATGGACTTCTTACAAGAGTTATAGAAGGAAAGCTCGCAAAGGTAATATCATGGTACGACAATGAATATGGTTATAGCTGTAGAGTAAGAGACCTTGTTCTTTATTTAATGGAAAGAATTTAAAGGAGGACAAGATGGCACCATTTAATAATTCATTTGACAAACTCACAATTGAAGATCTTCCTATTAAGGGGAAAAGAGTTTTTATAAGAGCGGATTTTAATGTTCCCCTTGATGCAAACTTAATGATAACTGACGACAGAAGAATCCGTTCTACACTGCCAACTATAAACTACGCAATTGATGAGGGAGCAAAAGTGATTTTAGCTTCCCATCTTGGCAGACCAAAAGGAAAAGTTGATCCGAAATTTTCTCTTGCTCCCGTTGCAAGAAGACTTCAGAGATTACTTAACAAAGAAGTAATCTTTGCACCTGACTGTATTGGTCCACAGGTTGAACAGATTATTTCAAAAATGAAAGAAGGAGATGTGGTGCTGCTTGAAAATTTAAGATTTCACATTGAAGAAGAAAAAAATGATGAAAAATTTGCAAAATCACTGGCATCTTTAGCTGATTTTTATGTAAACGATGCCTTTGGTGCATCACACAGAGCACATGCCTCAATAGTTGGAATTCCAAAGTTCATTCCCTCTGCTGCAGGATTTTTACTTAAAAAAGAGATTGAGTACTTAAAAGGAGCTGTAGAGTCTCCAATAAGACCTTTTGTAGTAATACTCGGAGGAGCAAAGGTTGGAGGTAAAATAGGAGTTCTTGAAAATCTTGCAGATAAGGCAGATAAAGTCATAGTTGGCGGTGGAATGGCTTTTACATTTATAAAGGCAATGGGATATGAAGTGGGAGACAGCCTTGTTGAGCCAGACATGATAGATTTTGCTCTTAAAATTATGGAGAAACTTCGTACAAACAAAGTTAAATTTTATTTACCTGTAGATGTTGTTATTGCACAAAGTATAGAGCATGGAGCAGAAACAAAAATTGTTCCTGTACAGGAAATACCACAGGGCTGGCGAGCACTGGACATAGGTCCTGCCTCTGTAAAACTCTTTACAGAGGCACTGCATGATGCAAAAACAATTCTGTGGAATGGACCAATGGGCGTTTTTGAGATAGATGCCTTTTCAAGAGGAACTTTTGCAATTGCCCATGCCGTTGCTGACTCCTATGCTTTTACAATAGTAGGTGGTGGAGACACAGATTACGCGGTGCATAAAGCAGGTGTCAGTGATGCTATCTCATTTATCTCAACAGGTGGTGGAGCTGCTTTACAATTGCTTGAAGGTAAGGAGTTACCAGGTCTTTCAGTACTTCCTTCCAAAAAGAAAGATTAATAAAAAGAAAGAGGGGAGTCATCGCGGATGACTCTTCCCTCTGTTTCAATTGCTCTTTTAATATGTTTTGGAAGACAGAACATTGAATTATGAGCATCCAGATCGTAAAACTTTAAACTTTTCTCAATTGAAATAATCTTTTCATTTATTTTTGATATGCATTCTTCAGGATTTATTTTTTTAGAAGCCAGTGAAAAACCCCATGGAGCAAAAAAAGATGGAACATAGGTAATATAAGGCTTTACATATGGGAACACTTGCCTGAGAGTAGTAACAATTGAGACAAATACTCTTAGATTGTTAATAGAAGTAGAGGCAGATTGTGTAACCATCATTCCTTTTTCAGTAAGCGCTTCCTTAACGTTTTCGTAAAACTCCTTAGTATATAGAAGATATGCAGGTCCTCCTTCTGCTGGTTCAGGAAGATCTATTATTATGACATCAAAGTAATTTTTTGTTTTTTCAATATAGCTTCTTGCATCATCTATGATTAACCTGACCCGAGGATCATCAAAAGCGCCATCACTCCATTGTGGAAGATATTTTTTAGCAGTATTAATAACGACCTCATCAAGCTCAACCATTACAACTTCTTTAATAGGATATTTTAACACCTCTCTGAGAGTAGCGCCTTCTCCACCACCAGCAATTAAAATTCTCTCCGCATTATCACTTAAAAGCATCACAGGATGAACAAGTGCTTCGTGGTAGATAAATTCATCAGCCTCAGCAGACTGCATTTTACCATCAAGCAGTAGACATCTCCCAAAATCACCAGAACGAATTATTTCAATTCTCTGATAAGGAGATGTTCCAGAAAAGATTATCTCCTTCAGAGAATGAAGTATAATTTCATCTTCAGATGTCTGCTCAATATACCATTTGCAATTCTTCATGGCATACCTTATGTGGCAGTTTTTCGTTTTTGTAAGAAATTATACCTCTTTTCATTTCAACTATTGATGGAGACTTACATTCAAAAGCCTCTATGATATATTGAGCTGCAACCTCTGGTTTTATAATATCTCCACAGGTAAAGACATCCACTGCAGCAAAACCATACTCAGGCCATGTATGAATAGTCAGATGAGATTCTGCAATCACTATAACACCACTAATACCAAAAGGATTAAACTCATGAAAGTTTACACTAATAATTGTTGCATTTGCTTTTTTGGCAGCTTCTACGAGAATATTTCTGACGCTTTCGAGATCCTTCAGGATCTCAGGATTGCAATCTTTCAATTCAATTAAAAGATGGGTCCCTAAAGCATACAATTTCATACCTCCTCCCACAGAGATGAAAGCAGGGACAAAGCCCCTGCAAACTTTATATATTAATGTAAAAAAATTTTTTTTGTCAATTGAAATTTATATACTTTGGAATACAAATTTAGACTTGCTATGAATTATCTAATAAAGATAAAATAAAAATTAAGCCGAAGTGGCGGAACTGGCAGACGCGCCAGATTCAGGATCTGGTGGTGGCAACGCCGTGCGGGTTCAAATCCCGCCTTCGGCATTCTGTAATACATTGATTTTTAAGAAAAAGTATCCGAAAAAAAGGTCAAAAAAGTTTTCAGCAAGCTGTCACCCAGTAGTAGTAGGGGGTCTTGAAGGTTTCATCTGCGGGTCAATATTTGGCAAAATAGCGCTTTTCTCATTTTTTGGTATCGACAAATCAAGGTTTTGTAAACTTGCTTTTTAAAAAGCTGTATTGTAGAATTTAAAGTTGGTTAATTTTCTCTCTTCTGTTGTTTTTTAGGTTGATAAGTTAATACTAAACCCCTAAATACGAGATACATGGAATTTGTATGGAATCTCTGTATAAGCAGAGACAAAATCTCTATAAAAGGGGTATTAGGAAAATGAAGCAAAGAAAATCTTATAAGTTTTGAAAGCTTTGAAGAAGCCAGAAATAGAATAAAGGATTGGATAACTAATGATTACAACAACTTATATTTGTACAGCAAACTTGGATATTTATCTTCTGAGGAATTTAAGTTAAAATATCTCAATGATAGGGGAAGAAATAGTGCATAGACCTTACAAATTGAAGCATTAAAAAGTGTTCACAAAAAAGGGGTGCACTCTCTATCGGCGTCCTTTTTTTGAATAATCCCACAGAGTCAAAAAATCTCTCTGACATAATGCTGTCTTGGTTAAACTGATATAATATATAAAATGCCAAAGAAACCGAATATAAAAAAGGAAGCACTAAACAAAAGGAAAGAGAAACCTCATGGTATTGGTGAAAAGGTAATCAACATCCTCAAAATACTCAATCTCATTGAACAGGACAGGCATCCTACAGTAAAAGAGCTTGCTCAAATCTGTGAAGTAAGTGAGCGTTCAATCTATCGTTATCTATACATCCTTAATCAGGTCGTTCCCATTGTCTATGACCCAAAACTTGGTGGATACACCTTTGAAAACCCTCATGCTTTAAAATCCATCCCTGTTGAAAAGGAAGAGCTTGCAGTAATACTTACCCTCAATGACGTGCTTAAAAAATCTGCACCTTCACTTTCAGAAAAACTAATGTCACTTATGGAAAAGATTAATCCTGTTGGAAAAAAGCCCCATGGACAGATTCATCACTATCTGCCAAATATTCAAACAGAGCTTGACATAGAGAAATTCAACATAATCTCAGAGGCGGCACTTGAGCGGATGCAACTTATGATAAAGTATCACTCCATAAATACCAATGAGGTGACAGAAAGACTCATTGATCCCTATGGATTAATCTTCCATGATGGACTGTGGTTTGTCTATGCCTACTGTCATTTGAGGCAAGACACAAGAACCTTTGCCATAGACAGAATCATTGAGATAAAGCAGATGAAGACAAAGTTCAACATTCCTGAAGGATTTACACTGAGGGAAAAACTCAAGCAGAGCTGGTTCATATGGGAAGCAGAGCCTGTTGAGGTGAAAGTAAAATTTTCAAAGGATGTAGCAGAGCTGATAAAGAGAAAACCAAAGTGGCATCATTCAGAACAAAGAACTGAAAACCCCGATGGAACAATAACTCTAACCTTTACAGTATCAGGGACAGATGAGATAAAGTGGTGGCTTTATTCATGGATTCCTCATTTTGAGATAATTGAACCTGTGACGCTAAAAGAAACGATGAAAGAGGAACTTAAAAAGGCACTGGAAAGAATCAATTAATCAGCAAAGAAACTGCTCGCATTGACTACTGATACAGTTATTGCGAGCCGAACACGAAGCGATTTCTAAGGTCCGTCATTGCGAGGAGCGTTCTTTTCTGTCATTGCGAGGAGCATCCTATCCTGTCATTGCGAGGAGCGTAAGCGACGAAGCAATCCCTACAGTCAGCCATTGCGTGCTCTTTTTTATGTCATTGCAAGAAGCGTCCTCTTCTGTCATTGCGAATGCCTTCTTTCTGTCATTGCGAGCCGAAGGCGAAGCAATCTCGCCTCTCTCTCGTCATTGCGACCCCGAGCACAGCGAGGGGGAAGCAATCTCTTCGTTACCACTCTGTAGGAATAGAGAGACTGCTTCGGGTGGAATGCCACCCTCGCAGTGACAAATATGCTTGCTCAACATTAAAAATTGCAATCCCTTTTAAATGAGGTCACGTTTCCGAGGGCGGGCTCTCCTTTGTCATTGCGAGAAGCATCCTATCCTGTCATTGCGAGGAGCGTTCTTTTCTGTCATTGCGAGGAGCGTAAGCGACGAAGCAATCCCTACAGTCAGCCATTGCGTGCTCTTTTTTATGTCATTGCAAGAAGCATCCTCTTCCTTCATTGCGAATGCCTTCTTTCTGTCATTGCGAGCCGAAGGCGAAGCAATCTCGCCTCTCTCTCGTCATTGCGACCCCGAGCACAGCGAGGGGGAAGCAATCTCTTCGTTACAACTCTGTAGGAATAGAGAGACTGCTTCGGGTGGAATGCCACCCTCGCAGTGACAAATATGCTTGCTCAACATTAAAAATTGCAATCCCTTTTAAATGAGGTCATGTTTCCGAGTGAAAGGTTGGACAAAGCTGTTGAGAAATTAACAGCAGAGTCGCAATCCCTTTTAAATGAGGTCACGTTTCCGAGGACGGGCTTTGTAACCCTCTGATTTTTAAGGCTTTTAAAGCCCATTTTTCCTAACCCCCTTTTTGAAAGGGCAAAATGTAAGTGTTTACTTTCAATTTTCACCCCTCTATTGAGGGTCCAAACTTGTCAAAGATCGTTGATACTGTAGTGAAAGCTCAAGTTGAGGATAATCCCCCAAAAACCTTGAGTTTTATGTTTATAACATACTCTATGAACTGCATTCAAAAGTTTTTTATAATCTCCTTTCCCTCAACTTTAGCGTTGTATAGAAAGTCTTTGTGTCCAACTATGAAAAGATTCTCTCTTACCCTTGAGAGTGCTACATTAAGACGCTTTTTATCGATTAGAAAGGAAAGGCTTCCATCTGTTCTTACACAACTGTAGATTACAATATCAGCCTCCTGTCCCTGAAAGCTATCAACGGTATCACATTTTATCTGTAAGTTTTGAATCTGACCTCTGTCTTTAAGGTCATTTATTATCTTTCGCAGTAGTTTTTTTTGTGCGCTGCATGGAGTTATCACTGCTATCTCTTTGCTTTTCTCTGGTGTTAGCTTTGAGGCTATGTCAATAAGAAGTTTTTTTATTTCCAATGCTTCTTCCTGATTATATCTGTTTGTTCCCCCGAGCAACCAACTTCTCTTGCAGCCGAGCAGCATGCTCAAAAGGTAATGAGTGATGCAGCAGTTGGTGATTTTCTCACTGGTGGACTTTTAAGTTTATATGTCTCAGCAAACAAAAAGGAGATAGTGAACAACATTAAAAAGGCAATTCAGATTACAGACTGTAAATTTTCATGAAAATTGACCCGGTTTTTTTCACGAAATTTGACCCACCCTATATAGTATCATTTTTTATTCTTTTTTCACCCCCTTTCTCAAATAATTCTTTCATCCTGTAGCTTTTCCCTGTTATAAAAAAGGGATAACAATGATGAAGAAGTCTGTCAAGTATTGCTGCTGCTATTACTTCATCTCCAAATATCTCATTCCACTCTTCAAATGGCTTGTTCGTTGTTATTATTGTTGAGGTCTTTTCATATCTCTTTGATATAAGTTTAAAAAATAAAGCCGCTGATGCCTTGCTTATCTCAAGATATCCAACTTCATCTATTATCAGCAACTCTATTCTGCTTAAGCTTTCTATATATTGGGGCAATGTTTTTGAATACTCCGCTGATATTAAGTTGTTTATCAGTTCTTCTGCTGTAAAAAACAATACTCTCTTTCTTGCCATCGCTGCTTTTACTCCTATGGCTACTGCTAAATGGGTTTTACCAACTCCAGGAGGTCCTGCAAAGATTATGTTCTTACCTTCCCCAACAAAATTAAGCTCACTTAGCTGTTTTATTAGTTTCTCATCTACCTTCGGTTGAAAGCTAAAGTCATACTCTTCAATGGTCTTTATGAATGGAAACTTCGCTTTCTTTATCTTCCTCTGTACTGAATTATCCAGTCTTGAGTCAACCTGATATTTCAGTAGATTATAAAGATAATGCTGATAGCTGAGTTGTGTCTTGTTTGCCTGTTCTGCTTCTTTTTCATAAATCTCTCCAACAAGGGGAATTGATAACAATTTACAGTAGTATTTTATTGTTTTTGATATGTCTTCTATATTTGCCATAGTTTATACTCCTTTAAATTTCTTTTTATTTGTTGCATTCCTTCATATTTAAATGATGCTTTCTGTGTTAAATTTACAGGTTCTTTTTGTTTTTCGTTCATTAAAAGTCCTTTTATGAAGTTTAAGTTGAAGTTTCTGTATTTAAAGCATTCTTCCATAACTGAGATACAGCTTTCATCTTGATAATAGCTCATGAGATCCATTATCTTTGCAAGATGATATCTGGGCTGTATATTTCTTTGCTGTTTAAGTGCTGTTAAAAATTCTTCTGTTTTGTTGTATTTGCAAAATCTTTCTTTAAATAAATAGGAGAGCCTTTCAAAGTTACTGTAATGTTGATAGAGGCTGGATTTAAAGTGAGACTTATCCATTATTATCTGACCTTTCTGTAAACTTATTGGATGCTCAGCAATTACTCTGCCCTGCTGGTTATAAACTCTGAGTTTAAGTCCTTTCTGTGGCAGTATCCACACTGTTTTACCTGCAAAGTGATATGAAACACTGTATCTGTTACCTTTATAGGAGATTAAACAGTCCTGAGTTACTTTCCTTGTCTGTTTGTATCTGCTTGCTATATCACAGTCCTTTGCTTCAATTAAATATTGTCTTTCTTTTTTAAATAACTCAAATGGAGTAGACTTCGTGGTTGTATGAATTTTGTTGTTAACAGCATTCTGGAATTCTTTAAGTTTAATCTGAAAGTCTGTTATTGATTCAAATGTGTTGTTTTTTATGAAATGCTCTTCAAGATAGTAAAAAGGACTTTCCACTTTCCCTTTGCTCCATGGATGATAGGGTAATGACCTTGTGGGTTTTATTCCATAAAAACCACAGAAATTTAAAAACCCTTCATTCCATCTAAACTTTTTTATGTCTGCATCCGCTACAAACTGAACTGCATTGTCAACCTGAAGTCTTCTGCATACCCCGCCTGCCTCACTAAATGCATCCTGTAACACTGAAAATATGCTTGACTGAGTCTTATCCACAGTTACATCATACACTCTGTAACGACTGTATCCGTATATGAGACAGTGAACATATAGTTTGACTAAACTCTGTCCTATCAAAACTTCATACTCTGCCCAATCATACTGCATCTGCTCTGCAGGTGCTGTCTCATATCTTAAAAAAGCCTTCCTTGATAAATCCTCTCTTATTGATGAGAAATTTTCCTTAACATAACGATAAACAGTTGATTTAGAACCCTTAAACCCTTTGCTTTTGAGATTTTCAATTATTACTGATACTCTTTGCTTCTTAAGTAAATAACTGTCTTTGATAAAATCATGAAAAACTGAAATTTCATCTGACGCTTTAGTTTTTCTTTCATATTGAGGATAAAAATCAGCTTTAAGAGCTTTCTTTACAGTGTTTCTTGATACCCCAACAAGCTTAGCAATTGCCCTTGTGCCAAGCTCTGGATTTTTCTTCTTAAGATTCCTTATTGTTACCCAATCTTCCATGCTTATCACCCTTTCCTTTCCCCCTGTTTTAGGGGTTATTTTAATAGAAGGGTGGGTCACTTTTCATGAGAAAAGTGGGTCAATTTTCAGTGAGAATTTTCATATTTCACAAAAAATGGTTTGATGATAAATCATACGGAGCAGATGGTTCTTATAAAATAACCATTGACAAACATGATTTAACCGTCGGATTTGAATACACAAGATTTAAAGATGGTGGTGATAAGAATTATTCAGATGACTATAGAGCACACTTTCAGAATGGTAACTATGTAAATTCAGAAATAACTGGCATTTATCTTATGGATGATTTTCACATAACGAAAAACTTCACAATTACCCCGGGACTGAGATATTCATCCTATGAGGGAAAAGCAGGACCTGCTGGTAAAGAAGAAGGAATCAAAGATATTTCTATGGAAGGAATAGCACCATCCCTCAAATTAACATATACCTATGATAAAAACTCTCTTGTCTATTTGAGTTTAGCGAGAGCTTTAAGGATGCCAACTCCTCCAGAGCATTACTGGCATTACTCGCCTGATGCAGGAGCTGACACAGGAGATTTACCCTTTAAAAAAGAGGATGGACTGATGATTCAGGGTGGGTGGAAAAATGAATTTCCAACAAAGACCTCACTGGAAATAAGCCCCTATTATTACAGAATTAAAAACTTTATTTATTTTGACCTTATAAACTTTGTCTCATATAATATTGACAGAGCAACTATTTACGGAATTGAAATAGAAGTATCCCAGCAGATTGGAAAAGGTTTTTCAGCTTTTGCCAATTATACCTTTCAGAAATCAAAAACAAAAGGTGACCCCTTTGTAGAAAACTTTGTCGCACCTGAAGATAGAGATTTTGATGAGATTCCTGCACTTCCAAAGCATAAGATAAATCTTGGGCTACAGTATAAAGGAGCAAGAGGAGAAAAGGTTACTCTCTATGGAAGATATGTATCAAGCCAGAAAGTTATATACAACAATAACACTCTTTACAATACTGATTTGAGAGTAAGAACTCAAAAGTCATACTTTACTGCTGATCTGGAGGTAAGCTATCCAGTTACAAAGAATATTTTTGTGCTTGGATATCTTCATAATATATTTGATAAAAACTATCAAGAAAGATTTGGCTATCCTGCAGCAGGAAGAAACTGGGGAATAGGAATCAGAGGAGTTTTTTAGTTGAATTTTAAAAGAGTTTTATTTTCTCTATTTGTCCTTGTTTTTATATCTTGTAGCTCTACATCAAGGACTTATGAAGGTATTGTTATTGCACTTGATTCAGAACCAAAAAGGATAAATCCTCTTTTTCTTACTGATCTTAACTCTCACATGGTTTCAAATATCATTTTCAAGGGACTTATCCGAATTAATGAAAAAGGTATTGCTGAACCAGAGCTTGCAGAATCATGGGAAATAAAAAACAACGGGCTTGAGATAGTTTTTCACCTAAAAGAAAACATTTACTGGCATGATGGAGAAAAATTCAAAGCAGAGGATGTAGTTTTCACATATGAGCTTTTTAATTCTCCTCAAGTTGCGTCACCAAGGAGGGGAGTTTTAGGTCCTGTAAAAGAGATTAAAGTAATTAATCCTCTTACTCTTGCTGTTATCTATAAAGAACCCTATGGCTCTGCTATTGAATCCTGGAGCATAGGGATACTTCCAAGTCATATTGGTAAAAAGGTTCTTGAACCTTCCTTTGATAATGAACCTATTGGAACAGGTGCATTCAGAATTGAGAAATGGCAAAAAGGACAGTTTATTTTTTTAATTTCATTTGATAAATTTTACGGCAGAAAGCCTGCAACAGGAAAAATAATACTCAAATTTATTCCTGACCCTACCACAAGATATCTTGAACTTAAATCAGGCAAAATTGATGTGGCAGAGTTACCATCTTATATGAAAACTGATGAACTAAGTAGCCAGTTCAACAGATACAAGGCAGACTCCTTCAGATACACCTGTCTTGGTTTTAATCTTAAAAAGCATCCATTCATTGATGAAAAATTCAGAAAAGCTGTTGCCTATTCCATAGACAAAGAAGAGTTGATAAACTCTGTACTAAAAGAAGGAAAAATCTCATTGGGACCCTATCCAGCCAATACCTGGTATTTTAATACTGATGTAAAGCCATATCCTTATGACATAGAAAAAGCAAGAGACATTCTTAAAAATATGAAGATTAATTCATTAAAGTTTTCAATCTCCATAAATGGCGAAAACAAGGAAATTCAAAGAGTTGCTCAGTTTATTCAGCAAAACCTCAAGAATATCGGAATTGAAATAGAGATAAAACTTTATGACTGGCAGACACTGAGGCATAGAATAATTGAAGAAAAAGTCTTTGATGCGGTTATTCTTTCAAGAGCATATCTGTGGGATCCAGACATTTATGATCTATGGCATTCATCAAAAACAGAAAAAGGTCAGTGGAACTTTTTTTCATTCAAAGATGAAAAAGTTGACATCCTCCTTGAAAAGGGAAGAAAAACTTTAAATTTTAATGAAAGACAGAAAATTTATAGAGAGGTTCACAGACTTCTTTATGAAAAACAGGCATGCATATTCCTTTACGAAAATCCTCTTGTTTTTTATGCAAATAAAAAGATTGAAGGAATAATACCTGACCCAAGAGGAATGCTTTATGGAGTTGAAAGATGGAAGATGAAGAGAGCTAACTAAAAAGTTTAAATAGCATAGATTGATTTAGCTAACTTCCTTTATCAAAAATTGACCATATCTCTCTCTAAAGAGCTTAGCACCTTCTTTGCTACTTGTAACTGTATCGTCTATCCCTGAAAATTTAAACTGAAGCTTGCTCTGATGAATTCTGTTTATTCTGGATATTTTCTTTACATTTATAAGATATGATTTATGAACTCGGAAAAAGTCAAAGTTTTTGAGCTTCTCTTCAAACCTTGATATGGAAAGAGGATAATAGATGAAATCATCCTTTGTTCTTATAGATGAATCCTTGAGTTCAGCCTTTATGTAAAATATCTCATCCTGTGAAATTATCCTGTAATCGCCCTTTAGGGTTTTAACCATGAATCTTACTGCTTCCCTTGATTCTCTGAATTTTTCAATTCTTTTTAATACTCTCTTAATATCTTCTGTTGTGTAGGGCTTTAGGAGATAGTCTATTGCTCCTACCTTAAAAGCCTCCAGGGCATATTCTTCATAGGCTGTTTGAAATACTATGAATAGGTTTTCATTTATGGTGAGTAATCTGTACGCAAGTTCTAATCCAGATATTTCAGGCATCTTTATATCGATGAAAGCAACTTCAATGTCAGAATTTTTCTCAACTATGCTGAGTGCCTCAGAAGCAGAGGAAGCTGAAAATATCACAGGCTCTGAAACTTCAGTAATCAGTCTTTTTAACCTCATAAGGGCTAATTTTTCATCATCTACGATTAAGATTTTCATATAGGTATTTTAATCAAGAATTCATTCTTTTTTCTGTCACCTAACTCTAATTTCCCATTGCAGAGAATTTTCAATCTCCTTGAGAGATTTTTAAGCCCTGTTCCAAATCTTAAATCCTTCACTGGCTTACCATCGTTGGAAATTTTAATCTGGCATAGCGAATTTGAGATATCAAAGATAATCTCAATATTTAACTCACTACCTGTAAATCCGTGCTTTATTGCGTTTTCAACAAGTAGCTGAATAGAAAAGCGTGGAATCAGGATGTTTTGAGCTTTATCGCTATTAATTATTTTCAATTTTATTAACCCTCCGTATCTTAAATTTTCAAGTTCCACATAGCCTTTAACATTTTCAACCTCTTCAGATATAGGTATAATATCCTGCTCCTTAAGAACTTTTCTTAGGAATCTGCTCAGCTTGATTAATGCTTCTTCAGCCTTTTCGCTATCTATTCTTATTAGTTCCGCAATGCTGTTTAAAACATTCTGAAGGAAATGGGAGTTAAGTTGAATATTAAGGGAAAGTATTCTGCTTTCTGCAAGTAGACTCTCAAGTTCCTGTTTTTTAGTTTTCATATTCACAAAAAGATAGATAAGCAAACCTGTAAGATAATTAAGAAAAGCTGAAAAAACTGCCAGAGTATTTATATTATTCAGAATGTTTTCTGGAATTGGTATGGTAAAAATCTTTACTAAAAAGAAGGCTGAGTAAAAACCAATATATCCTGCAAGAGAGGAAAAGAGGGCTGAAAAAATCCACCAAACATAGGGTTTGCTTATTTTAGGTAAGATGTAAAGATTATTGAGCGTAACAAAGAGAATTGAAAAAATTGCAAGACAGAATCCTAATATAGAACCTACTAACAAGCCATCTTGCCAATCGGCATTCAAGGTCTTGTAAATTATTATTGCTATGGAAGATGAAAAAAGTATCGCTACTGTAATAATTAAAATCCAATCTAATGGAGTTATCTTAAGTTCAAACTTTTTCATCTAAGTTTTCCAGAATATTTCTGACTCCCATGGAAACTCCTATCCAGCCCTGATAACAGAAAAAGCTGTCTCCTGCAAAATAGAGATTTTCAAATGGACTAAAGTTTGACGGAATTTTCCAGAAAGGAGCCTTTCTTGTAACAGGAATTCCTCCTACACTTCGTCTACCGAGATATCTGAAGAATGTTTCAGGAGTTGCCATAAAGGATTGAACTACCTGCTCTGTTTTAAGCCCAAAAGTATCTTTCATAATATTTAATATCATTTCCCTTAACTTCTCTTTTTTTATATCATATAAGTGTCTTTCAGTATTTATCCAGTAAGGAACTCGGGTATGAGTAGATACAGTAAAGGTCGTGTATTGAGAATTTTCCTTTTTAACTTCGTTAAATGAAAAAAATAGATATCTTGAGGAGGTATAGGGCAGAGGTTCTCTGATTATTCTAAGATGAAAGTTGTAATCGGGAGAGAAGTTTATGATAACACCATAAAGGACAATTGCTGAGTTATCGCTGTTTAGTTTAAGGTATCTTTTAATGTAATCTCTTATGTTGTCATCTTCCATAATATTTAAGTTTTCAAACACAGGCATTGAGATCACAACTTTTTTAAATTCTTCCTCTCCAAAATCTCCTTTAAGTATGAATCCACTGTTTTTCCTTTTTATTGATTTTACCTCAGAGTTTAGTAGACAATTCGGATTTTTTACGATTTCTTCAAATATTTTACCCATTCCTTCCCGAGGATAACCGACTCCTGTAAAAGGATAACCAAGAGAAAGAAGCATTGTAAGAAAGTTTACCTCAGCGATACTGCTCTGAGCTACAATCTTTACATGGGCATCCATAAAATCATAATAGTCTCTCTCTATTTGAGGGAAAAACTCCCTTAAACCCTTTTCAGCAGGTATAAGGAAAGATTTGAAGTGTTTTAAAATCAGGCTTTTCATATTCAAAAGGCTTTTAACAGAATTTCTCCAAGAAGAGAAATTATGATAGTAGCTGTGGGTCAAGACACTGTAAGTCACATCATAAACTTTTTTCCAGAAATCGTAGTTTCCTCTGTGCGGGAAGACTCTATCAATTTCATCGACTGTGTCAGAGAGGCATGAAAATCTTCTTACTATTCCTCTTGGAGTATGGATTATGATTGAAGGGTCAACTATTTTTATGTTTTTATCTATCTTAAAGTTTGAGAGAATCTCGCTCACTGGAAAATCATCTTTCAGCCCTGCAATAGTTGTTGCACCTGTGTTAAAAGTAAAGCCATTGCGAACAAAACTACCAGAGCAGCCTCCCAGACGATTACTCTTCTCAAATAGAGTAACCTGGTAACCTTTTCTCCAGAGCAGTTCGGAGGTTAGGGCACCTGCAATCCCACCTCCGACAACTGCTACTTTTTCTCTAAGCCTTTCTTGCATAGACTACATAAATTGGGTCAGAAAACAGGGTGCAACCAAAGTATTTGTCATCGTATGGTCTTCTGTAGCCCCTGATTGAGTAGGTTTTGAAATCTTTAAATCCGCCATCTCTAAGCAGAAGCTCAATCACATATCCCATCCTTTCAAAATCATGAAGATCAATCCAAAGCTTTATCACCTTTGGTGGAAAGTATCTGTTTGAGAAGCTCATAGAAACTATCCCATCTTTTTTAAGTACTCTTTTGATTTCAGCCACTAATTCAACAGGCTTTGTAACATACTCAATTGACAAATCACAGACAACTGTATCAAACTCTTCATCGGCAAATGGAAGTCTTGGCTCACTGTTTAAATCATGGATTAGGTATTCACTCAGTCTTGGGTTCTGTTTCATCTCTTCTTCGTTTAGTCCTAAGCCTACTACTTTAAGATTTTCATTTTCTGGAATGTGCGATTGATAACTGCTCATAAGATCAAGAATTTTTCCCCTCTCAGGTAAAATCTTTTTATAGAGTTCAACGAGATTTTCGTGAGCCTTTGAATCAATGTGAGTTGTAATTCTTGGTTCTTTATAAAAAATTTTATCTTCTGTCTCGTCCTCTCTTCTAAAGCTTTCAGGATTTTCAATTTCAAAGTCTGTAGGTGTTCCATCAAATCTCACCTGCATGCCCGGACCATTTTCAAGTGATATGGCACACCAGTCTCTGCACTCACCACCAACATCTGCTGATTTTTTTCTTACACTAACTATGTAACCATCAAGCTTTAAATCATACTTGGCAATTGGAATGTTTGTATCAATCTTTAATTTATCCTTACCTACTTCTATAACTCTGGCAGGCTTTGTATTCTCAGGAAAGACACCAGCCAATCCAGAGAAAAATCCAAGAGGATAAAATCTTCCAACTTTTGGTTTTATTTTCGTGTTAAAAGGCTTTGGAGGATTAAATTGAAAATTATGAACTTCAAGTATGTTTTCCTCTGAGTAGTTGAAAAGTTCTCCTTTTTTGAATTCGATGCTGAATCTGTCACCTTCTTTTCTGTCAATAATCATATCTCTTACTTTTTCAGGAAAAAGGTCAAGGTCTCGCCAAACATTTACTCGGCAGAATTGATGCTCTTCGTGCTCTCCGATTTGAGAGTTCCATTTAAATTTTAAAATGACCTCTGCTTTTGTTCTTTCTGATATTCTTTCCATTTTCAAACCTCCTTTTGATTTCTATCTTTAGTATGAAACTTATTGATGTCCTTTTGTAGTCTTTTTTTGTAAGTAAATTCCTTAAATTTACCCTTGAAATAATTATCCCGAAACTGTAAAATCTAAAGAAATGAAACTAATAGAAATCAAAGACAAGCTTACTAATCTTCAAACAGGAGAGTTAATAATTGGCTCAGAGCTTACAGGCAGTCATGCCTGTTATATGATTTACGGAGTTTTAAATCCTGGAGAGAAAAACTGGCTTATAAAACCAGGAAGAGGTCATGAAGAGATTGTTTTGATAATTAAGGGGAGGATAAAAGTTACTGGTGTATGGGAAGGAGAGCTCACAGAGGGAGATGCCTTCCACATTGAAGGTGAAGAAAGCCTATATTTTGAAAATCTCAGCGATACAGATGCCATCTATGTAATTGCTGGTGGACATTCAGAGCAAGGTCATCATCACTAAAATGGATAGATTAAAAGAAAAGGCTATCAACGTAATTTATTCTTCCCTATTGCTTTCTACACGGACATAATAGAGAAAATGAAAACAGTTTTACTTACAGGTGCAACAGGTTTTGTAGGTAGGAGACTCTTGTATAGTCTCTTAGACGAAAACATAAAAATAAGGCTTTTAGTACGAAATAAAAACAAACTCGAATATTCAATAATTGAAAGATGCCAGATCTATGAGGGTGATACTTTTAATCTGACCCTATTAGAGGAAGCCCTTAAAGGTGTTGATATTGCCGTATACCTCATACACATGATGGGTAAGGGTAGGGACTATGAGAGAAAAGAGGCTCAGAGTGCTGAAAATTTCAGAATAGCCTGTGAAAGAGCATGGGTAAAACAGATATTGTATCTTGGTGGACTTGGTGAAATTGAAGACGCAAGTCCTCATCTTAGAAGCAGATACATGACAGGTAAAATTCTAAGTGCCAATCCTGAAAAGGTAAAAGTTGCATGGTTCAGGGCAGGTGTCATAATAGGCTCAGGAAGTGCGAGCTTTGAAATTTTAAGAAACCTTGTGGAAAAACTACCTATCATGATAACTCCCCGATGGGTTAACACCCCAACATGTCCAATTTTCATAGACGATGTCATAAACTATCTTAAATCAATGATTCTTTCAGGCATGCTAATCCATGAAAAGATTGACATAGGTATGTCAACTATGACCTTCAAAGAGATGATGCTTCAGACTGCAGAGGTTCTTGAACTGAAGCGTATCATAATAGATGTACCTGTTTTAAGTCCAAGGCTTTCATCTTACTGGCTTATCCTATTTACTCCTGTAAATTTTGAACTTGCAAAGGAGCTTGTGCTGGGTTTGAAATCAAAAACAGTCAAGAAAAATAATAATGCTGAAAAATATTTTCCCGATGTAAAGGTTACACCCTTTAAGATAGCAATAAGAAAATCCTTACAAGAAATTGAAAGGGCACAGGTTATTAGCAGGTGGTGCGACAGCTCTGGAGGCAGTGTATGCGATGTCCCAAAAATCCCTGAAATTTCAAAGGCTGTATATGTGGATAGATATACAAGAAAAATAGAGCCTTCAATTGCCAATAAAATATTTGAGATATGTAAAAACTTAGGTGGACAGAGAGGCTGGTATGCCCTTAATTTTTTGTGGGGAATTAGAGGTTTAATTGACAAAATTGTCGGAGGATATGGACTCAACAGAGGAAGAAGAAGTTCTCAAACCCTGAGAGTTGGCGATGTAATTGATTTCTGGAAGGTAATTGACATTGTAGAAGGAAGCAGGCTTCTTCTTGAGGCTCAGATGAAGGTCCCGGGTAAAGCATGGCTTGAGTTTACAATTTCTGAAGAGTTCTTTACACAAACTGCTTACTTTTATCCCAGAGGTCTATGGGGCAGAATTTACTGGTATCTCTTCTATCCTTTTCATAAATTTATTTTCAATATGATGATAAACAGAATTGTGAAAGAGGCTTCAAATAGCAATATATGAGGAAGTATCAAAGTCGGGAAAAATAAAAAATTCCAATTTGCATTATAACTTGATTCGTAAATGATACTGAGAGAATCAATGAAATATCCTAATCTAAACTCTCTTTCTCAACGACTATTTCCGATTGTCTGAAGGCTTCTTTAATTTTGTCCTCATACTCTGCCTTTGAGATCTCACCATCAAATGCTTCAAGGGTTATTTTAACGGAGATGTGTTTAAACTTGGCTTCAATTAATCTTAGAGTTCTCATGAAATCTGAAAACTTACCTGTTGGTACTCTAACCTCAAATCTCATATGAGAGAAAAGTTCAAGCTTTGGTTGAGGACATGGTGGTTCTGTCTCAATGGTTTTTCCTGCATCTACCTCTTTCTTTTCTTCTTCTTTCCTGTACTTTTCTACTTCAATTTTTTCTTCGCATAGTTCTCTCTTAATTATGACTTCTCCTTCGCTGAGTTCAACTTCACAGTCTTCTTTGAAGTGTTGACAAAGTGGTTTTCCATTTTCCAGTATTCCTAATCCTAAAATGCCTTCCCTTACTCCCTTTCTTATAGCAGTTTTCAAAACTTCTTGAGAGGGAATTCTTATCTCTCCAGGAACTTTAAGGAATGTCTCGTATATTTTCTTTGTCTCGGCAAATTCATTCTGTTTTAAGTATCTCTCAAGAAGAACTAATGGTGCTATTTCCGAAACAAGCTCTCTCTCCTGTCTCAGTCTCTCGTATACTTCCATGTCAATTGATCTATCAGAGCCATAGGTACTAATTCCCAAATCAATCTCTTTGATGCCATCTCTTGATGCTATGTATATCTTTCTGTATAAATCTCTTAACGCACCTCTTACCAAGTTTTCTGCTCTTTTTATTTTTTCCTTAATTTCTCTTCTTTGTTCATCAGCAAGTTTCAGTGTCTTATCTTTCTCAATTAGATCCCAGGCAAGTTTTTTCTTCATCTCATTCTCAAATTTTGTTCTTTCCGTCGATTCCTGTCCTAAAAAAATTAGAGTATTTTTATAAACTCTTGGTCTGTCGCCATAATTATGTAGAATTTCCTCAAGATTGTTTATTTTGTTAAGGATCACGAGTTTCAAGGTAGGTGTATCTGGAATGTCCTTTGACTGTCTAGGCCATATGTAGTTTTCAAAGCATTTCTCAAGCCTCTCTGCAAGCATCTGCCTTTCAAGACTTTCAATTTTCTCAGAATCTATGCTCTCCATTCTGTCAATGAGCATCTTGTTTAGGTTTGGCTTGTTTGTAAAGAAAAGTCCCTCATCAGAGAGATAAAAGAGTTGCTCCTTAAGTTTTTCAATTGTCTCAACAACTATGCTACTGCTTACCGATGTTTCAGCAGATGAAAGCTTTATTTCACCTATTGTAGCTCCTCTTTCAGGTCGTCCGGAAAAGGAATACATAAAAATCGTTGTTGCCACTGAAGTACCAAAGTAATAAGGTCTTAAACTATCTGCCATTGTTCTGTCTACCTTCTTGGCTCCTGAATTGGTTGATGTTATGTCCTGAGCAATTATACTGTCGTACTCGGGACCTATGTGTTTTATAAGCTCTCTTCTTATTTCTTCATTGGAAAGATTAAAATCTGCCAATCTGATGTATGGTCTTTTTAGAGGAACAAGTGAATGAACAACCAGTGCAAGAAGCCTCAGAACTCCTCTTGTTCTCTGAAAGGTTGGAAAACTTCCCCATCTTTTATAGAGAACATCAATAACCTCTGGCTGAAAGGGATAGCTCTTTAAAAATCTCTCCCTATAAAAGGACTTTTCAACTCCCTCAGGTAGTAGTGACTCATTTTCAGCATAATCAAGAAACTCCTTGACTATCTCTTTCACTCCATTTTCATCAATCTTTGAAAAAAGCCTTCTACGAATAACACCTGCTACTTCTTCATCACTCACTGGAGTATAGACCCTTTCCACTCTTCCTACAATCCTTTTTAGATTTTGAAGAAGCTTTTCAGATGCGTCATCTCCGTAAGGACAACTTGCCGGAAGGCTCATAAATATCAGTGTTCTATCTGAGGTTTTTACAGTATTTGTTAAATTCTGAATAAAAAGAAGACTTTGAGTTGCAAGAGTACTCTCTCCAACTTTTTCGGTTAGAGTTCCTACAAGATAAGCATGCACCTCATCCATGAGAATGAGAAGTGGTTCGTACTGTTTTAAAAATTTCTTTAATTCTTCACCTCCGGGTGGAGTTTTACCCTTAAATCTCTCAATTTTTCCATTTAACTGATTTTCGAATTCTTCCCAGAGAGTATTATCCTTTGAACCAAGTTTAGCACCTGAGAAAACTACCACATTTGCTCCCCACTCTTTTGCTTTATGATAAAGGTAAATAAGAGTATGGGTTTTTCCACCACCAAACGGTGTCACAAGTTGAATGACCGAGTCTGATGGCTGACCTTTGAGCTTTTTTTCTGTCTCACTGACAATCTGTTTTAATCCATTTGTTTCGTAAGTTCTTGATAAAAATATCTCTCTGTCTCGATATTCTTCAGGAGCTTCTCCCTTTGCTACTTCCCAGAGATCAGAGGCATAGGTTTCCATTTTAAAGTTGCCTTCAATAATATCCCTGTGAGGTATGGCTATTTCAGTAAATGCCTTCATAGTTGTCTCCCCTTTTCAAGTCTTTGAAAAAATTTCATAACTTCAGTTGCTGTTTTCACTAAATTAGTCTTCCCTGCATTGGTTTTCTATCTTTCAATTCAGAGATGAGTCTATCCTTTCCACTTAAAAATCCATCGAGAAGTTTCTTCTCTTTACTGTCCTCAGAAAGACACTCTGAGATTGCCTGTGCTACCCTGAAAAATATCTCCTTTTCGGCGTATCCTGTATCATTTAAAATTTTAACTATCTCATCTCTTTTGCTCTTAGCCCACAAAATCAAGCACTGATGGAGCACATCAATAAGTTCACCATATTCTGATATTTCCTCTCTTTCATGGGGTCCCAGAACCTTTATAAATTCCTTATCCTTTCTGATAAAGGCTTTGTTGAAGTAGTTTTCTATCTCAAAGCCACAACTGCTTGCAAGTTTCCTTGCCTCGTCAAAAATCACCTTTGCCTCTCCAAAAATCCATCTGTAAAGAAGATAAAACCTTGTAAGTGGAGAAACCTCACCAGCCACGCCATTGTGAAGTATCTGACGAACAGCGTAATCTGTGACTGTTTCTCTCACAAACTCAAGAAGTTCACTGGCACTTACTTTATTCCCTCCATAATCTAAAACTTTTTCATATTTTCCAAAGATTTCAATTGCAGAACCTATACCTGCAATGAAGAAATCTGCTCCAGATATGCCTTCCTGCCACAGTCGCTCAAGTTTTTGATGGAGGTACTTACTTATCTCTTCTTTCACTTCATTATACCAGCCAGTTTCCTCTCTTTTCATTTTTCGACATACAAAATAGATTGAAGATGAAAGTGCAGCAGATTCTTTTGCTCTCAATCTCGATTTCATCTCCGTATCAATAGGCCATGATGCAGTTACAACTAAACCAGAGTCCAGAAGGGAATTTATCAGCGTTTCCCAGCCAGAGGTTGATTTATGAGTATAGACGATTGTTGCAATGCCATCAGGTTTGAGGACACGGTAAATCTCATGAAAAGATTTCTTGAGCATACTTTCAAAATATTCCTTCGCTTCTTCCCAACTTCTTTCGTTTGTATATGCGACAATCTCCTTAGTTTTTGGAGTTAATGGTGTTGAAAATAATTCCGGATATAAATCTCCAATAGTTCTTTTCAGCCATACATAAAAGAAATCGGAGAGATAGGAGTAGGGCACATTGTCGTAATAAGGCGGGTCTGTGAAAACTGCATCAAAGTAATTGTCAGGATAGGGTAGTTCAGTGGCAGAAGCTTGAATTACTTTTGGAATTTCAAGAGTTTTCATATGATTTCTTCCTTATTCAAGATGTTTTCAATTTTCTTTTTTAACCCTGGTAGTTCGTTTTTAACTATATCCCAAACAATTTCATAATCTACTACGAAATATCCATGAGCTAAACGATTTCTCATTGCAACAATTTGTGCCCATGGTATTCCTTCATATTTTTGCTGTATATCTTTCGGTATCTGATTTGCGGCTTCTCCAATAATCTCAAGATTTCTAACAACAGCATCTTTTGTTTTTGAATCCTTCAAAAATTCCATAAATGAATAACTTCCAATATATTCCTCAATTTTTTCAATGCTCTCTACAATATCCATAATAAAAAGTTTCCAATCTCTCTTAGACATAAATCAAGTCCTCCTCCACGCTCTTCCATAATAAAGGTTTCTGTTTTAAGGCATTGGGTGTAAACAAATCTACTTTTATTCCCAAGATTTCTTCTAAATGGTCTGCAAGCTCAAAAAACTTTAGTCCGATTGGTTTTTCAAATTCAACTAAAATATCAACATCGCTTACCTCTTTCTGCTCATCTCTTGCAAATGAACCAAAGATACCTATCTTAATAACACCATATTTTTCCCATATCTCATCCTTATGCTCAGTAAGTATTCTTTTTATCTCTTCAAGAGTTTTCATTGTCATCACCCCCATTTTCTTGGGATGTGGCGGAGGATTGAGGGGTGGGGGCAGAGTTGATTCGTGAGGAGTGGTCAATTGCTTCTAACATAGGTTCCAAGTCCCAACAACCTCTTGCATCACTAAATGGGTTAACTTCTCCATAATCCCATACCATTGGTAAAGCTTGTCTATCAAATGCTCTTTCAAAAGATAAAACATCGGATCTCCACCTTGTTAATACGGCCAAATATGTTGCCAACCTATTTATCCCTATCGCCAAGTAACTCACCACTGCCTTTGCATAATCTTGCCCGTATCCTTCCTCAATCATTTTCTGATATGCCTGCCTAACTTTTTCAGAAAAAGTAATTAAAGCAAGTTTCTGGCGGGAGTTGAAAAGGTCTCCCCATTTTAACATTCCGTATCTCTGAACCCTAAAGCCAAGAGTCTCTTTTGGTGGTAATTCCTCATCAGGCACAGGGTCAATTCCCCATTCTTCCATAAGTTTTTCTCTTTTCTCTTCAAGGTATTTCTCTGCCTGCCTGAAAACTTCCATATCTCTGGCGGTGGCTATTCTATAGGTCTTTCCCTTCTCATCCGGGTGATGCAGCACCACCGCAACCATCCTCTGCCCTGCTTTTCCCTGCTGGAAGAGTTTTCTTGTTGTACTGTCATCAACAGTTCCGCCGCAAACAGGACACACAGCCACTGCCCTTGAAACCGTTCCTCTTTCAGGTTCAAATCCTGCAGGCATCTTTTCGTAGCCATCACCGACAATCTTAAATTTTACCTCTCTGCCCTCAACATATGGATAGAGAGAAACTTTTTTGTTGTTCTTTTTTGCAAGCCAAAACTGTCTCATCAAAGGAATTTCAGCATTACAGGATAGGTTCTGACATGCTATTGTCCTTGCCCAGATGTATCCAACAGGTATTGAACCATCATCATCTTTCGGGTAAAATCTTCCTATTTCTTTTTTGGATTCTTCTAAAACCCATTCTCCCCATTTTTTTACATCTTCGAGCAGTGGATTTTTAATGGTGGTTTTTAATAAACTCCAATCTTCTTTTAATTCTTTTGGTCTTCCGTATTTCTGAGGATACTCAAGGGTACATTTTAATATGAGCACTGCCACCGGATTGTATTCAACTGCATGAACTTCACATCCAAGCCTTAAAGCTTCGAGGGGAATTGAACCACCACCAGAAAATGGATCAAGCACCCTTGGAGGTTTACCATATTCTTTTAATATATCCTCTCTTGCTTTATTGATTATATTGGAATTCAGGGAGTTTTCCCATTTGGCAAGCTCAATTATAAAATGCCTTATACTGTTCCACTCTTCAATGTTTTCTGTGGAAGGAATGAGGGCAGCGTAGTTTGTTGCTCTTGAAGAAGCAAGGGGTCTTCGAGCCCACCATATATGTAGTGTTGATATGTGTCCGTGTCTGATGTTTTTCTCTTTTGCCGATATTTCACTTATTTCTTTAACAGGAAAGCTTGTCTCTATAAAAGATTTTCTCTTCATTGTCTCCACTCCTCAGTCTTTTTCATTTTCCATTCTTCAACGGGCACTATAAATCTTACAGTTTCAACTTTTTCATAGATTTTTAGATTTTCAGCAGGATTTTTCACAATGTAAAGTGTTGGAGAGGTTGCTGCATTTGCCACTATATAGAGATAATACTGCTCTCTAAACCTCTTTGCCTTAAACCACTCATTTGGAGTTAGAGCAACCTCTGCCTCTCCAGCTCTTGCCTTTACCTCTATGTATCTTATTCCGTCAGGTCCCTTCGAACGGATATCAAATCCGAGATTTTCCCCTGATACATCCTGAGGTATTCTACCATGCCATTTTTCATACTTAATTGCTAACTGCATTCCGATCTTTTCAATCTCTTCATCATTGATCATTTCTGATTTTGCCGGTTTGACATATAGAGCTCCTAAAAATTTCGGCATTGATATTATTAGATTGGTCTCTTGTTCAATCGTTCTGTATAGATTTTTCAAAGCCTGTTCATAGTGCTTTTTTCTTTCCTCTTTGTTTCTTATAACAATGTCAACTTTTTCACCCCTGTCCTGTCTTTCATAGAGTTCAACAAGGTCTGCATCAAGTTCACTTATAAGATATTTTAAAGATGAAACTCCGTATTTAGTTTTTATCTCTGCCTGTCTCTGTCTTTCTTTTAATATCTCCTCTCTATATTTGTCAATTAAGGCAAAAACAAAATCCTCATGTTTGTCTATATCTTTAACTGCCATCTCTAATTTGTTGTTTTCACTGGCAGGTATCAAATCCCAAATGATTGATGGATTAAGTTCCTTTATTTCCCTTCCATTGTCATATAGAGCTATCAGTTTTTTACCTGCTATATCACCCTTACCATCATTAATTTCTCCTTCGTAGAAATACAAATAGCCATTTAGCCTTCCTTCAGGATCTATAAAGACTGCTCCCTGTTGAAGAGTTGTGAGATAATTTTGGTTTATCCATTTAAGTAATGCCTCAAAAAGAGGATGTCCAAAAGACACAAATTCAGCATCTGGATTTTTGAAAGCTATTTCTTTGTCAAAGGTTATCTTTGGATAATGATTCAACAAGGTACCGTAACTGTTTTTAAAATTCACATCAGCGGCAATCTGTTTTATCTCATAGGGGATAGATTCTACAGTTAAAAAGCCATCTTTTCTTAACTTATATTTTCCGCCAGCTTTATCAAAGGCTTTTTTAAAGTATTCTTCCACATACTCTGGAATGAGCCTGAATTCTTTTGCTTTTTCCGCCATCTCTTTGATTCTGGTATAATCTATATTTTTCGTGGCAAGACTCTCTCCAAGTAGATTTTTAATGTTTTTTATGTAGTCTTCGTCAGGCTTTATGTCAATGGAACTTATTATCTCATCAATTGTTTTTGCTCTGGTAATTGCATCAATTATGAGTTGATAAAGGTTTTTTCCGTAAAATACATCTCCAATTATGTCAAATACTTTATCGGTACCAAGAGCATTTTTTATCTCTTCCAATTTATCAAAAAGCTTGGAGAAAACCTCGCCTTCGGTTGTATCCTCAGCTACAAGGTTAAACATGAATACATCTTTTTGCTGACCATATCTATGAATTCTGCCCATTCTTTGTTCAAGCCTGTTTGGATTCCACGGAATGTCATAGTTTATCATTATATGACAGAACTGAAGATTTATACCTTCACCGGCTGCTTCTGTTGCTACCATTACCTCTGTTTGATTTTTAAATATCTTTTCAGCCTCAATCCTGTCTTCAAGCTTCATACCACCATGAATACAGTTCACAGAATATCCCCACGATTTTACTTTCTCATATAGATAATCCATTGTGTCCTTTGATTCAGTAAAGATTAAAATTTTTCTATTTCCACCTATTTGTTCTATTTTCCTGAAGCCCTCTTGTATTGCTTTTTTGAGCTCTTTTAGTTTAACCTCCTCCTCATCCTTTATGAGAGCTTCTGATAGATTAATAAGTTCATCTAAGGTTTGAATCTCTCTTTTTAACTCTTCCCTGTTTGTAGCAAGGCTCAGAGTTTCCCACTTGTTTTCCTCTTCCCATCTTTCCGATTCTTCGTAGTCTTCGTAGTCTTCGAATTTTTCAATGCCTATAAGGGCCGATTGGGGTTCATACTCGGTTTCTCTTAATAGCTGTTCAAGTTTTTGTTTTCTCCTTTTCAGTGAACAATAAAGAGCATAGATACTTGAAGCAAGTCTTCTTTGTAAGATAAGAAGAGCAAAGACAACATTTCTTCTCTGGACACTCTTTATTGCCTTATTGTACTGAGATAAAACATACTCTGAGACTTTGTTGTAAAGATGCTTTTCTCTGTCACTGAGTCTGAATTTAATTGTATTTGCATAACGATTGGTAAAGAGAGGTTTTCCTTCAAAATCTTTCAGGTCCTCTTTTAGCCTTCTTATGAAAAGAGGGTTATCGCCTCTTTCTATTGATTCCTTGACCATGTCTGAAGTAGCAAAAAATCCAGGTTCCAGCAGGTCAAGTAAAAGGCGATAATTTTCAGGGTCGCCTTTATGTGGTGTGGCAGTTAGAAATAAGAGATGCTTTGTGTTTTTTGACAATATCTCGCCGAGTTTGTATCTGTCTGTTTTTGAAAAATTATTTCCATATCTGTAGGCAGCCATTTTGTGAGCCTCATCCACAATTACCAGGTCCCAGTGAACAAGAGTTAAAGTATTAAGTATTTCATCTCTCTTTGCAAAATCAATGGATGTGATTATCTGATTCTCCCTTTCCCATATATTTTCGCCATAGTGAGCATCCATTATTTGACGTGTTACAACTGTGAATGTCTCCTGAAATTTCTCCTTGAGTTCTCGCCTCCATTGATCCTTTAGATGTCCAGGCACCACGATGAGTATCCGATTGATTATTCCTCTCAGTTTAAGCTCTTTGATAATAAGCCCAGCCATAATGGTTTTACCTGCTCCCGGGTCATCGGCAATCATAAATCTTACCTTTGGTAACTTAAGCACATAACCATAAACAGCATCTATCTGGAAAGGAAGTGGATCAATCTTGGAGATATTCATTGCTAAAAAGGCATCAAAGATACTAGCATATTGGAAACGAAGACACTCAACTGCAAGAAAAACTTCCTCTGCATTTCCCGTAAAAGTAAGTGTAAGTTCCCTCTTTTTTATTCTGCCTAATTCATCGTGGGAAATTAAATGGTCAATATGAGAACGGGAATAAAGGGTCGAACCTATTATACGAAATCCGAAACTTCTCTCCTCAATCTTTTTTACCTCAACAGGTTCGGGCCAAAATGGTCCCTCTATTATTGACCCTTCCTTTAGCATTAAAAAATGTTATCAAATTTAATGATTTTTTTCAATTAGCTTTTCTCATTCAAAGTATTGATATCCATCCTGTAATAATTCACCATGTCAACAAACTCTCTCCTAAAAATTGGATTTTCACTGAAATAGAATAGATGACTGCTACATTGGCAGTCTGAGCAGCCGAAGTTGGGAATTGGATTATCACAAATTTTGTTTAGACTCTCAGCTACCACACATTCAATATCACTGTCACTCAGTATTGGTATGTCCTTAATAACTTTTGCCTTATTTAAAAGATAGTCAATGTGCCAGTGTAGTTTCTTTATTTTTCTTTTGTGTCTTGCAATTCTACTGAATAGACCATCCATTGCCTTGCCAACATAGACATAGTAACCAGAGGGAAAATCTATTTCTCCAAGTTTACCAATTCTTATTAATTCAGGCTTTTCAAGGTAAATGAGTAGCAGATACACTCCTCTTTCTTTGAGTGCATTCTTGATGAATGAATAAGGAATTTTCAACTCCTTAACTTTTGTTACATAGCTGAAACTTCTGTCCCAACCAAGGGCAATAGCTTTTAGGTCAACTTTATCCTTAACTTCCATAAAAGCTTTTGAAAATTCATAATCAATATGATAGGCAGGAAGAAAATACTCTACCTGAGGGCTCATTACAACAAAAAGAACCGACGTTTTAATACCTCTCACTGCCATCTCTTTTAGCTCAATAAGATGCTTTTTACCTCTCTCAGTTACAGCATCGGGAAACATGGCAATCTTTTCTCCAAAAAGAGTGCAGGTTTTTACCTCAAGATAGAGCTTTTCACCATTACCTTCAAGAAGCAGATCAATTCGGCTGTGTGAAAGTTTAACTTCCTCAGCCTTTACTTTGAATCCTTTGTAAAATGATATTCTACCTTCATTGATTAGAGTTTTTATGACTCTGTTAGTTAGATGAGTGTGAAGCAATACGAAGTTACTGTTTTTTCTGCAAGCTAAAACTGTAAATGGAAGTTGTTGAGGTTCAGGATTTTTCACAAGAACCAGCTCAGTCTGCCCTGGAATTAAAAGTTCCCATAGTCTTCCCGGATTTGGGAGATGGCAATCTCTGATTTCTCCATTAACTTCGGCAGTAACTACAAAGCGATTTTTTCTTCTGATAAAATAACCTGTTATTTTCTCAATATTTAAAGGATATTCTATCAATGAAAGTCTCATAGATGAGACAAAAGCCTTTTACCAACTATGTAAGCCTGTCCAAGTGAGATGCAGGCATCATTGCTCGGGACATTTATGTGATAAAGTGGCTTTATGCCTATTTTTTTAAGGGCTTTTATTGTTTCCCTGATTAAATAGGCATTCTGAAATACTCCACCGCTTAATCCAACACTATCAAAGCCCATTTTTTCTCTGAAGTATTGAGTAAGTTCAATGATTATTTTGATTATGCTGTTATGAAATTTCCATGAAATGAAAGAAGGGGTTCTTTTATGGAAGTCATCAACTATCTGCCTGATCATTGGCTTGTAATCTATTATCACAGGCTCATTGGAAGAAATTACCAAATCAAAAGAATAGGAGTCCTTTTCAGAAAACTCCATACCGACATCAATTAAGCTTTCAAGGGCTATTGCTGCCTCTGCTTCAAATGTGTTGTAGTGACAAACACCAATTAGAGAGGAAACTCCGTCAAAAAGTCTTCCCATTCCTGATGAAAGAGGGCTGAATTGGGTAAGTCTTTTTATTTTAAGTATTTGCTTGATTTTGCTCTCATCCAGAGCCTTTGCAGGAGGTAGTTTCTTTATTAAATCAATATCTTCTCCAAAAACATCATCAATCAGAGAAAACGCTATCCTTGAACATTCCTTGATGGCATTTTCACCACCGGGTAGTCTCAAAGGTTTTAAATGGACAAGCCTCTGAAAATCTTTTACAGTGCAGTATAAAAACTCACTTCCCCAGATTGTGCCATCAGTGCCATAGCCTGTTCCATCAAAGGCAATTCCAAAGAGTTCATCCAATCCGTACTCTGCCATCAAAGAGGCTATATGGCAGTAGTGATGCTGAAGAGCAAAAGCTGGAATGTCTTTTTTTTCAGCATAATCCTTTGCCCATTGGGTTGAAAAATACATGGGATGCAAATCATGTCCTACTGCCTGAGGTTCAATGCGATACACTGACTTTAAGTTATCTAAAACTTCCTCATAAAACTCAAGAGTCTCAAGATTTTCCATGTCTCCTATGTGCTGGCTCATTATGGCATAGCTGGATTTTATAAGTGTAAAAGTATTCTTTAAGTCAGCACCTGCGCCAAGAACATCAGGCATTTCTTCTTTTAGAGGTATTGCCTTTGGAACAAATCCCCTTGCCCTTCTTATAAAGTAAATTTTCCCTTCAAGCTCTCTCACAACAGAGTCATCAACACGCATGAAAATGTCTCTGTTGTGCAACAAAAAAGCATCTGCCACATTAAGGAGTTTTTCAAGTGCCTCTTCGTTTTTTGTAATTATTGGTTCTTCAGAGATGTTTCCACTTGTCATAACCAGTGCCTCAAAGTGAGGCTGCAATGAGACATAACTATTTTGTGAGGGATAGTAAAACAAAAGATAGTGAAGGGGGGTGTAGGGTAGCATAAATCCAAGACAGGCATTATTCGGAGCAAGAGCTTCTGGAAGAGAGCAATCAGGCTTTTTTCTTAAAAGAACAATGGGACGGGAAAGGGAAGTGAGAATCTTTTTTTCAGCATCTGATACATGGCAGAATTTTTCTATGGATTTTATATCAGGACTCATTAAGGCAAAGGGCTTGTTGCTTCTTTTCTTTCTCTTTCTCAATTCCTCTATCGCATCTTTATTTTTTGCATCACAGCATAGATGAAATCCACCAAGTCCCCTTATTGCAAGAATTTTCCCTTTTTTTATAAGCCTTATAGTTTCTGGAATGGGGTTTTCAAGCTCTTTTAATTCTCCATCGGTCTTTAAAAAGAGCCTCACGCTCGGACCACATACAGGGCATGCATTTGGCTGGGCATGAAATCTTCTGTTTGATGGGTCTTTGTATTCTCTTTCACATTCAGGACACATCTTAAATACTGCCATTGTTGTATTTGGTCTGTCATAGGGAACTTTCATTGTAATTGTGTAACGGGGTCCACAGTTTGTGCAGTTTATAAAAGGATAGAGATATCTTCTGTCAGAAGGTGTGAAGAGCTCTTTCAAGCAGTCCCCACATATTGAAACATCCTCTGATACATGGGTAAATCCAGCATCATCAATACTTTCAATGATCTCAAAACTTTGATAATTATTTGGTGGAAGTTCCTGTGTATCAATTGAGTAAATCTTTGCAAGGGGTGGTGTTTCATTCTGTAATTTACTCAAAAAATCAAAGACTCTTTCACCTTCTACCTCAATGGTGACTCCCTTTGATGTATTAGTAACATATCCTTTTAAATTGAGGCTTTTTGCAAGATTATAGACAAAGGGTCTGAAGCCTACTCCCTGAACTACTCCTTTAACCTTTATGTGAAGGCGTTTCATTTATTAGAATAACATTAATTCTCTTACAGGAGAAAAGCTTTTTCTGTGAATGGGACAGGGACCAAATTTTTTTAAAGCCTGTAGATGCTCTTTTGTAGCATATCCTTTATGTCTGTCAAAACCATAGTGACTGTATTTTTCATGGTAGTCTTTCATTATTTTATCTCTTGTAACTTTGGCTATGATGCTTGCAGAGGCAATTAAGGCGCTCTTTCGGTCTCCTTTTATGATAGCTTTCTGTGGAATTTTTAACTCTGGCAGGGAAACAGCATCTATCAGTAAAAGTTCAACTTTTCTTCCAAGATTTTCATAGGCTTTAATCATCGCAAGCCGGGTTGCTTCAAGAATATTTATTCTGTCAATTATATCTACATCAATAATACCAACTCCCACAAAAGCATTACTGATGATTTGCTCAAAGAGGTTTTCTCTCTGCTCGGGAGTTAATTCTTTTGAATCCCTTATCCCCTCAATAAATACATTATCTCTGAAACTAACACAGGCTGCAACAATAGGACCTGCAAGGCAACCTCTTCCAGCCTCATCTATACCGGCAATGCTACTGTATCCCTGCGCAAAAAAAGACTCATCAAAGGCAAAAAGATTCATGCCTTTTGATAGTCTGTCTTTTCCTTAACCTTTGCCTCTTTACCTTTCTTTGTTCTGAGATAATAGAGTTTAGCTCTTCTTACATCGCCCCTTCTTACAACTTCAATTTTGTCAATTATGGGGCTGTGAAGAGGAAATACACGCTCAACTCCTACTCCAAAGGAGATTTTCCTTACAGTAAAGGTTTCTCTTAATCCTCCGCCTCTTCTGGCAATAACAACTCCTTCAAAAACCTGAATTCTTTCTTTATCTCCCTCTTTTACCTTTACATGAACCTTTACAGTATCTCCTGGTTTAAAATCAGGAATTTCACTCTTTTTAAATCTCTCCTCTATGGATCTAATTATTAACTGGTTCATGGACTCCCTCCAGAATTTTTTTATTTATTTCAGAGCAAAGCTCTTTAAGAATTTTCATATCTTCGGCGGATAAGTTTTTCAATAGATCAGGTCTGTTTTTTAATGTGTTCCTGAGTGCTTCTTTCTTTCTCCAGAGAGCTATTTTTTTATGGTCTCCACTCAAAAGAATATCTGGTACTCTCATTCCTTCAAACTCCTCAGGCCTTGTATAGTGAGGATAATCTAGAAATCCTTTCATGAATGAATCCTCCTCTGCTGAAAGCTCATCACCAAGTGCTCCAGGAATAAGTCTTACAACACTATCTATTATAACCAATGCTGCAAGTTCTCCACCACTTAAAACATAATCTCCAATTGAGATTTCCTCATCCACAAAGGCTTTGATCCTCTCATCAATACCTTCATATCTGCCGCATATTAGAGTAAGAGTTTTCTCTTCTTTATAAAACTCTTTAGCAATCCTCTGACTGAATCTTCTTCCCTGAGGTGAAAGTAATATCACCTTTCTTGGTATTCCATCGCTCTTAATATGTCTCAATGCATTGTAAAAGGGCTCTATCTGCATAACCATTCCAGCACCACCACCATAGGGATAGTCATCTACTTTCCTGTGTCTGTCAGTTGTAAAATCTCTCAAATTGTATACTTTCACTTCTGCGATTCCTTTATTTAATGCCCGTCCAACAACTCCATGTTTCAGGTAACACTCAATTACTTCAGGAAATATTGTTAAAACTTCAAATTTCATAAATGTTAGTAAAGACTTTATTAAAAAATAATTCCATTCTTATTTCTGCTTCTCTTTTTAAAATCAAAAGAAAAGGGCGTGAATGCACGCCCTTTATTTAATTCTTTTAATGGACTATTCTAAGATTTCAAGGACACATCTTTTGCCAACTTTTGTTCCAGCTGCACCAAGAATGGTCCTCATAGCCCTTGCAGTTTTACCCTGCTTTCCAATAACCTTACCAAGATCACTTGGAGCAACTCTGAGTTCATATACAGTGGTTTTCTCACCCTCAATCTCAGTGACCTTAACCTCCTCTGGTTTGTCAACCAGTGACTTTGCCATTGTCTCAATGAGTGTCTTCATGCTCATGTTCTAACCTCCGTGCAAAAGAGTAGTAAAATACCCTCAATGGGTATGTTAAGCAGAAACCCTTTCAATTAACTTTTTAACAGTATCAGAAGGCTGTGCTCCCTTCTCTAACCAGTAATTAACTCTATCCATCTTTAGATTAATTTCTGGTGGGTCTGTTTTAGGATTATAGGTACCCACAATTTCAATAAAAGGACCATTTCTACGAGCTCTTGCATCGGCAACAACAACTCTGTAAAATGGTTTTTTCTTTGCACCTAACCTCATTAGTCTTATTCTAACCAATTTTTACCTCCAAGTGATGAATTCTATAACTATTAAATATATTACATTATAGTCACTAAATTCAACATCTTTTTTAAAAAATGAAAAATTTTCTCTGCAATTATTTGAGGATCATGAAGTTCGGTTATATCAAACCAATTTATATTTTTTTCTTTTTTAAACCATGTAAACTGCCTTTTTGCGTACATTTTTGTTCTTTTTTTTGTAAGTCTAATTGCTTCCTCAAGATTGTACAAATCAGCCAGATAACCTGCAATTTCCTTGTAACCTATGGCTTGTAACGCAGGTAATGGAAAGTCTCCAGTTGCTTTTTTCTTTATCAAATTTAAGACAATTCTTACTTCTTCAACTAACCCCTTTTTAATCATTTCATCAACTCTCTCTTCAATCATTCTATATAGTATCTTGCGATCTCTTGTAAGTCCTATTTTAATAAAATCATAGGGTAGGGGCTTTGTGAATTTAATTTGGAACTCTGTTATATTTTTTCTTTCTTTGAAAAAAACTTCCAGAGCTCTTACAGTTCTTCTTAAATCAGCTGGATTAATTTTTTTAGCATAATCAGGATCAATTTCTTTGAGAAGTTCATATAACTTGCCTGGTTGGGCTTTTTCTTCTTCTAAAAGTTTTTTTCTTAAATTCCAGTCAGTATCAGGACCTTCAAAAATTCCCTCTGTCATAGCTCTTAAATAAAGACCCGTTCCTCCAACAATCAATGGAATTTTGTTCCTTTGAAAAATATCCTCTATGATTTCTTTCACTTTTTCAATATATGTTCCAGTGCTGAAATATTCCCATGGATTAATAATATCTATCATGTGGTGCATTATTTCTTGTCTTTGCTCTAAATTGGGCTTTGCTGTTCCGATATCCATGTATCTATATATCTGCATTGAGTCTGAACTTATTATTTCAGCATTTAAAAGTTTGGCAAGTTCAATTGATACCTCTGTTTTTCCTACTCCTGTAGGACCTAAAAGTATGATAATTTTTCTCTCCATCAAATTTATTATACAAGCATTGTTGCCAAATTTTGTTTATACTTTTATAATTTTAAAGATGGATTTAGTAGCTTTACTTGGGTTAATTATAGGTGTTGGTGCCATAATTGCTGGGAATATTGCTGAAGGAGGCACAACTGCCCATCTTGTTCAAGTGGCAGCAGCTATTATCGTATTTGGAGGAACATTTGGAGCTACTGTTTTAAGTTTTCCATTTAAAGATTTAGTTACAGCTCTGGTTAGTTTAAAGTTTATATTTTTTAAAAGAGAAGCTGATTTTGACAGGATTATAGAAACTATTCTTGATCTATTAGTTATAGCCAGAAGAAGAGGAATTCTGGCTCTGCAGGAGGAACTTGAGATAATTGAAGATCCATTTTTGAAAAGAGGAATTTCCTATGTAATTGATGGAGTTTCTCCAAGCATAATTAAAGAATCTCTTTCTCAGGAGATTTATAATTATGAAGAAACTATAAGGCGAGCTGCAAAGGTTTATGAATCTGCAGGAGGATATGCTCCTACTATCGGTATTATTGGTGCTGTATTGGGACTTATACATGTCTTAAAAAACGTAACCGACCCATCAAAGATAGGGATAGGTATAGCAACAGCCTTTGTTGCAACCATTTATGGAGTTGGCTCAGCAAATCTCATATTTATTCCGATAGCAAAAAGAATAGTCAATAAACTTGAAGATGAAATACTTCTTATGGAATTAATGGTTGAAGGAGTTCTTGGTATAGAAGCTGGAATGAATCCCTATTTCTTAAGAGCAAAGCTGGAGTCATTTGTGAGAGACCGCCAAAAGGAAAGACTATGAGAGCAAGAAAGAGAAACAACAATAACGAAGAAGATAATATCCATCGTTGGCTTATCTCCTATTCGGATTTTTTGACTCTTCTGTTTACATTTTTTGTAGCCCTCTATGCTTTATCTTCCATGGATTTAATAAAAGCCGAAAAAATGACCACTTCTTTAAGAAAAGTGTTTAAAGTTATTGATGAACCCATTTCTTTTGAAGAAGACCGCAATAAGGCAATTATTGAAGACTTAAGAAAGCTTTTAAATGATGTTTCAGGAGTTGATATAAGATCAGGTCCCAGGGGTATTGTAATAACTTTACCGGATATTCTTTTATTCAGCTCAGGTTCTGCTGAATTGAAACCTGAAGCATATGAACCACTCACAAGAATTGCTGAAAAACTAAAAGAAATACCAGGCAAAATATCAATAGAAGGACATACTGATAACATTCCAATAAGTTCATCCATTTATAAATCAAATTGGGAACTTTCTGCAGCAAGAGCTTCTTCAGTATTACATTTTTTACTTCAAAAAGGACTTAATCCAGATAGATTCATGATAGCCGGTTATGGTGAATATAGACCTATAGAATCTAATGAGACTGCAGAGGGTAGGGCAAAAAACAGAAGAGTTGAAATTATAATACTAAGATAATTATAATATTGATGGTTATGGAAGAAAAATATCAGAAAATGAGAGAATTTTCAAGAATAGATGCTGTTATTCCATTTTCAGCAAGATTAGTTAGTTCTGAAGACAAAACAAAGGTAAAATCAAGAATTCTTGGAGAAATTAATTTTGCTCAAACTCCTGTTGAAGAGCCCCTTGATAAAGTACTTGCTCAGTGGTTAAAAGTTATCAATGCAAAATTGGATTATCTTATTAATTTATGGAGTTTAAAGGAAGAAGGATTTTCATGTTTACCAACAGCTGAGGTAAATATAAGTGGTGGTGGAATGAGCTTTATTTCTGATATTCCCTACAACAAAGGAGATATTCTCGAGCTAAAAATGGTTCTTGAAACCCCTTCTCCTGTAGCATTATTCCTATATGGTGAAGTAATAAAGTGTGAAGCACTAAATAGTGGTTATAGAGTAGCTGTACAGTTTGTCAATATAGATGAGGATATAAGAGATTATGTTGTAAGATTTGTTTTTTACCGTCAAAGACAGTTATTAAGACAAAAAAAGGAAGTATAGATGCTTGTAATAGTTGGTGGATTAATTGTCCTTGGAAGTGTAGTCGGTGGTTATATTATGGAACATGGCAATCTTTCTGTTCTTTTCCAACCTGCAGAAGTTGTAATAATATTTGGTGCTGCCATAGGTGCACTTGTAATTGCTTCACCAATACATGTATTAAAAGGAGTCATAAAAGGTGCTATCAGCACAATTACAGGAGGTAAAGAGTATTCTAAGAAAGACTATCTTGATATACTCTTACTTTTGAGTGAGCTTTTTACAAAAATCAGAAAAGAAGGTCTTATCTCAATTGAACAGGATGTGGAAGAGCCAGAAAACAGTGCGATTCTTTCTAAATATCCAAAATTTATAAAAAATCATCATGCTTTGGCACTTCTTACGGATACTTTGAGAACTGTAATGACAACAACTGTATCTCCTTACGAGTTAGAAAGTCTTCTCGATACCGAGATAGAGACTCTCCATGAAACAGAAGCAGCTCCTGTAAAGAATTTAAATACTATTGCTGACAGCCTTCCAGGTCTGGGAATTGTTGCAGCAGTTTTGGGAGTCGTTTTAACAATGGGAAAAATGAAAGAACCACCTGAAGTCATAGGACATTCTGTAGGAGCTGCATTGGTGGGAACATTTATGGGAGTATTGATGTGTTACGGATTTGTCGGACCCTTGGCAAAAAGACTTGAAGCAAAGGTAAATCAAGAGAAAGAGTATTTGCAGGTAATAAAATCTGCATTAATAGCATTTGTTAGTGGAGCTGCTCCTCAGATTGCTGTTGAGTTTGCCCGAAGAAACATTCCTCCTCATTTAAGACCAACATTCCATGAATTAGAAGAAGAATTAAGAGCATTAAAGAGTGGCAGATAAATCCAAAACAACTGTAATAGTCAAAAGAATTAAAAAAGGACATGAAGGTCATCATGGCGGAAGCTGGAAAGTAGCCTATGCTGACTTTACAACAGCTATGATGGCTTTCTTTCTGCTATTGTGGTTGATTAGTATGCTCGAGCCTGCAAAAAGAGCTGCTATTGCTGACTACTTCACAAACTTTAATCTCTTTCAATCTGGTCAGTCCTTTATGGAACAGACCTCAGCAATTCATCAAGAGGTAAAGCCAGTTCAAGCTGAAAATCCAATGGAAAGATTTAAAGAGCAGATGAAAAAAGTAATTGAAGAAAAACTCAGAGAGTTAAAGGATCATATCATGATAGATACAGTTGAGGGCGGAGTTAGAATACAGATTGTTGACCTTGAAGGTGAACCAATGTTTCCTCTATCTTCTGCAGAGCCCACTGAAAAAGCAAAAGAAATTTTAAAAGTTGTTGCAGAAAATATAAAGGATGAACCAGCAAAGATAGCAGTAGAAGGACATACAGATGCTGTGCCTTTCAGAGGGGGTAAAACCACAAACTGGGAGCTTTCCACTGCAAGAGCTTCCTCAGCAAGAAGAGAGCTTGAAAAAAACGGAGTTGAACCGGAAAAAATTGCAAGAGTTGTTGGTTATGCTGATACAATGCCTCTTATAAAAGAAGATCCAAAGGACCCAAGAAATAGAAGGATCAGCATTATTTTAATGTTTGAAAAAAATCAGGCGCCATCGCAACCAAACTTCATTCAGGAAAAACAAGGTTAAGAGAGTCTCTAACTATATCAATTTCAACTGGAGTTTTCCCAAAATAGTCCCCATCTATCTGGACATGGGCATTTCCTAAAATCTTTAAAGATTCTGTTTTAAAATATTCTGTTTTTTTCATCTCTATATGTTTCCCAATAATTACACCTAAGATTTGAAGACTCATCTCAAATTTAGAGCGAGTTTTTGAGAGGAAAGCGTAAAAATATGGTTTTTTTAAATCCGAATCAGGTGCTATTTTAAAAGACCCTCCATAGCAAGAAGCCTTTGATATAACAGCACTATAAGCTTTTTTAGTTCCTGAATTTAGAATTTTAAGTTCATCAGGTGAGTAACTAATCAAGGTCTTTATCCCACTTAAAATATAGGCTATTTTCTTTAAATGCCTTTTTTTACCTGAGTCAACATTATACACTGCTTTGCCATCAAAGCCAACACCTGCCATAAGAATAAAAAGTCTTTGTTTTTCTTGATTTTTTATTCTTCCAAGGTGAATTTTCTGAACATTTCCTGTGATTGCAACTTCAATTGCTTTCTTTAAGTTTTTTGGAATTTTTAACTCCTTTGCAAGCACTGAAGTTGTTCCCATTGGAAGAATTGCCATCGGAGTTTCAGAAAAGGCAAGTCCATTTACAACTTCATTGTATGTTCCATCTCCGCCTGCAGCAATAACAAGTGTCTCTCTACTGTTTTTTATTTGTTCTGCAAATCTTTGAGCATCACCAGGTTTTTCAGTAAGTAATGTTTCTACTGAAATTCCTTTATTTTTCAATATTTCTTCAGCCTTTTTAATTTTTCTTAGAGCTCCACCGCCTGCTATGGGATTTCCAATTAAAAAAACTTTTCTATAACTCATTTGACAATCACAGGAGTTTTCTCAAGAAATTTTATAAGTCTTTCAATATCTATGGGTGTTTTGACAAAAAAGGCTCTTCCACCAATTGGTGTTCCTTCTTTTTTTATATTTGTAATTCTCAAATATCCAAACTTCTTTGAAGATATGTAGCCTGTAGTGTAGTCAGGATTATCGGAAACACAAATTTCGGCTATAATTTCAGGCACTGATGCTACTTTTGATGCAACTGTCACTGCTTCAATAACTCTTTGAGGCTCAGATGTGAGTTTTTTGACTTTCTTTAAAATTTGAATTTTTCTTTTTTTATCCATCTGAATTCGTGAAACCCTAATACCTCTATCCTTATCAGGTTCAAGGCGTTCTGCAGTTAGACAATCAATTAATGCAGCTCCTCTCATTTTCTGCCCTCTTATAATACTCCATGCTAGCGCTATTGCTTTTTCTGAAATTCCCAAGTCAGCTAAACGACTATCTATGAATTTTTGAGCTTGCTCAGGAGTATAACAAAATACGGTCTCTATGGGAAGGGCTCTGATAGATTGAATTTCTTCTTTTATTTTTTCGACTGTGAGAACAACTTTATCGGGAGTACCATTTGGATGTTCTAAAGCTCTTTTGAGATATTTTTTTAAAACTCTCTCTAATTCCTCAAATTTGTAGATTCCCTCTGCTCCAGAGATGTGAATCTCTCTATTTTTTTCAAGCAATGAAGCTCTCATTCTAAGAGACCACATAGTCAATCTCAAGTCCATGGTCATGTATGAATTTTAAATCGTCAATATAACTTCTTCCATGTGTAGTTAAATAATCACCTGTCATTAGAGCATTTGCACCTGCAAGAAAAATCCATGAAGCAAACTCACCAAGTAAAGGTCTTCCTCCGCATATTCTTATGTCCTTTTGGGGTAATATCAATCTAAAAATTGCAATTATCCTTAGTGCCTCTAATGGAGAGACAACAGGCTGATTTTCAAGGGGAGTTCCTTTTATAGGTGTAAGAAAATTAAGAGGAACAGAATCTACATTAAACTCTTTTAAAAAATAAGCCATATCAACTCTATCTTTCCATGTCTCTCCCATCCCAAAAACACCTCCTGAACAGACTGAAACTCCTGCTTTCTTCGCTGCTTCCAATGTGCGGACCTTATCTGAAAACTTATGAGTTGTGCATATTTTGGGGAAAAATTCTTCTGAAGTTTCAATGTTACAGTGAAGCCTCTGAAGTCCAAAGTCTTTTAAATAAGAAATTTCGTCATAATTTAATAACCCTAAAGAGGCACAAGTATTTATTCCATTTTTTGCAATTGTTTCAATAGCCTCAGCAATTTTTTTCATTTCCTGCTTTGATGGTTTTATTCCACTTATTACAATTGAAAATCTTTTTACTTTGTGTTTTTTTGCATCTAAGGCTTTTTTTAGTATTTCATTCTTATCCATCAAAGGATATACTGGTGCATGAGTTTTCCACCTCAAAGATTGGGCGCAGAAAAAACAGTCCTCTGGACAGATTCCACTTTTGGCATTCACTATTGCACATAGTTCTACTTTGTTGCCTTTGTATTTTTTTCTTTCAGAGTTTGCTGTAAAGATCAACTCATAGAAATCTGCAGTCTCTATGAGTTTTAATGTTGTCTCTTTTGAGTTTAATATCTTCATTTTTTCATTAATCTCATGTATCTTATGTCTCTCATAACAATACTACGACTTTTTACTGCTATGAATGCTAAGAATATGAGAAACAACAGAATAAATAAACGTGCTATAAGTTTTGAACTGTCTACCATGGAAATTATACTATTGAAATCTTTAATCACCCAGAAGTAAAGGATTAAAAATATAAAAATCGGCGGAATTATAGCTGTAATCCAGACAACTATTTTCGGTAATCTCAGTGTTGTATTCTGTGTTAGTTCTTTGTAGAAGTTATTTATTCCAAAGATCCAGACAAAGACAACTATCTCAACCAATCCAAACAAAAGTAACATAAAACATCCTGCCCAGAAGTCAAGTTCATCTATGAAATTTGGGATAAAAGCAGAGAGATGAGCTCCTATGGTCACGAGAATCATTGATACAGTGACTGCCTTTGTATGTTCCCACTTCATTTCGTCTTCAAAAAGAGCTATCAAAGGCTGTATAAGTGCCAAAGAAGAAGTAAGAGCTGCTAAAAAAAGAAGCATAAACCAGACAAATGAAACGAACCATCCAAATGGAAGGTTCATAAGAACTGCAGGCATTGTCATAAATCCAAGCCTGAAAGTTCCCTCCTTAGCAAGCTCTGGAATAGCAATACCGGAAAACATTGCAAAAGCTGCTGGAATTGCAATTGATGCACCTATGATAATCTCAATAAATTCATTAATTGACACAGTATAAACACCTGCTTTTACAACATCTTCCTGTGGTCTTACATAGCTTGCATATACAGCAATTGCTCCCATTCCTAAGGAAAGGGTAAAAAATATCTGTCCGGATGCTTCAACCCAGACAACAGGGTCAGTAATTTTTGAAAAATTCAGATTGTATATGAATTTTAATCCTTCAAATCCCTTCCAGTTATTTGCTGAAATACATATTAATCCAAGAAAGATACCCAATAAAATTATGGTAGGCATTCCAATTTTTGCGATAATCTCTATCCCTCGTCTTACACCTTTTTGTAGAATGAACCAGTTAATTGCAATAGTTAAAACAAGAAAAAAATAAGCCAGAATTGAGGGTTTTGTATATTCCTTAAAGAAACTTACATAGGGTTTAACTGCCTCGTGAGCATCAGCGGTTATTACAGGTTTTGGCATCTGACTGAAGAGAGAGAGAAAGGCAAAGCCCATTGTCCAGGATTCAATGTATATGTAGTACATACATATAAGTAGAGGAATGGCAACTCCTATTGAACCAAGAATTCTTGCCCAGCTTGCATGGTTGAAAAATAATCCCAAAATTCCAGTCATTGAGCCATGACCATGTTTGCCAGCATATCTTCCAATAACCCATTCAATAATCATCAATGGAAATCCCATAAGTAATAGAGCAATAAAATATGGAACCATGAAGGCTCCACCACCATATAGAGCAGCCTTTGATGGAAACCTGAGAATATTTCCCAAGCCAACAGCATTACCTGCTGTTGCAAGAATTAAACCTAATTTTGAACCCCATGATGCTCTTTCTGACATAAAGATATATTATAATAAAAAATGAAGTTTGAGCCAAAATGGATAGCCTGGGAAATAACCCGTAGATGCAATCTAAGATGCATTCACTGTCGTTCTTCTTCAGAAGAAGTGGTTAAAGAACATCCTGATCCAGTTAAAGAAGAATGCTTTAGAATAATAGATGATATAACCTCCTTTGCTCAACCGGTTCTGGTTCTTACAGGAGGAGAGCCTCTTTTAAGAGAAGATATATTTGAGATTGCCGAATACGGTAATCAGAAGGGTTTGAGAGTATGTATGGCTACAAATGGCACTCTGGTTAACGATGAGATTTGTAAAAAAATTAAAGATGCCAACATAAAAATGATTTCATTGAGTCTTGACGGTCCTGATGAAAAAACTCACGACGATTTTCGTCAGCAAAAAGGTGCTTTTAAGGCTACAATAAATGCTGCAAAGCTTTTTAAAAAATATGATATTCCATTCTTGATTAACTCTTCATTTACGAAGAGGAACCAGCACACAATACCTGAAACTTACAAGCTTGCAAAGCAACTTGGAGCTACTGCATGGTATATGTTTATGATTGTTCCAACAGGAAGAGGTGAGGATTTACTGAAAGAACTCATAGATGACAAAGACTATGAAGAGATACTTCACTGGCACTATGAGATGGAAAAGAATGAAAAGGAAATACTTGTAAGACCTACATGTGCTCCCCAGTATTATAGAGTAATTTTAGAGAGATCAAAAGAAGAGGGTGAAAAATTTGAAAGAAGGTCTCTTAAGTTTTCAACTGGAGGAGCAAAAGGATGTGTGGCAGCTCAGTTAATATGTCTTATAAATGTTGATGAAGATGTAATGCCCTGTAGTTATTTTCCTTTGCCAGCGGGTAATTTAAAAAAACAGAGTTTCAGAGAGATATGGGAAAACTCAAAATTATTTAAAGACTTAAGAGATTTTGCTTCATACAAGGGCCGTTGCGGAGTTTGTGAGTATATAAATGTTTGTGGAGGATGTAGAGCCCGTGCTTATTGTCTAAAGGAAGATTACATGGAAGAAGATCCGCAATGTAAATACATTCCAAGGAGATATAGATGAAAGATGCCTTTTTAAAAGCCTGTCAGGGTATAAGACCTTCATATACTCCTGTATGGTTTATGAGACAGGCAGGAAGATATATGCCAGAGTATCAAAAAATAAGGCAAAAATATGATTTTCTTACAATGTGCAAAACTCCTGAAATTGCAGCAGAAGTGACACTTCAGCCTGTAAAGATTTTAAATGTTGATGCAGCTATCCTTTTTTCAGATATCTTGATACCTCTTGAAGCAATGGGTTTGAAAATAGATTTTATAGATAAAGGTCCAGAGGTTTCACCTGTTATAAGAACAGGGTTTGATTTAAAAAATTTAAAAGAATTTGATCTATCAGCCGTAGATTTTGTTTTTGAGACAATTAAAATTTTAATAAAAGAACTTGATGTTCCTCTGATAGGTTTTTCTGCTTCACCATTCACTCTCGCAACATATGTGATTGAAGGAGGTTCTTCAAAGGATTTTGTTAATACAAAAAGATTTATCTTTTCAGAACCCCAAAACTTTCATAGGCTTATGGAGACTCTTACAGAGGCAACAACTAAGTATCTCATTGAGCAAATAAATGCTGGAGTTCATGCAGTACAGATTTTTGATACATGGGCTGGGATTCTCTCTCCTTTTGATTATGGAATATTCTGCAAACCCTATTTAGAAAAAATACTAAAGCAAATATCTATGTCTGTTCCTTTAATCTATTATTGTTCAAATACATCAGGACTTCTTAATCAAATTAAAGATTTAGAATTTGATGTTTTTAGTCTTGACTGGAGAGTTGATATAAAGGATGCCTGTTTTTATCTTAATTATAGACCTATTCAGGGTAATCTTGATCCTCTTGTTCTTCTTGGTAGAGAAGATGAGATTTTAAAAAGAGTAAAAAATGTGTTAATTGATGGAAATTCTGCAAAATCTCATATTTTTAATCTTGGTCATGGGGTTAATATTAATACCAATGTTGATGTATTGAAAAAAGTTGTTGATTTTATTCATGAATTTCGTTTTGAGGAGGTTTAAAAATGCTTAAAATAGGAGTTTTAGCATCAGGAAGAGGTTCTAATTTTCAGGCGATAATTGATGAGATTGAAGCTGGCAAGCTTCAAGCAAAAATAGAAATTCTTATTGTTGACAATCCAGAGGCATATGCAATAGAGAGAGCTAAAAAACATGGAATACCTTATCTTTATGTCAATCCAAAAGACTTTTCTTCAAAGGAAGCCTTTTATGAAAAAATAAGAGATGAACTTTTATCAAAAGGTGTAGAACTTGTAGTTCTGGCAGGATTTATGAGAATAGTTAAAAAACCTCTGCTTGATGCTTTTCCAAATAGAATTATGAACATCCATCCAGCTCTTCTTCCATCATTTCCAGGATTGCATGGTCAGAAACAGGCAGTTGATTATGGAGTTAGAATAAGTGGTTGCACTGTTCATTTTGTTGACGAAGGAGTTGATACAGGACCAATAATAATTCAGGCAGCTGTGCCAGTTCATCCTGAGGATACAGAAGAAAGCCTTTCTGAGAGAATCCTAAAGCTTGAACATAAAATTTATCCTGAAGCAATAAGACTTTTTGCTGAAGGAAGACTTAAGGTAGAAGGAAGAAAAGTAAAAATTTTAGACTATAGTTTGCCAGAAAAATACTTTACAAATCCAGAAATAAGGGAATAAAAAAATGGTTCAAAAAACAGTAAGACCAACTCCTGCAATTGTTAGAAAGGCTATTTTTGACATTTTAAAAGATGTACAGGACAAAACATTTATTGACCTCTATGCAGGTAAGGGCTTAGTTGGCATGGAAGCTTTAAAAAGAGGTGCCTGTGAGGTAATATTTGTAGAAAAAGATCCTGTTTTATGCATTTTTATAAAAAACACCCTCCAGAAAAAGAAACTTTCAGATAAAGCAAAAGTTTACAATCTGGATGCAGTGCATTTTCTTGAACAGAGTTCCAGAGCATATGACATAATTTTTGCAGATCCTCCATATGAATCAGGAGAACTGGAAAGATTATTCAAAGTATTCGAAAAAAAACTTCTTGTTAAAGAAAATGGCTTATTGATACTGCAACATTATAAAAAAGAATCATTAAGGGAAAAACTTAAAGCTCTCAAGATACACAAATGCTACAAATACGGTGATACTCTTTTAACTGTTTATAGGAGGGAAGAGTGAAAAAAATAGGAATTTATCCGGGAACATTTGATCCTATAACAAATGGACATCTTGATGTCATCAAAAGAGCACTTAAAATTTTTGATGAACTTATAGTTGCTGTTGCAGTGTCAAGTTATAAAAAAAATCCTGTTTTTACTGTGGAAGAGAGAGTTCATTTTATAAAGGAAACAACAAAGGGACTTAAAAATTTAAAAGTTGAATCCTTTGATGGTCTTCTTGTTGATTTTTTAAAAGAAAAAGGAGCTGTAGCTATTGTGAGAGGGTTAAGAGCAGTGTCAGACTATGAGTTTGAACTTCAACTTGCTCATGCCAATCGCAGACTTTTTAAAGAGGCCGAAACAGTATTTTTAATGCCTTCTGAAGAATATTCTTTTCTTTCTTCCAGTATTGTTAAAGAAATTGCATATTTTGGAGGCTCTGTAAAAAACCTTGTCCCCCCAATTGTTGAAAAGGCATTAAAAGAAAAATTCCAGAACTTACGTGGTCTTTCCTGAAAATAGAGGATTTTTTGAGTTTATCAATTTATTTATATTTAATCTTCTAAAACTGAGAATTTTCTCTATTTCACAGAAGTTCAAAAATTATCTCTCTTTCATCAATGTTTACTTTTGAAACTCTAATTTGTAAAGACGTGCCAATTGTAAACTTTCTTTTTTTCTTCAAGCCCATCAGGCAGTATTTTTTTTCATCAAATTGATAAAAATCGTCAGTCATGTAAGAAATAGGCAAGAATCCTTCAATATAATATTCTTCAAGTCTTACTCTTAATCCCTCTGGACTAACCATTGTAACTTTTCCATTAAACTCTTCTCCAACCTTGTCTTTCATAAACCACACTCTCATTATTTGAATAGAATCTCTTTCAACAGAATCAGCTCTTCTTTCCATTCTTGAACTATGAATGGCAATATCGGGCAGAATCTCTTCAAGCTCCTTTTTTCTTTCTTTTGATATTTTTTCTTTTTGTAAAAATTCCTTTAAAATTCTGTGAACAATGAGGTCAGGATATCTTCTTATAGGTGAGGTAAAATGAGTATAACATTCTGATGCCAATCCAAAATGTCCAACATTTTCTGGACTATAACGGGCTTGTTTTAAACTTCTTAAAATTAGATAGTTCACTATCTCTTCATAGGGAGTACCTTTGACTACTCCGATGAATTCATGAAACTTAGATGGCTTCAAGTCTTCTTTTAAAATGCCCAAATTTTTGATAATTTTAGTAAGATATTGAATTTTATTGGGTTCAGGTTCTTCATGAACACGGTAAAGGCATGGAACATTTTTGGAATATAAAAACTCTGCAACTGCCTCATTTGCTGCTATCATGAATTCTTCAATTATAAAGTGAGCAAGATTTCTTTCAGCTTTAATTATTGCCTGAGGATCTCCTTTTATGTCAAGTAAAACCTCTGGTTCGGGAAGATCAAAATCGAGGCTACCTCTTTTTTTTCTTTTATTCTTAAGTATTTCGCAAAGTTCAGCCATTCTTTCAAAATGAGGTACAAGGCTTTTATATCTTTTAATCTCTTCTGCATCTTTATCAATTAAAATTTTTTTAACTGAAGTATAGGTCATTCTCTCTACAGTCTGGATTATACTGGGATAAAAAAGAGTTTCCTTTCTTTCTCCTGAGTTACTGAAATGCATTTCTACTGTAAAGGTAAGTCTTGGAGTTTTTGGAAGTAAACTGCATATATTTTCACTCAATGCTGGAGGAAGCATAGGTATTACACGGTCTGGTAAATAAACGCTTGTTCCTCTTTGTCTTGCTTCTATGTCTATGGTAGAGTTCCATTTTACATAATGACTTACATCAGCTATGTGAACCCAGAGTATAAAACCGTTTCTTGTTTTCTTTATAGAGACAGCATCGTCAAAATCCTTTGCATTTTCTCCATCTATGGTTACTGTGGGAAGTTCTCTTAGATCAACTCTGTTTTTAAACTGTCTTTTTGAAATACCTTTGGAAGAAATTTCTTCCGAAGCAGTAATCACATCATTAGGAAACTTTTTTGGTAAATCATATTCATAGGTAAGTATTTCAATATCTTGTCTGGAGTTTTTGGGTTTTTCAAAAACTTTAATTATTTTTGCAACTAAAGGTTTATTTATTGATTGATAGGTTGTAACCTCAGCAAGAACAATATCTCCTGGTTTAACTTTAATTTCTCCTGGTGCAATAACAATCTGTTGATTTATATTTTTATTTCTTGGTTGAATATAAAAAATTGGACCTGATTTTTCTACTAAACCAACAACTCTTTTTACAGCTCTTTCAAGTATTCTTATTATTCTTCCTTCTCTTTTCCTTCTCTGTTCAAGCCTTGCAACAACTCTGTCTCCATGCATTGCTCCCATTGTCGCATGGGGAGGGATGAATATATCTCTTTCACTGGGAGAGTCAGGAATTACAAAGCCATATCCATTTCTGTGAGCCTCAAAAAAGCCTGTTATTAGTTGTACTTCCTTAACAGGCAAGTAAAGTCCTTTTCGATTTCTCAAAATCTTTCCTTGAGTGACAAGGTCTTTAAGAAGGCGCTTTAACTTTTTTCTTTCAGAAGATTTTAGTCCAAAAGCCTCTGCTATTTCTTTGAAACTTAGAGGTTTATCAGATTTTCTAATAAATTCTAATAGATTTTCTCCCTTCAATTTTTCTCCTGTGGAAGATTGAGATATACTACCTGACCGGTTTCTCCAATTTTTCCCATGTCTTTACCGTTAAATAAAACTTTAACTCCTCCAGCATTTCCTATATGAAGTCTGAAAGATTTATTAGCTTGAAGTTGTATCTTTTGTCCTGGATTGAGAAGAAACTCTCTCTTGTCCCTATCATCTATGGTTATTCTCATCCACACTTTATCAGAAGTTTCAATTATAAGTTTTTGTTCTTTTACTGGAGATTCCTGTTGAGACATGTTTGTTTCTATTTTTTCCTCAATTTTTGATATTTCTGAGTTCGTCTCTTGCTTTACAGGGGGTGGGGGAGGTAAGATTTGTTCTTTTCTCTCAGATTTGATAAGTAGAAAAACTATAAAAAAAACTATAAATATGACCGCTAAGGTTATACTCCAGTTTGGTAACTTTTTGAAAAAAGATGTTTTTTGATCGGACGATTCTATGTCATTTAGTTCGATTTCTCTTTTAGTATTTTGTTTTGATTGGAGATAATTTTCATAATCTTTTAAAATAGCTGATGGATCGACTCCAAGATTTTTCGCATAGGTTATAATATATGCTCTTGTGTATACTGCAATTGGTAATTTATCAAAATCACCTTCTTCTATGAACTGCAAGTAAGACTTCTTTATCTTCGTCTCTTCAGCAATTTCCTCTAATGTTTTTTCAAGCTCTAATCTTCTTTTTTTTAGCTCTTCATACATTCACAGGCTTCCTTCCTTCTAAAGCTTTTGACAATGTTACTTCATCTGCAAACTCAATGTCAATCCCTATAGGAAGCCCATAGGCAATTCTTGATATTTTAATGTCGTATTTTTTTAACATATCAGCGATCCATTGTGCTGTAAGCTCTCCTTTTGTATTTGGGCTTGTTGAGATTATAACTTCTTTGATCTGACCTGTTTTAACTCTCTCTTCAAGCTCTTTTATCTTTAACTTATCTGGAGTTAATCCATCAACAGGAGATATATTTCCTCCAAGAACATGATATGTACCCTTATATCCAGTTTTTTCAAATAAAACTATATTGCTTGGTTCTTCTACTACACATATTATAGATTGATCTCTTTCAGGATTACTGCATATATTGCATTTTTCCTGCTCCGTAATGTTAAAACAAACAGAGCAGTATTTAGCGTTTTTTTTCAGATTTATAATTGCCTGTGCTATATCAATAGCTTCTTGCTGTGGCATGCTCATTATAAAAAAAGCAAGTCTCTGAGCAGTTTTTCTACCAATCCCCGGAAGTTTGCAAAGATTTTCAATAAGTTTCTCTATAGGATTACTCATAATCTTCCAAAAATACTGCTTAGGTCAGGCATTCCTGGAAGATTGAACGGTAGAGAAACTTTAGCCATCTCGCTTTGTGCAAGTTCATGAGCTCTTTTTAATGCTTCATTTACCGCAGCAAGAACTAAATCTTCAAGCATTTCTACATCATCAGGATTTACAACTTCTTTATCAATCTTTACTGAAATAATTTCTCCTGCTCCATTTGCTTGAACTGTAACCATTCCTCCGCCTGCTGTTGCTTCAACTGTCATCTTTTTTATCTCTTCCTGTTTTCTCTGAATTTCTTCCTGAATTTTTTGAGCTTGCCTCATTATCTCTCCAAACATCTTTTTAGACATCTCCTCCTCCTTTTTTAGGTATTATATTAAAAATTCTTCCATCAAAAAGCTGCAAAGTTTTTTTAACAAGAGGATGATTAATAACTTCCTTAGTTAAATCTTCCCTTGACTGATGTGTATTTAAATTCTCTACAGTCCGTATAACTATCTTACCATCATAACCTGATTCTTTCAATAAATTTTGGATTACCGATAAATTTTCTTTTAAAGATTCAGCATAAAGAGCAGCACCACCATTGTAAATTAAATGAATTTCATTATCTTCAAAAATTACTTCAGCATGTTTAATTTTCGTAGCAAGCAGATGATTCTGAACTTCAAGCTTTTCAAGAAATTCCTGCCAGATTGTTTCTTTTAATTTTAATGTGCTTTCTGGTAAAGATTTTTCTTTCTCAACTAAATTCTCTGTATTTTGAGATAAAGATGTAGGAGGAATTGCATTATCCACAGACACTCTTTTGTTTACCTCTCTTATGGTTTCATCAATATTTCTGAAGTGTGACAGCAGGCTAAGTTTGAGAAGAGTTATCTCGAAAATAATTCTCGGGAAAAACGAATTTTTTATTGCCAACTCAGAATTAATTAATTCTTTTATGAGAAGAATAAGATGCTCTTCCGATGTCTTCTTACTCAATTTTGTAATTAGCTCTGTCTCTGATTCAGTTACATAAAGTTTAAAATTTTTCGTGATTTTACATACAAGTATATTTCTCAGAAAATTAATTAAATCTGTTGTCAGCCTTTTGAAGTCAGTTCCAATACTATTTAGTTCTTCTATCTGCAAAATAATTCTTTCCTTTTCTCCCTCAATTAAGGATTCTGTAAGCTCATAAAGTAGCCCTGTATCTGCTCCACCAATCAGAAGATTTACATCTTCCTGTGTGACTTTATCTGTAAATGATGTTACTTGATCAAGCAATACTAAAGCATCTCTCATGCTACCTTCAGCATTTGTTGCAATGATATGAAGTGCCTCTTCAGTAATATCAATATTTTCTTGCATACAAATAAATTGAAGTCGTTGTTTTATTAAATTAACAGGGATTCTTTTAAATTGAAGATGCTGACATCTACTTAAAACAGTTAGAGGAATTTTTCTTGGTTCAGTTGTTGCTAAAACAAATACCACATGAGGAGGAGGTTCTTCCAAAGTTTTAAGAAAAGCATTAAAGGCTGCTTGACTCAACATGTGAGCCTCATCAATTATGTAAACTTTATAAAGCCCTTCTGCAGAGGCATATCTTATATTCTCTCTTAAATCTCTAATGTTTTCCACTGATGTATGAGATGCAGCATCTATTTCTATAACACTCATAGCTCTACCTTCTTTTATTGCAAGGCAGGAAGGACATTCATTGCAGGGTCTTGGCTGATGGCCTGTACAGTTTAATGCTTTTGCAAGAATCCTTGCTGTTGATGTTTTGCCAACTCCTTTAGGACCTGAAAAAATATAGGCATGAGAGATCTTTCCAGCTTTTAATGAATTTTCAAGTATTTTTACAACTACTTCTTGTCCTGTTAGATCAGAAAACTTTTGAGGTCTGTATTTTCTTGCTAGGCCCAGATATGCCATCTTAAATTCCTTAAAAAGGGACCGACTTACTGCGGCACGCAGAATGGAATGCTTACCGTTGCTTCCTTCCGGACCTGGCGGGGTTCACATCCTTCTGCTGCGCAGGGTCGGTCCCAGCTGAGTTTTCGTTTAATTCTATTTTACATTTACAGGATGGATTATGGCAAATTAAAAATTCTTCACCATTTTTGTCTTTCTTTTTCAACATGTAAGGAGCTTTGCATTTTTCACATTCCACTGCTACTGGTTCAAAAGATAGTGTAAATTTACACTCTGGATAATTTGAACAAGCCCAGAAACTTCTGCCTTTTTTAGTTTGTTTTTTCAAAATATCTCCACCGCATTGGGGACACTTTATCTCAGCAGTAATTGATTGAGTATATTTACACTCAGGATATTTTGAACAGGCAATAAATTCACCTCTTCTGCCATTTCTTATCACCAGTGGAGCCCCACATTCTGGACATATTTTGTCCGTTGGTTTTGCTTCATTACCATTTTCAGATTTGCTTAATGATCTGGAATTTTTACAGGAAGGATAACTGGAACAAGCTAAAAATGGTAATCCTTTGCTCCATCTTATAACCATATTTTTACCGCACCTGTCGCATATGACTTCTGTCATGATTTCTCTGGGTTTTGTTCTTCTGGAAGTTTTTAGAGCTTCCTCAAGATCTTTCTCAAATTCTCTATAAAATTCTTCAATTACTTTATTCCACTTAACTTCGTTTAGGGAGATTTTATCAAGATCTTCTTCCATTTTTGCAGTAAAGTTATAATCCATCAACTCAGGGAACTTTTCTTCAAGAAGGTCATTTACAACAAAACCGAGATAGGTTGGATATAGCCTATTTTTGATCTTTCTTACATAATCTCTTTCCTGAATTGTACTTAGTATAGTAGCATAGGTAGAAGGTCTGCCAATACCTTTCTCTTCAAGGGCTTTAACAAGTGTTGCCTCTGTATATCTTGGAGGAGGTTCTGTCGTATGTTTTTCTGATGTAACATCAATAAGTTTTAATTGAGATTTTTCTTTCAAAGAAGGCAATATTGTATCTTGCTCACTTTCTTCATCTTTATAGAGAACAAGAAATCCTGGAAATACAATAACTGAACCACTTACTCTGAATTGGGCAGTACTGTCTTTGTCTTCAATTATATATGTAGTTTGTTCAATCTCAGCGGGGCTCATCTGGCTGGCAAGAAATCTGTCCCATATAAGTTTATATAAAGAGTATTGTTCCTTTGTAAGATATTTCTTGACAACGTCTGGTGTTTTATCAGGATAAGTAGGTCTTATACATTCATGGGCATCCTGTATAGGTGTTGTTGTTTTTTTAGTCTGTTTGCCTGTGTCTGTACCGATAAATTCTTTACCAAAAGTTCCCTCAATAATTTTTTTTGCCCACTGTTTTGCTTCCTGAGCAACTCTTACAGAGTCTGTTCTCATATATGTAATCAATCCAACTCTACTGCCTTCTATATCAATTCCTTCGTAAAGTTGTTGAGCAATTAACATGGTTTTCTTGGGAGAAAAACCTAGTACTGACGAAGCCTGCTGTTGAAGTGTTGCGGTTCTAAAAGGCTCTGGTGGATTTTTCTTTTTTCTTTTCTTTTCAATCTTTGACAGATAGTAATCTAATCCTTTAAGTTCATCTATAATTTTTTGAGCTTCTTCTTCAACAGTAATTAGAAATTTTGCTTCTTCATCTTTTCTGTCAACGACAAGTTTACCTCTGTACTTATGTAAATTGGCATTAAGTTTTTTCCCGTCACTTTCAAATTCACCATGTATTGTCCAGTAGTCTGTGGGCTGAAATGTAAGTATTTCCTTTTCTCTTTCAACAACCATTCGTAAAGCAACAGATTGAACCCTTCCAGCACTTAACCCTTTTTTAACCTTCTTCCAGAGAAAAGGACTCAAGTTGTAACCAACAAGTCTGTCAAGAATTCTTCTTGCCTGTTGAGAATATACTTTGTTTAAATCTATCTTTGACGGATTTTCAATTGCCTTTTTTACGGCAGTTGGAGTGATTTCATTAAAGATTGCCCTATAAACTGGAACTCCTGAAGTCTTTATTTCTTCTGCAATGTGATAGGCTATAGCTTCTCCTTCTCTATCAGGATCAGTGGCAATAAATATTTTTTTTGCATATTTCGCAGACTCTCTTAGTTCTTTTACGACTTTTTCTTTTCCTGGAATTATAATGTACTCAGGCTCAAATCCTTTTTCTATATTAACACCAAGTCTGTCCTCTGGAAGGTCTTTAATATGTCCAATTGATGCCTTTACCTGAAAATCTTTCCCTACAATTTTATTGATTGTTTTCGCTTTTGCAGGTGATTCGACAATTATAAGATTTTTTCCTTTTAGTTCCATATTATTTGTTTTCCTTTACTGAAAATAAAGCTGTATATATCATCTTCGTGTAGATCGGTCTCCCTCATCAATAGATAAGCAAGAAGAGCCCTTATCATATCAATTTCTTCAAGCTCGAGAAGTTCACTCCCTTCAATGAAATTAAGCTCCTCTTTTATCTGATGTAAATCAATTTCGACGAGAGATATATCTTTTAGAGTCTCCTCGCTGTAGTCATTGTCAATTAACTGTCTTGCAAGAACTCTTAGATAATCAAGAAGTTTCATCTAAATCCTCCTCGTGTATTTACCTTCTATTTTTGTAATCAATCCTTTTATTTCAAGTCTGAGAAGTATTTCAAGAACTTTTGTTATACTTATACCTGTCCTTAAAACTATCTCATCTGTTGTTAGCAGTTCATCTAATATATTAAATATATCCCTTTCTTCACTATCTAATTCAACTGTTTCAGTTTTATATTGCTTTTTTAATGATGGAATAAAATGCATTATTTCATCAAGTATGTCCTCAACTTTTGTAACAAGTTTTGCTCCTTTTTGAATCAAATAATTTGTACCTTCAGAATTTTTTGAATTAATATTTCCTGGAACAGCAAAAACTTCTCTTCCCTGTTCTAAAGCAAAAGATGCGGTAATTAGAGCTCCAGAATTTATCGAAGCTTCAGTAACAACTGTTCCAATTGACATTCCACTTATTATTCTATTTCTCCTTGGAAAATTTTCCTTTTTTGGTCCTTCCTCAGGATAGAACTCACTTAAAATTGCACCATTGTGGATGATTTTTTCTGCTAAAAGTCTATTTTCCGGTGGGTAAATATTTAAAACTCCGCTACCTAAAACAGCAATAGTTCTACTACCATTGGAAATAGCTGATTTGTGTGCCACTGAATCAATTCCTCTTGCAAGTCCGCTTACAATGGTAATACCACATTGAGCAATTTGAGATGCTAATTGCTCTGTTACTCTTCTACCATATTCACTCAATTTTCTTGAACCAACAATTGCCAATCCAAAATGATCTTCAGGTTTTATCTCTCCTTTACAGAATAAAACCACCGGTGGATCGTAAATCTCTTTCAAATACTTGGGATATTCTTCATCATTTAATGAATAAATCTTAATTTGTCTTTTTTCACAAAGATTTATTATTCGGTCTATTTCATTCCATTTGTTGAATTCTTTTATTCTTTTTGCTCTCTGTATTCCTATTCCGTCAATCTCAGCAAGTTCCTCAATAGTTGCACTGAAAATATTTTCTGCCGAGTTAAATTTTGTAATAAGTCTTTTTACAAGAACAGAACCCAGATCTTTTATTTCGTTTAATGCAAGATAAAGTCTAACTTCTTCATTAAACATTTTTCAACATTCTTAATCTTAACGCATTAATTTTAATAAATCCCTGAGCATCTTTTTGGTTGTAAATCTGGTCTTTTTCAAAAGTAGCAAGTTCCTGGCTATAGAGAGAGTAGGGTGACTTTCTTCCTGTAACTATACAATTACCTTTATAAAGTTTAAGTCTTACTGTACCTTTAACATTTCTCTGGGTTTCATCAATCAATTTCTGCAAAGCGACTCTTTCAGGTGAAAACCAGTATCCGTAGTAAATAAGTTCAGCATATTTCGGTATAAGGCTGTCTCTAAGATGCATCAACTCTCTGTCCATTGTTATTGACTCAATTGCTTTATGGGCAATATGTAAAACTGTTCCAGCAGGCGTTTCATATACTCCTCTTGATTTAATTCCAACATAACGATTTTCAACAATATCTACTCTCCCAATTCCATTTTCTCCAGCAATTCTATTAAGCTTCTGAAATAGCTCTACACCTGAAAGTTTTTCACCATTAAGTGCAACTGGATTACCTTCTTCATAGTCTATTTCAATATAAACTGGTTTATCAGGAGCTTTTTCAGGTGGAATTACCATTGAATACATATCTTCTGGAGGCTCTCTCCAAGGATCTTCAAGTATTCCTCCTTCATAACTTATGTGGAAAAGATTTTTGTCAATACTGTAAGGTTTTTCCTTTGTAGCCTGCACAGGAATATTATGTTTTTGAGCATATTCAATAAGACTACTACGGGAGTCAAACTCCCACTCACGCCATGGCGCAATTACCTTGATATCAGGTTTTAGAGCATAATATGTTAATTCAAATCTTACCTGATCGTTTCCTTTACCAGTAGCTCCATGAGCTACTGCTTCTGCATTTTCTTTTATAGCAATTTCAATTTGTTTTTTTGCTATCAGAGGTCTTGCAATAGATGTTCCCATAAGATAACCTGTTTCATATACTGCATTTGCTCTTAACATGGGAAATATATAGTCATTTACAAATTCCTCCCTTAAATCCTCAATATAAACTTTTGATGCTCCTGTACTTAATGCTTTTTTAGATATCTCCTCAAAGTTTTCTTCCTGTCCGATGTCAGCACAAAAAGCAATTACCTCAGCATTATATTTTTCCTTTAACCACTTAATTGCAACTGAAGTATCGAGTCCTCCTGAATAAGCAAGAATAATTTTCATTTTTTACCTCCTTCTTAATTTATCCTCTTATTATAACGGTAAATAGGCTCTTGCATTTAAATAAAGATCGGATTTTTCACCTCTTAGAAATCTATGATATCCTGCAACAGCTATCATTGCAGCATTATCTGTGCAAAGGGATTTTGAAGGAAGATATACTTCTAAATCTTCTATCATCTGAGCTCTTTTCCTTAACTCACTATTTGCAGCAACTCCACCTGTTATAACAACCCTTTTTAAATTTTCCATAGCTCCTGCCCATCTTACTTTTTCAATCAATACATCAACAACTGAAGCCTGAAAAGCTGCTGAAATATCCCTTTTTATTTCCTCAGGTGGAAACTCTTCTTCATAACCAAGATTTCTTAAAAGTACCTTAACTGCTGTTTTTAATCCACTAAAGCTAAAATCTAGTGTTCCCTGTAGATAAGGTCTTGGAAGATTAAATTTTTCTACATCTCCATTCTGGGCTAGTGCATCAATTACTGGTCCGCCAGGATAACCAAGTCCGAGCATTTTTGCTACTTTGTCATAGGCTTCCCCTGCAGCATCATCACGGGTTCTTCCAAGCTCTTTATATTTTCCAAAATCATCGACCCTGTAAAGAGAAGTATGCCCCCCTGAAACTATAAGAGTTAAAAATGGAAACTCTGGAAACTTTTCTTCTAAAAAAATTGCCTGAATATGTCCTTCAAGATGATTTACTCCAATTAAAGGTTTATGAGATGCATAACTTAAAGCTTTAGCAAAACAAAGCCCAACTAATAAAGACCCAATTAAACCAGGACCATGACATACGCTTATAAGATCAACATCATTTAATTTCACTTTTGCTTCATTGAGAGCTCTCTCAGTAACATCCCATATCCATTCAATGTGTTTACGAGAGGCTATTTCAGGCACAATACCACCATATTTGCTGTGAAACTTAATCTGAGATGACACAATGTTGCTTAAAATTTTTCTATTCTCTAAAATTGCAACTGATGTGTCATCACAGGATGTATCAATTCCAAGTATAATCATGAATTACATACTTCCGTATGAATGTAGCCCGCTTAAAAATAGATTTACTCCAAGATAGGTAAAAATTGTTACAAGAAAGCCTATTACAGCTATCATTGATATCTTCGTACCTTTCCATCCTCTTATAAATTTTGCATGAAGATAGAATGCATAAACAAACCATGTTATCAACGACCACGTCTCCTTTGGATCCCATCCCCAGTATCTTCCCCAAGCCTGATCAGCCCATATTGCTCCAAAAACCAATCCTCCTATGGTAAATATTGGAAAACCAAATGCTATTCCTTTATATGTCAAATCTTCAAGAAATTGTGAATTAATCTTTAGACTATGAAGGGCTTTTTTTATTAAATCGCCAAACTTCCAGAATAGAAAAACAGTTACTAATAGTGCTATCCAGCTTAAAGTAGATATTATCAATGAAGAACTTCCTAAAGTTGTATGAAAGATTTTTACTGATTTAGGATTTGATGCTGAAAGACTATCAAATATTAACGATATAAACAAAAAAACCATAAAGCCCAGAATTGATGTTGAAAAAATGTATTTAAAAGATTTTTTGTTTTCTGTGTCCATTATCACATGAAGAATGGCTGTGATAAAACTTATCGCAAAGGCTGCATAAGATATAAAACTCAAAGCAACATGTGCTAGCAACCAATTACTTTTAAGAGCAGGAACAAGAGGCTGTACTTCCTTTGTTACTCCAAGCACATCAGTTAAGCCAATTGTTATACCAGCTATAATTGAAACAAAAACTCCAAAACTCTTATTTTTATATTTCCACTCAATGAAAAGATAACCTGCTACCATACACAAAACAAAAAAAATCAAACTTTCGTACAGATTAGTTATGGGAATACTTCTCATAATTGAATGATTTATTGAATACATCTCTTTAAATCTCTGAATGAATCCATAAATATGGATTAGAGTTCCAGCAGAGAGCACTCCTGTTGCAACAATACCTATTTTTTTATTTTTCGTAAGGAGATAAACAATATAACCGGGCATTGCAAGCATGTAAAGAAGTCCTGCAATAGATATAATCTGGTAGCTCATAGTTGTTCTCCTTTAAGCTTTTTTATTATCTCATCAATTTGTCTTTCAACTATTCCCTTTGATGTTGGACAATAAAAGTTTATCTGATTTTTGCTTATTACTACAAAGTAATTAACAGGTCTTAAGAAAAGGCATATAAAAAGACCAATGCACATCAAAATTGAACCTATGTAAATTAAAGGTACCCCTGGGTCTTTTCTTACCTGCAGTCCTGTAAATTGGGCACCCCATAGTTCGTTAAATCTAAGTGTTCCATAGGGAGTTTGCCATGTCTCAGGAATTCTTTTTAGAATCCACTGTTGAGTTTTCTTCCCATTTTCTTCAAAAGTTACCAAAACAGCGGGATTAATCATATCTGAAGTCATATTAAAGAGTTTTCCTTCTTCATCTACTCCCAAAGCAGGAGAAAAATCTGTAACAGAAGCAGTTACCGAAGTTTGAGGAATTTTAAACTTTTCCTCAAAATGAGCGTTTATATTAAATTCTTTGCCTGTTTTATCAAAATATGTAAACCTGAATTCGGCATGCTCAGTTGGTTGAAATCCATAGCTTGCTTGATAAAATGTAATTCCTTTGTAAGTAAAAGGTTGATTTACCTCAATTACAATGTTTTCCATTACAGGTTTACCATTTTCAATAATTTTTATATAGCTTCTATAAGCTTTGGGCATTGAAGAGTTTTCATAGTATTCTGCCTCAAATTTTTCACATCTTACTTCAAAATCAAGTGGAATCGCTTTACCATCATCAGAAATCACAAAATTAAGACCTGTTCCTTCAACTATGTTCATAGAACCTCTAAAACCAAAAAAGCTTCCTATTAGAGCTCCAGCAAGAATTATAAGGATACTTAGGTGAGTTAGATATACTGCAAGTCTTGTTTTAGTCCATTTCTTCGCATGGATTTGAAGACCTTCCTGAGTTTCAAATATATGTGTCGAAAATCCTCTATTTTGAAAGATTTCTTTAATTTTGTCCAATATCTTATCATCGTTTATTTTTAATGTTTTTTTTACTGGCATATTCTCAAGTATCTGCATTGGATAAGGCTTTGGAGAGGTTTTGAAGGATTTTAGAAGTGAAGGTAGTCTATCAATGGAACAAACAATTAAATTTAGTGCAAACATGAACAGTAAAAATATAAACCACCAACTGTGATAAACATTGTTAAGATCAAAAAGGCTAATTATTTCATATACTTTATGAGCAGATGAAATGGACATGAACTTTGAAAAAAACTTAATAATTGGCTCAGGCTCAATGCTTTGAGGAATAATTGTACCAATAGCAGCTCCAGATGAAATAATTATAAACAAAGCTACTGCAAGGTCAACAGAGGAAAAAAAATTCCACACCTTCTCATTTAGTTTGTTGAGCATTATTCCTCCAAAGAAGTTTGAGTTAATAATTGATTAATTTATCATATCTGTGATATATTTTTCTATGAGTTGCTTGAAAAAATTCATCGTGCCTGCCTTTATAATTCTTTTTTTATTTATTGGAATTGCCGATTGCAAAGACAAAAAACCTGTCATTCTTTATCTTTTCTGGGCAGAAGGATGTCCCTACTGCGCAAAGGAAAAAATTTTTTTATCTGAGTTAAAGAAAAAGTATCCTTCGCTTCAAATTAAAGATTATGATGTATCAGTGCCTGCATCAGTAGAACTTCTCAAAACAATGTCAAAAGCTTACAAAATAAATCCAACAGGAGTTCCTGTTACATTTATTGGTAGTAAAGCATTAATTGGGTTTTCAGAAAAAACAGCCTCTCAAATTGAAGAAGCCGTAAACTACTGTTTAAAAAATATCTGCGAAGATCCTCTCTATAAAAAATAATTATCAAATTTTTTAAAAATTTTTATAAACCCATCTGTTACAAATTATTGATATTCTCTTGATGTTGTGGTATAATGTCCCAAACATTTAAAATTCGGGTAAAGGAGTGAGGGATGAGAGGGATTTTAATTTGCGGTGTGATTATCTTATGCTTTCTTCTTTCATATTTTATTCCAGTTAAAGAAGCAGTTTCTGACGATGTAAAATCCTGTTTGCGATGTCATGGGATGAAAAGCTTCCAGAAAAAATTAGAAAATGGCGAAACACTCTCCCTTTATATTGATGGTGCAAAATTTGAAAAATCTGTTCATGGAAGTCTTGATTGTTCATCCTGTCATCCAGATATTACATTAAAAAATCATCCTAGACCCAAAAAAATTGCTGATAAGAGGGTATACACAAAAGAATTTTCAAAAAATTGCTTAACCTGTCATCCACAAGATGCTTTGATGAAACCTAAAATGCATGGACAAATTGTAAAAAAAGGTGAAGTTCTCTGTGCAGAATGTCATGGCTCCCATTACATTGATTCAATGAAAGATTGGAAAAAGAAAGCATCTTTTAATGAATACTGTATAAGTTGCCATAAATTTAATATAAGCAAGACTCTGCCAAGTAAAGAGAAGATTTCTCTTAAGGTTAATGAGGATGAAATTAAAAAATCTGTTCATGGTAAATTTCAATGCCTTGTCTGTCACAGTGATTTTTCAAAGGTAAATCATCCTGTATATGATTACAAAAATAAAGCAGAGTATAGAACTAAAATGACTGCAATTTGTACAAAATGTCATACTGATAAAGAACTTCAGAAAAATCCAGCCCATTATGCTCTTACAAAAACAGCATCATGTATTGAATGCCATGGGTACCATGGAGTAAAATCAGCCAAGGTTGTTAAATCTCTTCCCGAAAATCAGTATTGCTTGAAATGTCATAGCAGTAGCATTGTGATGAAAATGAAAAACGGAGAAACATTATCAGTGCAGGTAAAAGAAAACGATATTTTAAGTTCTGTTCATAAAAAACTTAAATGTACAGATTGCCACAAAGAATTTTCCAGAAGTGAGCATCCTATAAGAACTTTTGACTCTATAAAAGATTACAGAACAAAAGCAAAAGATATCTGCAATAACTGTCATCAGGACGCAGTTAAGAAATATGATATAAGTATTCATGCAGAAGCTCTTAAAAAGGGTAATCAGCAATCTCCTGATTGTGTTAAATGCCATGATTATCATAAAGTGACATACATTACTAAAGACAAAATGGCAAGTTCAGAACTCTGCATAAAATGCCACAGTGATTCTGGCAAAGCCTTTAAAGAAAGTGTACATCAACAGGCAATAATTCAAGGAAAACAAAATGCACCAAACTGTGCTTCCTGTCATAACTCCCATGATGTACTGCCAACAAACATTGCAAAATTAGGGGATTCCTGTATTAAATGCCACAAAGATGCAAAATCAACCCATACAAAATGGCTATGGAATCCACCTCTGAGATTAACAACTTTTGTAGATGCCCATTTTAATTCTGCATCCTGTGCTTCCTGCCATACAAAAGCTGAAAAAGCAATCTATCTTACACTTTTTGATAGGGCTAATAAAAAACCATTAACAAATTCAGAAGTTGCAAAGATATTTGGCATAGATATAAAAGGTGTGAAAGCTAAAATTGATTACAATAATGATGAAACAGTTCAGCAAGATGAACTCTGGAAATTTATGTCAACGGTAAAAGCAAAGTCAAAAGCAAATCTTTCAGGTAGAATTGATGTTTTAAATCCCAATGATGCTCATAAAATAGAGTCAAAAGAAAAATCAATAAAAGACTGCTCTTACTGCCATTCTTCAGGTGCTCAATTTAAGTCGAAACTTGAGATTAACCAAGAAGGAACAAAACCTATAAAATTAGAACTTGACAGAAAAGCCTTAAACTCAGCCTATGCAATACCAAATATCAAAGACTTCTATGTATTAGGTCTGACTAAAATAAAAATTCTTGACATTCTGTTCTTCGTAGCTCTTCTTGGCGGTATTGCTGTTCCAGTAGGACACATAACTCTCAGAATTTTAACAGCACCAATTAGAAGAAAAAGAAAAGGAGGTAAATAATGAAGAAAATTTATCTTCATCCATTACCAGTCAGAATCTGGCATTGGATAAATGCAATAGGTTTCATAATACTTATAATTACAGGTGCTCAAATAAGATTTGTTGACTCAATGGGATTGATGAGCTTTGAAACTGCTGTTCAAATTCATAGCTGGCTTGGTTTTATATTGCTTGCAAACTATTTTATATGGCTATTGTACTATCTTTTATCGGGTAAACTATTCAAAATCTACGTACCACCTTTCTGGAGACCTGTGGAATTTATAAAAAATTCAATAAGACAGGCTAAATATTATGGATATGGAATAATGGTAGGCGATAAAAATCCTCATCATCCAACACCTGAAAATAAATTTAATCCAATGCAACAAATCTCCTATTTAATGATAATGGCACTTCTTATACCATTACAAATTATTACAGGCTTGATTCTCTGGGATCCAGAGCTTTTCGGTTCATTGGCTAAACTCATTGGTGGAATACAGATTGCTACACTCATTCATACAGCTCTTTGGATATTCTTCAGTGCCTTTATAATTGTCCATTTCTACCTTGCCACACTAGGACACACACCAATGGCACATATTAAGGCTATGTTTACAGGTTACGAAGAAGAACATGAATAGTGTGAAAATTATAAAAATTAACGAAAGGAGGTGAAAGAGGATGAAATCTAAAAAAGGATTGATGGTTCTTATTGCTGCTAGTTTTCTATTTGCTATTTCCTTTGTCTATGCTCAGCCTCAGGATGTTTACAAGTTACATTGGGATGGTGGAAAGTTCCCACCAGTTGATTTTACGCACAAGAAACATATTGAAAATTATAAGGTGGATTGCAAAGTCTGTCACCACAAGGATGCAAATCCTGCTGAAAAGGCTCAGAAATGCACAACATGTCATGATGTTGCAGAGGCAAAAGACAATGCACCAAAGGCAATGGATGCATATCACAAGAACTGTATAGATTGCCATAAAAAGGAAAACGAGGCTGGAAAAGCAGCACCAACAAAGTGTAATGAATGTCACAAAAAGTCTTAATATTTAATTTTGCATAAAGAGGAGTCTCATCTAAGAGGCTCCTCTTTTATTTTAAGGGATTCATTTATGGATAAGTTTAAAAAATATATAGGGAAAACAGTTAATACTGAAAAAATCAAAGATTTTAAATTCTTACAGAACTGTGGTCTTTATTGTGAAAGAATACCTGATGATCTAAGTGAATTTGAAGAAATAGAATTCACAATTGACAACATTGTTATGTGTGTTGCCATTCTTGAAGGTAAAATTAAAAGAATAATGCTTGTAAAAGTTGACAGTTCAGAACCTGATGCATGCAGTCCTCTAAACAGAGAGGAACTTGAAGAATTTTTAAAGAAAAATGAAGAGAAATTAATTACATTTTTTGAAAATATAATCTCTTAAATGCTAAAATAAATAATCATTGGAGAGGTGCCGGAGTGGCCGAACGGGCGCGACTGGAAATCGCGTGTGGGGTCTAAAAGCTCCACCGAGGGTTCGAATCCCTCCCTCTCCGTATTTTATTAAGGGAGGAGGAAGGGGTGAAAATGAAGGTTACAGCCTTTAATGGAAGTCCAAGAAAAAACGGTAATACTTATCATGCTATAAAAATGGTAGTTGAAGAGTTAAAAAAAGAAAAAATAAAAGTTGAAATAATTCATGTTGGAAATAAGAAAATAAGGGGATGTATTGCATGTTATAGATGTGCAAAAAATAAGGATGAAAAATGCTCAATTAATGATGAGGTTAATCAATGGATTCAAAAAATAAAAGAATCTGATGGTGTTATACTAGGTTCTCCAGTTTATTTTTCAGGCATAGCTGGTACATTTAAATGCTTTTTAGATAGAGCCTTTCTTGTAGCATCCGTAAATGGAGGAATGTTTAGACATAAAGTCGGAGTAGCTGTTGTAGCTGATAGACGCTCAGGTGGGGTATCAACTTTTGATCAACTTTTGCATTATCTCCATTATGCAGAGATGATTGTTCCATCGTCTAATTACTGGAATGTAGTATTTGGAATGAATCCAGGAGAAGTTTTAAAAGATGAAGAAGGTATGCAGATAATGAGAATACTTGGGAAAAATATGGCATGGACATTAAAACTCATTGAAAATGGAAATAGTATAATAAGTAAGCCTGATAAGGAAGCAAAAATATTTACTAATTTTATAAGATAAAAATTAATCTTTTTTCTGAAAAAATTTCAATGCTTCAACCAGCTGTTTTTTTTCGCCTACATAGATTATTATATCTCCCTCTTTTAAAACAAAATCAGCAGGTGGATTTAAAATAGTCTCTTTTCCTCTTTGAATAGCAATCACTGTAACTTTTGCTCTATTTCTTATATTAAGAGATTTAAGAGAATGTCCTATTAACCATGAATCTTTTTCTACTAAAAAACTATCCATATCGAGTCCTTCAAAAATAACACACTCAATTCCTGCACGAGTTTTTGGAGTGTCGGCAAATCTTAAAATTTCATAACCTTCTGCTCTTATTTTTTCTATCATTTGCAATATTTGATTTCTAGGCACACTAAAGTAATGTAAAACTCTGGCAAAAATTTCCAGAGACGTTTCAAACTCCTCAGGAATAACTTCATCAGCTCCTAATTTTTTCAACTCTTCAATCTCTGTTACAAATCTTGTCCTGACAATTATATGTATAACGGGGTTTTCAGTTTTTGCTATTTGAACTATTTTTCTTGTTGCAGAAGGATCTGATATAGCAACAACGAGGACTTTAGCTCTTTTAATACCGAGTTTATGTAATATTTCCTGACTTGTTCCATCTCCATAATATATGGGTTCTCCTTTCTTTTTCATTTTTCTAACTGTTTCAGGATTAAGCTCTAAAACTACATATGGTATATTCGTCTCTTTAAGAACTCTAGCAAGATTTCTTCCATTTAGACCAAAACCTATGATAATTACATGATTTGATTTTTTGATGACAATATCTGATTCTTTAATTTTTTTAGCCCTTTCAAAATATTTGAAAAACTTCTTGTTAGATAATGAATCTACTATATTTGGTGAATACCTGATTATCAATGGAGTAAGTAGCATTGTTATGACTGAAGCCGAAATAAAACTCTGATATGCATTTTCATCTAAGAGAGAGAGAGATTTTCCAGTAAATGCTAATACAAAAGAAAATTCTCCAATCTGTGATAGTGAAAAGGCAGATTTTAATGACAACTTTAATGAATGCATAAAAATGTATATAATCAATGCAACTACCATTGTTTTTACAGAGAAAATACCACCCACAATAAGAAATTCTTCCAATAAGTTAGTTCTTACATAATCGAGATTTAAAAGCATTCCTACTGATATGAAAAAAATGCCAGAAAATATCTCTTTAAAAGGCAGAATATCTGATATAGCCTGCGCAGAGTATTCAGACTCTGATATAACTACTCCAGCCAAGAAAGCTCCAAGAGCAAGCGAAAGTCCCAACTTTGATGTAAAAAGGGCGGTTCCAAGACAGATAAGTATTGTTGAAATTATAAATAGTTCTCTATTTCTTGTCTTGACAATTTCATGGAGAATGTAAGGTACAGCTAATCGAGAGAATATAAAAACAATTGAGAGTATTAGCGATGATTTAATAATAACAGTGAAAAAATTAGAATATGTTCCACTGCTACCAGAAAGAATATTGGTAAAGAGCATGAGAGGAACAACACAGAGATCCTGAAAAAGAAGAATTCCAAGACAAATTTTGCCATGAGGGGAGTTCAATTCTCCTTTATCAGCGAGTAATTTCATAACAATAGCTGTACTGCTGAGGGCTACAATAAATCCATAGAAAATTGAGCTGTTTAAAGAAACATCCAGTATGAATTGACTCAAAATGGTTATTACAATAATAGTTAAAATAACTTGAAGACCTCCGAATAGAAATACTTCCCTCTTAAGAGAGAGCAGTCTTGGAAGAGAAAATTCTACTCCTATGGTGAACATCAAAAGTATAACTCCAATTTCAGCAATAATCTCAACATCATGAGGACTTTTAATAAATCCAAGACCATAGGGACCTATTACTGTTCCAGCAATTAAAAATCCTACAATAGAGGGAATGTTGAGTTTACCGAGAATATAAATTATTAAACCTGAAATGCCAAAAATTAAAAGGATAGCTTGTAAAAATTCGTACATTTTTATATTATGAGATAAAATTCAAAAATCTTCAAATAGTTGTTTGAAAATAAAGTAATCTTGCCTGTTATAATAAAAACATGAAGGGAAGGGCAGTTTACATAAAAACTTTCGGTTGTCAGATGAATGAACATGACACTGAAAGAATGCTTGGAATATTTGAATCAAAGGGATTTATTGAGGTTGAAGAACCAAAAAAGGCAGATATTGTTGTCTTTAATACCTGTGCAATAAGACAAAAGGCTGAACAAAAATTTTTAAGTAGTCTTGGAAGGATAAAACATCTTAAGAAGAAAAATCCTGAACTAAAAATTATTGTAGCAGGTTGTGTAGCGCAACTTCAAGGTGAAAAACTTTTAGACAGAGTTCCCTACATTGACTATATTATTGGACCAGATAATATTCATATGATTGAAAATATTTTAGAAAATCAAATTTCTAATAAAATATTTACTGATGAAAATCCCCTTGTTGCAAATATCAAAATTCCTGCTAAAAGAATGCATCATGTAAAGGCATGGGTAAATATTATGTATGGATGTAACAACTACTGCGCATACTGCGTTGTTCCATACACAAGGGGTAGGGAAAGAAGTAGACCTGTAGAGAGTATTCTTGAAGAAATTAGATTGCTTGGAGAGTCTGGATTTAAAGAAATTACACTACTTGGACAGAACGTAAATTCTTACAGAGATGGAGATATTGATTTTCCCTCTTTACTTGAAAAAATTAATGAAATTAAAGGGATTGAAAGAATTCGTTTTGTTACCTCTCATCCTAAGGATTTATCAAAAAGGCTTATCAATGCAATTAAATATTGTGATAAAGTATGTGAACATATTCATCTTCCTCTTCAGGCAGGGTCCAATAAAATTCTTAAATTAATGAATAGAAAATACACCTATGAAGAGTATTTTGAAAAAATATGCTGGCTTCGTGAGGCAATTCCAGATATTTCCATTACTTCAGATATTATTGTAGGATTTCCTCAAGAACAAGATGAAGATTTTGAAAAAACTATAAATGCTTTAAAGGAAATCCAGTTTGATGGTATTTTTGCTTTCAAATTTTCTCCACGAACTGGAACTGTTGCGGCAAAACTTGATGGACAAATTTCAGAAGAAGTCAAATCTCAAAGACTAACAGAGATCCTGAAACTTCAGGATAAAATAACAGAGAGAAAGAATAAATTACTTGAAGGCACAATTCAAGAAGTCCTTATTGAAGATAAGGATGAAGAAGAATACTCAACTGGAAGAACAAGAACAAACAAAATAGTAAAAATTGCTTCTGATATTGGCACAGGTAAAATCATTAATGTAAAAATTATAAAAGCACACAGGCACTCCTTAGAAGGAGAAATCATTAAACAATGAAAGTATCCTTTTTTACCTATGGATGCAAAGTTAATCAGGCAGAATCTCAGAAATGGGAAAAATTTTTAAAGCTTAGAGGATATACCGTTACAACTAATCCTGAAGAAGCAGATTTCTGGATTATAAATACCTGTGCAGTAACTCACAAGGCTGAAGTTCAATCAAGACAGATTATAGAAAAAGCTAAAAAATCGGGTAAAAAAGTCTATGTCACAGGTTGTTTTGTAGAGCTATGTAAACCCAAAGAAACAGAAAACTTAAAAGTATTTTTAAATTTTGAAAAAGACAGTATAATCAATAATTTTGAATCATTTAATAAAAATAATACTTTAAATATTTCAAGACATAGAGCTATTGTAAAAATTCAGGATGGATGCAATCACTTCTGCAGCTATTGTATTGTTCCATACTTAAGAGGAAAACCCAGAAGTTATAAATTGGAAGATATTATTGAAGAAATAAACGATTATCTCTCAATGGGAATTAAGGAAATTATTTTAAGTGGAATAAATATTGGACTTTATGGAATAGATCTTGAAGACAATGTAAATTTAAATACACTTCTAAAACAACTACTTAAACAAACTACGGGGTTTAGAATCAGACTAAGTTCTATTGAAGTAAATCATATTGACGAAGAATTTCTTGAAATAATATCTGACAGTAGAATTTGCAAACACCTTCACATTCCTCTTCAGCATGGAAGTGATAGAATCCTTAATTTAATGAATAGAGCATATAATTCTAATCAATTTTTAAATATCATAGAAAAAATCTTTAAATTCTATCCTGATATTTCAATTGGGACTGATGTTATAGTTGGTTTTCCATCAGAAACTGATGAAGATTTTAAAAAAACCTTACAACTAATTGAAAGAATTGGATTTTCCTATTTACATGTTTTTTCATTCTCAAAAAGACCTTTTACAAAAGCCTCTCAGATGCCAGAACAAATTCCCGAAAATATTAAAAAAGATAGAGCAAATTATCTTATAAAAATAGGCAAAGATAAAAAATCAAAATATATTAAAAAATTTTTAGGATCAGAGCTTGATGTAATTGTAGAAAATAAAAAAAATGGTTTTTATTCTGGAACTTCTGACAATTATATTAAATGTTTTATCACCAACAGCAAACTTTCCGAAGGAGATATTTTAAAAGTAATTGTTAATTCAGTTGACGATGAACACGCATTTGTAAGTTTAATTAACAACAAATAATAACTCAAAAATAAAAGTGCCCGATTACTAATCAATTGAAGATTTCTCTATAAAATTTACTAAGTTTTTAAATTTTCTCACAAAATTTTCAACAGGTTTTCAACAGTTTTTATCATTAAAATTATGTCTGATAATGTATATTATGTTAAATTTTTAGCAAACAAAAAATTATCGGAATGTGCTATACTTATTTAATCTAAATTGCACAGGAGGAGATTTATGAGATACTCTAAACTATTTATCCCTACTATGAGAGAAATCCCTTCTGGAATTAACGCAATATCTCACATTTTAATGCTCAAAGCTGGATATGTCAGACAACTAGCTGCTGGATTATTTATTTTCTTACCACTTGGATGGCGTGTTTTAAATAAAATAAACACGATTCTCAAAGAAGAAATGGAGCGAATTGGAGCTCAAGAGATTTCAATGCCTATTCTTCATCCAGCAGAAATATGGCAACAAACAGGTAGATGGTATACAATCAAAGAGGAAATGTTTAGATTAAAAGACAGAACCGGTAGAGACATGTGTCTTGGAATGACCCATGAAGAAATTATGGCATGGATAGCTTCAAAAGAAATAAAGTCCTATAGACAACTACCTCAGATATGGTATCAGATTCAAACAAAATTAAGAGATGAAGCAAGGCCTCGTGGAGGGGTTTTAAGAACAAGAGAATTTATTATGAAAGACAGTTACAGTTTTGATGTTGACTGGGAAGGTCTTGACAGAAGTTATAATTTGCATGCTGAAGCATATCATAGAATTTTTACAAGATGTGGATTAAAATACTACCAAGTTGAATCTGATCCTGGAGTAATGGGTGATATGGAATCGCATGAGTTTATGGCTCCAACACCTGCTGGTGAAGACGATATTGTTTTATGTGATAAATGTGGCTATGCAGCAAACATAGAAGTTGCTAAATCTCAGTTCCCTACTCTATCACCTTTAAATCTGGAATATAAAGAAGTATACACACCTCAAAAAAAATCAGTAAAAGAAGTTGCAGAATTTTTAGGTTTAGACGAAAAGTATTTTATTAAATCTCTTCTTGTTATATCAGAAAAAAATGAACCTGTACTTGTTATGATTAGAGGTGATCAGGAACTTAATGAAAAGAAACTTGCAAGAATTATAGGAGAATTTCGTTTTGCTACTGCTGAAGAGGCTCTTGATATAGTTGGAGTAGAAATAGGATTTATCGGACCAACTGAACATAAAATCAAAAAAATTGCTGATTTATCAATTCAAAAAGGAATTTCCTATATCTCTGGAGCAAATAAAAAAGACTATCATCTTCAAGGAATTATTCCTGAAAAACATTTTGATGCTCAATGGACCGATATAAGAAAAGTTAAAGAAAAAGACAACTGTCCAAAGTGTGGAAATCCTTTGAAGATTGAAAAAGCAATTGAAGTTGGTAATATCTTTAAATTGGGTACAAAATATACAGAACCTCTCAATGCCTATTTTTTAGATAAAGATGGTAAAGAAAAACCAATTATTATGGGAAGTTATGGTATAGGACCTGCAAGAGTAGCTGCTGCTGCAATTGAACAAAATCATGATGCTGATGGAATAATATGGCCTAAAAGTATAGCTCCGTTTGATATTGAAATTATTCCTCTTAATATGGCTGATGAAAAAACAATTAGGATTGCAGAAGATTTATATGAAAAAGTTACAGAAATTTATAACAGTTTCGCAGACAGACATATGGAAGTTTTAATTGATGATAGAGATGAACGCCCAGGTGTTAAATTTAAAGATGCCGATTTAATTGGAATACCAATTCAGGTCATAATTGGTGAAAAGGTACTTAAGGAAAATAAAATTGAAATTAAGAAAAGGAGAACAAAAGAGAGTAAAAAAGTTCCTATAAATAAAGCTGTTGTTGAAATAGTTAATTCCTATTATGAAACCTACTGAAAATATAGCCGTTGTTGATATAGGAAGTAATACCCTGAGATTATTAATAGGAAATATAAGAAAAAATAAAATTTGTAGAGTTTACACTGATAGAGTTGTAACCCGTCTTGGTAAAAATCTTGAAGAAAATGGAAATATTAAAGAGGAAGCAATAGAAGATTCAATTAATGCTTTAAAAAATTTTAAAAAACTATCTGAAACTTTTAATGTTTCCTGTATAATTGCTGTTGGAACAAGTGCTTTAAGAGAAGCAAAGAATAGTATTTATTTTTGTGAAAAGGTAAAGGAATCTACAGGAATTAATGTTCATATAATCTCTGGAGAAGAAGAAGCCTATTATACATTATGTGGAATTATGAATGAAGAATTGGAAAAGGAGCATTCACTTTTTATAGTTGATATTGGAGGAGGAAGCACAGAGTGGATAGAGTGGAAAGATCAGACATTTAGGATAGGTTCAATACCAATAGGTGCTATAAAAATTAAGGAAAAATTCTTGAATACTGATTCTTACTTTGAAGAAAATATAGAGAGTGCAAGAGAATTTATAGAAAAAAAAATAAGTATAATTCTACCAAAAGTAAAAATCAGGAAATTTATTGCTAGTGGAGGGACGGCATCTACACTTGCTATGATTAATTTTGGATTATCAACTTATCAACCAGAAAAAACTCATATGAGTGAAATTGATGTTATAAAATTTAAGATGATACTTAAAAATTTATTATCTATTTCCATACAAGAAAGAAAAAAAATAAAAGGAATGCCTGCTGATAGAGCAGATATTATATGTGCGGGGTTGATCATTTTAGAAAAAATTATTGATTATCTGAATGTTGAAAGATTAACTATTAGTGAATATGGAATTTTGGAAGGGATAATGAAAAATTATAAAAAATTTTGCTATAATAATCCGTTATGAAAAAGAAATTTTCAAGACCTGAATCATTAAAAAATGTTCCATTTAGATATTGCCCTGGCTGTGGACACAGTATTGCTCACAGGCTTATTGCAGAAGTGATTGACGAACTTAAAATAAAAGAAATAACTATTGGGATCGCACCTGTCGGATGTGCTGTATTTGCCTATGATTATTTTGATATAGACATGCTTGAAATTCCTCATGGAAGACCACCTGCAGCAGCAACTGGAATGAAGAGAGTATGTCCTGATAAAGTAATATTTACTTATCAAGGAGATGGAGACCTTGCAGCAATTGGAACTGCTGAAATAATTCATGCTGCCAATCGTGGAGAAAATATAACGATATTTTTTATAAACAATGCCAATTATGGAATGACAGGTGGGCAGATGGCACCAACAACTCTTGTGGGACAAAAAACTACTACAACTCCACTTGGTAGAATTCCTGAAGTTGCAGGATATCCAGTTCATGTCTCAGAATTGCTTGCAGTTCTTGAAGGTTCGGCCTTTATTGCAAGAGGCTCTCTTGATAGTTATAAAAACATTGTCATAACTAAAAAATACATTGAAAAAGCCTTTAAATATCAGCTTGAAGGGAAAGGATTCAGCCTTGTTGAAATGCTCTCACCCTGCCCTACTGATTGGGGAATGACTCCTGAAGAAGCTTTAAAGTGGCTCAGGGAAAATATGATGAAGGAATTTAAATTAGGAGTAATTAAAGATAAATGGAACAACGCATAATTATAGCAGGTTCTGGTGGTCAGGGAATTCTTTTTTTAGGTAAAGTTCTTGCCCATGTTGCAATTAAAGAAAACAAGGAAGTAACATGGTTCCCATCTTATGGTGCTGAAATACGTGGAGGAACAGCAAATTGTATGGTTGTTATATCTGACGAACTTATAGGTTCACCAATTGTTAAAAATGCCGATTATCTTATCGTGTTAAATGAAGCTTCCTTTAATAAATTTATGAGTAGAGTAACACAGGGAGGTTATCTTATTTATGATTCTTCAATAATAAAAAATTCAAAATCCCTTAATGATATAAATGTTTATCCAGTTAATGCTTCCCAGGAAGCATCATTGATTGCAAATCCTCGGCTTGCAAATATGGTTCTCCTTGGTGCTTTCGTAAAAATATCCAGAATATTTAACATAGAAAAAGTTCTTGAAACAATCGAAGAAATTATTCCACCCAAAAGAAAAGAGATGATTGAAATTAATAAAAGTCTTATCCTTAGAGGTTTTTCCATCGTTGAAAGTTAGAAAAGCTTTAGTACCCGATATCAAATCAATTCATAAATTAATCAATGAATTTGCCAAAAAAGGAGAGATGCTTCCGCGTTCTTTGAACGAACTCTATGAAAATATTAGAGATTTTTTGGTTTTTGAAGAAGATAATGAAATTAAAGGGGTATGTGCTTTACATATATTATGGGAAGATCTTGCTGAAATTAGGTCATTAGCAGTAAAAAGAGAGTCACAAAAAAAAGGAATTGGAACTATACTTGTGAAAAAGTGTCTCAATGAAGCTAAAAAGCTTGGAGTTAAAAGAGTTTTTGTTTTAACATATGTTCCAGAATTTTTCAAAAGAGCTGGATTTAAAGAGCTTGACAAATCAAAGCTTCCTCAAAAAATATGGGGAGATTGTATAAGATGTCCAAAATTTCCTGAATGTGATGAAGTTGCTCTTATTTACGAATTCAGGGAATAAAAATTATTTTAATATCTGATGTTTCTTTTAATTCTTCAAGATAATTTTTAAGTTTTTTATTTAACTCTTTTTCAAATAAATATTTTTCAATTTCATTCCTCACAGAAGCATATGGGATGTCTTTAAATTGAGTTTTATTCTGCTCATAGTATTGTCTAATCTCACTTTCTGAAATTACTATTGTTGATTTTATCTTCAAATCAATGTAGTTGTTGATTAATTCTTCATCTTTTCCTTCAATAAAAAGTTCTTTTGCTTTTTTTAGAAGAAGAACTCTGTTGATCATGGTATTTAAAATTTCTTCATTTTTGATTTGAGGAATTTTTTCTTTCGTTTTATCTGCTACTTTTTCAAAATCTCTAAGTGTTATTGCATAACTGTCTACATAAGCAACTACTCTATCTATAACCTCTGTGAAAGCCATAGAAAAGAAAAATAAATTAAAAAGCGTGACCGATGCTAAAATGAATTTCACCATGTGATTCACCTGCCTGTCTATTTAGTTTATATCCATAATCTATCCTTAAGGGACCAACAGGAGTTTTATATCTCAGTCCAACTCCTGTAGTATATTTAAGATTTGAAACATCTACATCCCCTACTCTTTTCCAGATATTACCAAAATCAAGAAAATTAACTATAAAAAAGTTTTTACCAAGATAGGTTCTAAATTCAAGATTTCCCATTAAAAATGCATTTCCACCTGTTGGTTGATTATTCTGTTTTGGTCCAAGTGTATTCTGAGCATAGCCCCTTACAGTATCTCTTCCTCCAAGAAAGAATCTTTCAGAAATTGGCAAATTTTCCGTTTTTCCGTAAAGCCATGCCCATCCACCTCTTAAAGAAGTTGCCAGAACAAGACCTTTTGTTAATTCTGTATATTTGTTAACATAAAATGAAGATTTCATAAAATTAATTTCGGAACCCAAAAATTCGTTGCTTAGTTTTGATGTAACTCCTGCGAGCCATCCTTTTGTCGGATCAAACGGATTGTCTCTACTGTCATAAATTAATGAAGCTTTTATTCCACTTATAAACAATTCTCCAATATCTTGATCAGAAATAACAACCTCGGGCATAACATCCCATGTTTTTGAATATGTTGCTTCATAAAGGATTTCAGCCTTGAAAGACTCAAAAAATTTTTTTTCAAACCCAGCAGATGCGCTATATCTCTTTAATTTGTAAATAATATCTTTTGTATCAATGTTTTTAATATCACTTCTTTCAAAAAGTAATGATGATTTAAAGGTAAGGTCTTTCCACATCCATGGGTCAACATAGGTTATGTAACTTCGTTTTTCTAAGCTGCTTAGTTCAATTCTTGAAAATATCTGTTTATTCATGCCGAATAGATTTATATAAGAAAGTTCTGCAAAACCTTTTGCCTTTTCATATTCTCCATATCCAAAACCGAATTCAAAAGCTCCTGCTGGAGTTTCTTCAAAATTATAAATTAAATCTACTGTTCCATCCTGAGGCTGAGGCTTTATATCTATACGAGAAAAAAGGCCTGTTTTATAAAGAGTTTGTCTTTCTTCCTCTAATGTATAAGGATCATATGGTTTATTCTCTTTTGGTAGAAGTCTTTGATAAATAAATTTAGTTTTCGTTTTTTCATTACCAAGAATAATTGATTTACCAAAATATTTTTTATTGCCTGGTTCAATCTTTAAATTTATATATGCATTAGAGTCCTTTATTTCATATTTTCCTTCAATAGTTGCATCAGAATATCCATTTTTTAAATAAACTTCCCTGATTTTTCTTTTTATTTCGAGAAAAATTGCTTCATTGAATGGATAGTCCTCATATGTTTTAACTAATTTTTGAATTTCTGACTTTAATAAATTATCATTCACTTCTATATCAATGTTTTTTATTTTAATCTGTTTCCCTTTTTGCACTTTAAACAAAATTTTTACCTTATTATCTTTTTCTTCTATCTGCGGCGGTAAAACCTGAGCAAAATAATATCCTTTTGTTTTAAAATAATCTTCAATTCTTTGTCTGTCATTTTCTAATTCTTCTGGATTAAATGGATAACCTTCTTTATTTGCAAGAATATTTTTTATTTCTTCCTGAGAAACTTCTGTCTGAATTTCAATTTTTTCAATGGTTCTTCTGTCACCTTCCTTTACAAAGTATGTTATTTTCCATTTGTTTTCCTCCTCTTCCATTAAAGGAATGATTTTCACATCAATAAAACCATTAGCTCTGTAGAAAGTAATCAAACTATTTATGGTGTCTTTTATAATATTGTCATTTACTTTATCCTGAAAATGAGCCATTGCTATATTTTTCAAATCATTCTCACTTAGAGAATCAACACCATTAAATTCTAAATCCAGTTTTTTACCTTCTTTAATTATTAAAGTAAGTTCTCCATCTTTAAAGGAATAAGTAATTTCAGAGCCAACCAATCCCTGTTTTGCAAAATATTTCTTCATGTTTTTAATGAAATCTTCAAGTAATACTTTATCAAAAGGATCTCCCACGTTCAAAGAAAAAAGATTTTTAATATATTCATCAAAATTCCCTTCCCATTTTATATTTTTTATTCTCAATGGTTCACCTTCATTTACATAAATCGTTATATTGACATAGTTTTCATTAAAGTTTTTTTCTATCCGAATTCGGCAATTTATAAATCCCCGTTTTTTAAGTTCTTCTTCTATATTAAGCTGATTTTTTTTGATCTCAATTTCTTTTAATCTGTCACCTTTTTTAAAAGTAAGTAATTTTTTGAAAAAACTTTCGCTAAAATGTTCATTTCCTTTTATCTCTATTTTGTCTATAAAAGGTTTTTCTTTAACTGAAATTTTCATTACTCCTTCTTTGTATTCGACAACTATGTCATCAAATACATTTTTTAAAAATACTCTTTTAATTCCTTTGGTTATTTCTTCGGCAGTAAAAATTTGATTTTCTTTTACTCCCATAAGATAAAGAAATTCTTTCTCAGAAATTGATTTTAACCCATTGACTTCTAATTTTTTGATATATTCCTCTGCATAGACAAAATTAAACAAAATCAGAAAAATACTAACGAAACTCAAAACGAAACTTAACTGCACCTGAAAGTCCTCCTATTTCGTCTTTTATACCAACAAGAGATATTCCTTTTTTGACTAAGTATTCAACTTTTATTATTTGCTCAGCAGTTGTTCCAGTTGTAGTGGAGTAAGTAACAGTGAGTCTGCCATCCATGAGTTTCTTACCCACTGTGACTCTTGGAGCAATAGAACCTGTTGTTTTTGATATTCCGGGTTCAACCGTCATGACATCAAGTCCAGTGAGCCCTCTAACTCTTTCCTCAAGCAATTCATACATCTGTCCTGTAATGAATGAAGCAGCTTCAGAACCTCCGGGAATGCCCTTACTTCCTCCATTCTGTCCCAATACTAACAGATTAAATAACTCTGACTCTGAAAGAGGCGGATTTGAGCTTAATATGAGATTAAACTGATCAATATATCCGTTTAAATTCAGATTTATATTATATTGTGATACATTGGTCCTTGCTGAAACATTAAGATAGGGCCTTATTGAGTTAGGATCATTGAATTGAATAAGGGCTTGCATAATTTCAAATTTACTACCTCTAAAATATATCCATCCATCTTTTGCATTTATCCATCCAATTAATGATGGCTCCGGAATACTGCCTTTCAAAAGAAGATCACTATTTAGATTTACTGTTGCGAGATTATTGTTAACGAAAAAGTTACTAGTTTGGACTCGCAAATTAAATCTTAAATTATTAAGCCAACTGTTTTTTTCTACTGTGATTTTTGGAGGACTTGATTTAAGAGCCAAACGAGTCCATTCAAATTTTTCAGTATATACACCTCTCTGAATATTTATTTGTCCTGAAAGCAAAGGCTGGGAATATGCTCCTGTAAGATAAATTTGTCCATCCATGTATGCCCAGCATCTTGGTGCAAAGATCCATCTAACCCCTGAGAATCTTCCTGAAAGTCCAAGTTGTTTTACTACAAACTTTTCAAGATATATAGTTCCATCCAACTGAACAGTACCTTCGGAAAATGTGCCATAAGCTTTTTCTATTACAATTCTGTCTTCATTAAATGACACAGTAGCATTTACATTGGATAAAGAAGGGAGATCTTTTCTTAAAGTAATTGATGCATTGTTTATGTCAACTCCTCCTACTATTTCAGGATTTTTTCTGCTTTCGTAAATATAAACCTGCATTAACGCGCTTCCTCTTAAGTCATCAACTTTGAATAAAGCTTTAAAGGGTCTTAAATCAGAATAACCTTCAATTAGAATATCAAAGTAGTCAACTATTTTACCTTTTATTGTTAATTCAGTAGATTGTCCTAAAAGAGTAATGGGAGTAAAATAAACATTACCCTTTTCTACTTTGATATTTACAGGATTTTTATTATTGAGTCCTATCCCATAAAGCCTCATAAATACTCTATTAAAGTCAATTTGGGCATCAAAATTTTTATCATTTATTGAACCTTTTAGATTTCCATTAACTAAAATAACTAAATCTTCTGGTAAATTATTAACAAAAGCTGATACAAAGGGATCAATTCTTGCTGAAGCAAAATTACCCGAGATATTCCAATGTTTTTTATCTGGGAGCCCTCTAATTGTAAAAAAGATATTTTTCATAAGATTCAGTTCAACTATTAAATCATTTTGTTTATAGTTAAACTTAATTAAGCCATCAATATTTCTACCATTTTTTACTTTAGCGATAAAATTAGTATATGCATTTACTGCTGGATTTTTTATTGAACCGGTAATAGAAAAATTCAAATTGTTTAATTTTACTTTTTCAAGATATTTGATGCCAAATCTTTTCATACAATGTTGAGTAATATCCGTTATATCAAAAGTTTTTGATATGCCAGAAATATTTACATCTCCATTAAAATTCAGATAACCCGAAGCATTTAACAAATCTCCATCGTTAAAAATATTTAAACTTTTTATAACAATTGTATCCTTTTCAAGAGAAACTGATCCTGCGAATTTGTCAATAAATTTATTCTTTCCCAAAAATAAGGAGTTACCATTGATTTTAGCTGTAATTTTCCCCTTATCTTTTATAGTGCCTTGTAGATTTAAAAAAGTCTCAATATCATTATCCAAAGCTTTTATATGGAGATTTTTTAGAGACAGGTTTTTTACTGAAAACAAGAGGTCATATGAAGGCTCTTGTATACCAAATAGCTTTTTTGAAAATGGAAATAAAATTTTTCCTTTAAGTGAAATATCCTCCCCATTTAATTCATTGATTGATAGGAGATTTTTTTTATAGAAGATATTTCCTTTTAAATTATTAAATGCAAATGCCTGCTCGGGAAGGGATTTTTCTATTTCCTGAATAAAAATGTTAACTCTTTTTGAGAAAAAACTAATAGAGATTTCAGGATCTTCTGTATTTCCATATAATTTTCCATTAAAATCTAATTCTCCATATATGCCCTTTTGATATGGAATTAAAAGCTCACTTATATCTTTACTGCTTCCTGTAAAATTAAAGTTAAGATTACTATTTTTTGTATCTATGTAACCATATGCCTTAACCTGACTTTTAGATAAACCAACTTCTATCAAGGAAAATCTATAAACTTTATCTAAAGAGTCAAAATTGCCATTTATCCATTCAATTTTTCCTCTTAAATCATCAGGTTTATGGCCTTTTCTTAAATAAACAAATGAACCTTTTGGAGAAAACTTCTCTCCTTCTGAGACTAACCAGCCTTTTACTATTCCTTCAGCAATTCCAGGATTCCAATGAATGAGTTCAAAAACTCCATTGCTTGATACATCATTTAATTCGATATAAGCATAGTGAGCTACCACTTTGGGAAGAGTTATCCAAACATGAGCCTGAGCATAGCCACCATAAAGTTTTACTTTCCCATTTTTGAAATCTAATATTCCATTTTTGTACACAGCATGAGATTCTACTTCATCTACTTTAACTCCAAGAATATTTCCTTTTTTCAAACTTACCTTAGCATTAACTTGAGGATTTGAAAGAGATCCTTGAGCTTCTCCCTTAATTTCAGTAACTCCTGATAATTTCTCAGAAACTTTTAAAATTTGCATTAACTGTTCAAGAAGAAAACCGCCATTAAATTTTAAATTCAGTTTAATTTTATCCTGCCATTTTCTGCCTTCATCAAATGTTACTTTACCATCAACATTAATTTCTCCATAACCGTCATCCATACCAAAAATCTTCATAATGGATTTAAAAAGAATTTTCCCCGAAACAATAAATTCTCCTAAGAAATTGATATAGTTTATTTTTCCTGAACTTTTTAAAAGAGAGTTTATATCAAAAAGTTTAAGTTCTTCGAGAATTATTTCATTATCTTTAATTCTAAGAAAAACTTTCATATTTGTATCAATGTTGGGATACTTAGATGAAAGAAGTTTTATACTGGAAAGCACTGAAATCTGAGGTTCTGTCTTTAAAATTACTCTACCGTAAGACTCTCTAAAATTCAAGTTTAAATCACTGGTATAAATTGAGCCAGAGAGATTTTCTATTTCAAAGGAATTAAATCTCAATTTTATTGGAAATTTTGTTGGTTTTTTTAAGTAATTTGAAACACTTTCTATACACTTGTTAAGATTTGAGTATTTCATTGAAAAATCAGTTGAATACAGAACAACTCTTCTTATTTCTATTTCTTTACTAAAAATCTTAGTTAGCCCCACATAAAATTTTGCTTTTTTCAGTGTCAATTTCTCTTTTTCCGCATTAAACACGACAACATTTTTAAACTCGAGAGAAAGTGGAATAAAATGCAAATAAGCTTTCTCAATTGATACTTCCATTCCAAGCATATCCTGAAGCTCATTAATAGCTGGTTTAAGAACAAGTGAAGAAACATCAATTTTACTAATAAGTAAAAACACTACAAAAATTGAAATTATAAGCGACATCAGAATCTTTTTTTTCAAACCATCGCCTCCTTTGTAATCTTTTCATTCTATATTTGTTTTAATCTATTGGTCAACTTAGTGTTATACTATTTTTATGAAACTAAGATGGATCACAGTGGCATTATTAATCTCCATGGTTGCTCATATAAGCATAATGATGGCTCTTGGTAAAATTCAGCTAAATCTACCTTCTTTTGATTTTATAGAAACTTATTTTTTTCAATCTAAAAAAGAAAATCCAAAACCCAAAATATTCTCAAAAACAGAACAACCACAACATTCAGAAACAGAAAAGCCAGCAGAATCAACACAAACTGAAAATTCTGTAACAGAAAAAAATACAGATTCTCAGGAAACTCAAAGCCTCTCTCAATCTACAGTCTCCGAGAATACTGAAAAAGTAAGAACTTTACCAGAAAATAATCCTTTTACAAAATTTATCAATGAAACAATGAAATTTGATATATACTGGATGGGTATATATGTTGGTTCAGCAACAGTTTCTGTCAAAGGTGATGGAAATACAATTACAATAACTTCAATGGTTAAGTCTGCTAGTTTTATTTCAAATTTTTATTATGTTAATGATCATGCAGAAAGTCAGATAGAAAATGGTAAACCAAAACACTTTACATTGGTTCAAATAGAGGGAAAATATAGAGGTAATAAAGAAACAATCTTTGATTACGAAAAGGGAGAAATTGTTTTTATCAATCACCTTAAAAATAATACAACCTATCACAAAGGCATAGATAAAGTATTCATGGATGTTCTTTCGGGATTTTTCTATCTCAGAACCTTAACGATCAACTTAAATGAGCCTGTAGCAATAGATATTTTTGACAGCAATAAATTTACCACTGTTGTGGTCCAGCCAATTAAAGAAGAAAAGATAGAATTATCAGATAAACAGATTGATGCGATTGTTATAAAGCCTCAACTTGATACAGAGGGACTTTTCAAAAGAAAAGGAGATATCATTATCTGGCTAAGTAAAGACAACAGTAAGATTCCATTAAAAATTGAAACAAAAGTTCCTGTAGGAAAAGTAGTAGCGGAGTTAAAGGAATACAAAAAAGATTAACCATGCAGCAAAGCATAATAATAAAAGGTGCAAGGCAGCATAATCTTAAAAATATTGACTTAGTACTTCCAAGAAATAAAATCATCGTTATTACAGGTCCTTCTGGCTCTGGGAAATCCTCTCTTGCGATGGATACAATCTTTGCCGAAGCTCATAGAAGATATCTCCAAAGCCTTCCAATAGAATTAAGAACTATCTTTGATCAAATCCAAAAGCCTGATGTTGATCTTATTGAAGGACTCTCACCAGCAGTATCTGTTGATCAAAAGACAATATCAAAAAGTCCTCGTTCAACAGTGGGAACAATAACAGAGATTTACGATTATCTTAGGCTCCTTTATGCAAAAATTGGAACTCCCTATTGTTTCATATGTGGAAAGGAATTGATTTCTCAAGATATACACAAAATGACTGCCTCCATTCTGAGTTTACCTGAAGGAACAAGAATTCAAGTGTTAGCTCCTGTTGTGATTGAAAAAAAGGGAGAACATAGAGAAATTATAGAAAGAGCTAAAGCTGAGGGATTTATAAGAGCAAGAATAGATGGCAAACTTGTTGAACTCACACAGAACATTTCACTAAAAAAAAATATCAGACACACAATTGAACTTGTTGTAGACAGAATTATCATTAAAGAAAAATATAAAAATCAAATAAAAAGGGCATTAGAACTTGCCATAAAATACACTCAAACAGTTGTAGTAAACATTGTAGATAAAAACAAAGATATCATATTCAGCAGTACCCTTGCCTGTCCAACATGTGGTGTAAGTTTACCAGAGATTGATCCAAGACTTTTCTCTTTTAACAGTAAATATGGCGCATGTCCAAGATGCAGAGGCTTGGGATATGAAAATATTGAAGAAGAGGAAGAAATAGATGTTCTAACCTTAACTCCCTGTAAACTTTGTAGAGGAACAAGACTTAGGCAAGAAGCTCTTGCAATAAAAATTAATGAAAAGAACATAGCAGAATTATCAGCAATTTCCATTGATGAATTAAAAAACTTTCTGTCTGAATTAAAAATTTCTTCCCATGAAAGTCTAATTGCAGAAAGAATACTAAAGGAAATTTTTATTAAACTTGAATTTCTTCAAAAAATTGGAGTTGGATATTTAAGTCTAAATAGACCAGCTTTTAGTCTTTCAGGAGGAGAAGCTCAGAGAATACGCCTCGCAACTCAGCTAGGTTCACATTTAAGCGGAGTTCTGTATGTACTTGATGAACCAAGCATCGGACTACATCCAAGAGATTGCCTTAAACTTATTGATTCAATGAAAGAGCTTTCAATGAGAGGAAATACTTTAATTGTGGTTGAACACGATGAAAAGACTATCATGAATGCTGATCTTATAGTGGAGCTTGGTCCTGGAGGAGGAAGACAAGGTGGGTATCTGACAGTAGTATCTGCTCCAGAAAAACTTATCAGAAATAAAAATTCAATTACTGCTCAATATTTAAATAATTCCAGTAAAATTGCCATACCTAAAGAAAGAAGAAAATCATCTGAATTTATAAAAATTATTGGAGCAGAAGCTTATAATCTTAAAAATATTGATGTTAAAATTCCTCTTGGTGTATTTGTTTGCGTTACAGGAGTGGCTGGTTCAGGGAAAAGCACATTAATATTTGAAGTATTATATAAAGCATTGATAAAAAAGCTATATAACACCAATGTTTTGCCTGGCAAACATAAAACAATTGAAGGTATAGAAAAAATAGACAAAGTTGTCTATATTGACCAATCTCCAATTGGTAGAACTTCTCGTTCAACACCTGCTACATACACTCAAGTTATGAATGAAATAAGAGAACTCTTTGCAATGTTACCTGATGCAAGAGTTCGGGGTTATACTAAATCAAGGTTCAGTTTTAATCTTTCAGGAGGTAGATGTGAAGATTGTCAAGGTGAAGGAGTAAAAAAAATAAAAATGCATCTACTTCCAGATGTATATGTTGTTTGTGATTCATGCAAAGGTAAGAGATATAATGAAGAAACACTTCAAATTAAATATAAAAACAAAAACATTAGTGAAATTCTTGAAATGACAGTGAGTGAAGCACTTGAGTTTTTCTCTGCTGTACCAAAACTGAGACATAAACTCCAGGTAATGGAAGATATAGGACTTGGATATATAACCCTTGGACAGCCAGCAACAACGCTTTCTGGAGGAGAAGCTCAAAGAGTAAAACTTTCTAAAGAACTCAGTAAAAAACCAACAGGTAAAACTCTTTACATTCTTGATGAACCAACAACAGGGTTACACATGGTTGACATAGAAAGGTTACTTAATATACTTCAGCGACTTGTTGAGATGGGAAACACTGTTATAGTAATTGAGCATGACTTAGATATCGTAAAATGTGCTGACTACATAATAGACCTCGGGCCAGAAGGTGGTACAGATGGTGGTTACATTGTTGCAGAAGGAACTCCCGAAGAAGTTGCTATGAATCCTAAATCCTATACTGGAAAATTTTTGAGAGAAAAATTAGGATTATGAACCTTTTTTTTCAAATTGACAATCTCAGCGAAGGTAAAAGGCTTGATGTTTTTGTCTCTGAAAAATTAAATCTTAGTAGGGCAAAGGCACAAGAGGCGATTGAGAACGGATTCGTTAAAGTTAATAATTTTTTAAAATCAAAAAGTTATAAATTAAAGCTTAATGATTTAGTCGAAATTTTCGATGAATTTTTACCTAAAACTGAAGAAAATGAGGGATTAATTCCACAGAATATACCAATTGAAATAATCTACAGAGATGAATATTTAATTGTGCTGTCAAAGCAGGCTGGTATGGTGGTTTATCCCTGTGCAGGGCATAAAGATGGTACACTGATGAATGCTTTGGCTTATCATATAAAAAAACTTGCCAGCGTTGGTGCACCTTTAAGACCTGGTGTGGTTCACAGACTTGATAAAGATACCTCCGGAGTTATTGTTATTGCTTTGGACGATAAAGCTTATTATGGATTGGTTGAAGTTTTCAAAAAAAGAGAAGTTAAAAAAGAATACATTGCGCTTGTTTATGGAGAATTAAAAGGCAGTGGCAGAATTACGCTTCCAATTGGAAGAGCGATTTATAATAGAAAAAAGATGTCAACGAGAGCAAAAAAGGCAAAAGAAGCAATCACAGAGTGGACAGTAGTTAAAAACTTTAAAAATTACACTCTTGTAAAAGTAAGAATAGTTACTGGAAGAACCCATCAAATAAGAGTTCATTTTTCAGCGATTGGACATCCAATCTTAGGTGATAGAATTTATGGAAAAAAAACACATATAGAGTTGGGCAGGAAAAGATTACCTATATTGAGGCAAATGCTTCATGCTTGGAAAATCGAATTTAAACATCCAATCACTGGTGAAACTCTTCAGTTTGAAGCCCCTCTTCCAAATGACATGAGAGAAATAATTGAGGTACTGGAAAGTATCTAGTAATCGGCTTTTATGAGAAAAACTCCTTTTTCATCAGCTAATTTTTCTACATCTTCTTTTAACTCGGCAGTAACAACAGTAGGAATTACTTCTTCATGAAGAACATGAGCCAATACTCGAGCTCGCTCAATTGCCCTTTGAATGTCATCTTCGTACAAACTATAGGAGACCTCTACTGCTAAAATAACTTTTTTGTGAGATGATTTAATCTCTCCTTTTATAAGAAGGTCAAGATTTAATAAGCTATCCCTTTCCTCTTCGGTAATTAAACCTTTCTCTTCTGCATCATCAAGGATTGGGATAATTTCCTCAAATTGAACAAGTTTGGATTTTCTTAAAAGTTTACCAAAGTAAGAATAATATCTCTCTTTGATTGTTCTTTCAAAATCTTTACCTTTAAATCTTCCAAATTCTCCTTTTAGATAAGCCATGTCTTTCTTTAAGACTGTTACATCCTGCTTGAGTACTGCTACATCTTGTTTGAGTACTGCTACATCTTGTTTAAGTACTGCTACATCTTGTTTTAAAACCTCTACATCTTTTTCGATTTTATCAACTCTTTTAAGAAGTTCATCAAATTTTTTAGGAAGTTCAAGAAGTTCTGTAGTTAAAATAATTCTTCTCAACTCTTCAAGCCAATCAGGATGGCTCTTAAGAGCATGCAAAATATCTGCAAAAGTAAGTATTGGATATTCTTTCATTTCTTTTTCTATGTCTTTTTCAATAGTTTGCACAATCAAATTATAACATATTTGTTAATTGAATTACTGTATTTAGATTAAATAGCTTATTCTTATAACTTTTCTTTAATTTTTTTGTAAATGATTTATACTCTTTTCTCCAAAAAAGCCGAACCCATAACAAAAATATCAACTCCTGCTTTGACAATTTCTTGGGCATTTTCAAGTTTTACACTACCATCAACTTCTAATAGAACCTGAGAGCTTTGTTAAAAATCATTGATTTTGCTCTTTTTATTTTATCTATTGCAGAAGGGATAAAACTTTGTCCTCCAAAGTCTGGATAAACTGACATTATCAATAAAAGATCAACATCTTGAGTTATTTCTTCTACTGAAACTAAAGAAGTCACAGGATTTAGAGAAACTCAAACTTTAATGATTTGTTTTTTTATCTGACATACTTTTCTGTGTAAATGTGCACAGGTTTCGACATGAACTGTTAAAAAATGAGCACCAGCCCTTTTAATCCGAAATGTACTTTTCAGAATTTCTATCTTTAAGTGAACATCAATGGAAAGGCATGTCTCTTCGAGTACAACTTCCACTTTTTATCAAAACGAGTTGAGATATCCAAATTTATATGAGAATTTTAAAAATCAAAAGAATTTGTATAAAAAATTTTTTTAATGTTAAAATGTTTTAAAATTATGAGTTTAAACAGTACATTACTAAATGAAATACTTGATACAGCCAATAAAAATTTTGTATGTCTAAGATGCGCAGAATGCTGTTATCGCTGGGCTATTCCTCTACCAGAAGGAGTAAAAAAGCCTGAAAATCAAAAATGTCCTTATTTAATTGATATTTCAATAGACGGAAATCAATGGAAAGAAGCATACTGCGCAATTTATGAGAGTCGTCCTCAGGTATGTAAAAACTTCAAAATAAGCTTTGCTACTGTTTGTCCAATCGGACTTTGGAAGTGGTTAAAATTAAAAGAATCTAAGCCAGAGATAGAACTTCCTGAAAGAGTAAAAGAAATTATAAGAGTTTTAAGAGAAATAAAATGAATATGCCAAAATTGAAAGGACTTTATGTAATAACAGATGAAAAACTGACTACATACGATAAAATTGTTGAAATGGTTGAAAAAGCTTTAAAAGGCGGTGCTAAAATTGTTCAACTCAGGGATAAAACTAATTCAGATGACTTTTTAATTCTTAATGGATTTTTATTAAAGGAACTCTGTGAAAAATATAACGCTTATTTTATTGTAAATGACAGAGTTGATTTAGCTTTGAAAATAAATGCTCACGGAGTTCATATTGGCAAAGAAGATGCTGATATTACCGAAGTAAAGAAAAAGCTAAAAAATAAAATAATCGGAGTTTCCTGCTACGGTGATATTGAAAGAGCTAAAATTATGGAAAGCCTGGGTGCTTCTTATGTAGCCTTCGGAAGTTTTTACCCTTCTCCAACCAAGCCCGAGGCTAAAATAGTTGATAAATCAATAATTCAACAAGCCAAAAAAGTGCTATCCATTCCTGTTTGCGTAATAGGAGGATTGAATGTGGAAAGAGCTAAGGAATTAGTTTGTCTTGGTGCAGACATTGTGGCAGTAGTAAGTGATATATGGACTGCCCCTTCAATAGAAGAAAGAGCGAAAGAGTATAAAAATTTATTCATCTCAGGGTCAGTTTTTTAAAACTTCATTAATCTTGTTTACTAAGAAAGAATGGATTACAGGATTGCCAGCAATGATGTGGCCTGTCTTTAAATATCCATCATCACCTTCAAAATCTGATACTACACCACCTGCTTCTTTTATTAAACTCACGCCTGCTGCAATGTCCCATGGACTTAGAGCAAACTCAAAAAATCCATCCACTCTTCCACAGGCTACATAAGCAAGGTCAATTGCTGCTGCACCAGCTCTGCGAAGGTCACTTACTGAGTAAAGGAGTTCTCGAAATATTTTTATGTAATTCGGAATGTACTGTTTGTTTCTGAAAGGAAAGCCTGTAGCAATAAGACTTAGCTCTGGTAAGTTTGTTGTTGAAACTTTAATTCTTTCTCCATTTAAAAAAGCTCCGCTACCTAGTTCAGCATAAAAAGTCTCATTTCTTGTTGGATCGTGAATAACTCCTAAAACAATCTCTCCTTTATACATTAAAGCAATGGATATGGCAACAAAAGGAAAGCCATGAATAAAATTTGTCGTTCCATCAAGAGGATCAATTATCCATAGATACTCTGCTTTTTTATAATCATTTGATGACTCTTCAGCCATTATCTGATGTGCTGGAAAATGTTTTTTTATATGATTAACTATTGTTTTTTCTGAATAAATATCTATCTCTGTAACGTAGTCTGAGATACTTTTATGTGTAATTTGTTCAAAGGTAATTGTGCCAATTTTTTCTTTTATTATTTTTCCAGCCTGCTGAGCAACTTCTATTGCAACGATTAGATAGTCTCTCATTCAACAAACTCCACTGCTTCATGGATTGAAACTCTTGGTGGTGCTGAAGGTACATAGGCTGGATATCCAACAGGTAAGATAACCACAGGTCTTAAATGTCTCGGCAAATTAAGAATTTTTGAGACCTCTTCTTCTCTGAATGCTCCCACCCAGCAACTGCCAAGTCCATTTTCATGAGCCACAAGCATGGCATTTGTAATACTGCATGCAACATCCTGTATTGCATAGAGTTCGACTCCTCTTTCTCCGTATCTTGGGAAAATCTTGTTTTTATCAATACATCCGACGATAACCAGAGGAACTTCTGCGATAAACATCTGATTTAGAGCTGCTTGAGCAAGTTTCATTTTTATTTCTTTATTTTTAACAAAATAAAATTTTCTTGCCTGAAGATTTCCTGCAGATGGAGCCCATATCAGAGCCTCAATAAGTTTTTTAACTATATCCTCTGGTATGTCTTTTTTCAAAAAAGACCTGATACTTCTTCTTTCTTTAACTGCTTTTAAAACCTCATCCATGTTTATATTGTAACAACTTCTCTTTAAGCCTGCAAACACTGCAAAGTTGAGTTGTTGTTGGATAACCGCAGTTCGTGCATCTCTGAACCGATATCTTTGTAGATGAACTTGAATAAAATTTTTCTACTCTTTTTAAAAAGCCCTTGTAAAATCCTGCAACTGAGCCTGGAAATTCTTTATTTATTTCATATACAAGACTTTTAAATATTTCATAAACTTCAGATTTATAGGGGCATTGTTCCTCTACATAGGTTATATTCGAAACTTTACAAAAAACTTTGGTTTCTTCCTCTGTAATAAGACAGAGAGGTTTAACTTTTCTACTTAATCCCTCCCTTTCTTCAAGAACTGGTGACACTCTTGCTAAAAGTTCATCATTCCAAAAAATCAAATTTTTCAGAATAAAAGAAACTTCATCATTGAGAGTGTGTCCTGTCACAATTATTTGCCCTTCTGCATGTTTGTTTAAAACATATCTTCTCAACATTCCACATACGGCACATACAGGTTTTTTTAATATCTTTGAAATTTTTTCAAGTGATACTTGAAATTCTTCCATTAAGTTAATAATTTTTAGATAAATTTTTTCACTTTCACAAAATTTTTTTACAATTTCAACGGATTTTTTCGAAACTTCTCCCAACTCTGCATTTATATGAATAGCTTTTATATTATATCCTAAATCTTTCAATGCTTTTGTAATACTAATGCTGTCTTTTCCACCTGAAAGAGCTATCAAGATATTGTCTTCCTGTCCAAACATTTTAAACTTCTCTATAGTCTCTTGAATCCTTTTTTTGAAAAAGTAAGGAAAACATTCAAGGCAAATTTTTAAATTATAATGTCTAAGAATTATGCCTTCTTTCAGGTTGCTACAGATTTTGCATCTTATTTTTCTTGTTTCCATGATGCTTGTTTGGCAAGCTCGTCTGCTATAGAGTTTTCTTCCCTATACACATGAAATATTTGATATTTTTTAAATTTAGCTAACAATTCTTTAGCTTTTCTATACAAAGGGATTAAGTTATTATTTCTTACTTTGTAAATTCCATTTAGCTGACGCACAAGGAGTTCACTGTCTGAAAAAATTTCTATTTCCTGTACATTTTGTTTTAAAGCTTCCTGCAACCCTCTTATTAATGCCGTGTATTCTGCTACATTATTTGTTGTTTTGCCAATATATTCTGATATCTCTATTTTTTTATCATTTAAAATAATTAAACACCCAATTCCAGCATCGCCTGGATTTCCTCTGGATGCACCATCGCAGAAAAGTTGAGCTTTCACTTAGTCTGAACCTGTGTTTGCTCTAATTTTTCCTCAGGCTTATAATAGAGAAATCTCCCACATTGAGGGCAATGATAAATTGATTGATTTAACTTTATTTCTACATAAAGCTGTGGAGGAATATGAAGAAAACATCCCTGACATACTGAGTTTTTTACTTGAGCAACTGCTAATCCTTTATGTTTTTTCATTAATTCCATATATTCTTCATAAAATTCTGAAGGGAGTTTACTTATTATCTGTCTTCTTTCTTTTTTGTATTCATCAATCTGCTGAGTTATTATATTAATCTGGTTTTCAAGTTCTTTTTTCTTATCTTCAATTTCTTTCTTTTTTTTATCAATATCACCCTTTATTCCCTTAAGAACTTTTTTGGCTTCATCAAGATCATAAAGAATTAAAAGTAGATTTTCCTCTTCTTTCTTTAAGCTTTCTTGAATCGTCTCAATTTCTTTCAATAGTGCTTGATACTCTTTATTTGTCTTAACTTGTGAAGTTTTTTCTTTGAGTTTATTTATTTTTTCATTGATATCTTCAATTTCTAACTCTTTTTCTTTTCTCTTTTTTTCTAAATTTATAACTTTTTTGTTTTCGTTCTCAAATTGTTTATCAATTTCATCCATTTTTTTTTCAAAATTTTTTATTTCAATAGGAATTATTTCAAGTGTTTGTTTTAAAGATAGAATAGAAGAATCAATTTCCTGAAGCTTTATAAGAGTATCAAGTACCTCTCTCACTTTCTACATCTCCTCATAAAATATGGGCCCACCAGGATTCGAACCTGGGACCAACCGGTTATGAGCCGGTAGCTCTGGCCGCTGAGCTATGGGCCCTTATTAAATACATATTTACTATAACCTTAGAAAGATAGATTAGTCAACTGTCTCTGATAAACTCTTTAAGCCATTTTAGCCTGCAAAGTCTTTTCAATTTTTTCATAGCTCTTAATTCAATCTGTCTAACTCTTTCTCTTGATACGGAAAATTCCTTTCCTACTTCTTCAAGGCTCTTCGGCTTTTCTTCATTTATTCCATATCTCTTCATTAATATATCTTTTTCTTTTTGAGTTAGAATAGAAAAAAGTTTCTCAATTAAATATCTTAAATCATCATGCAGAGCTTCCTCATATGGATTTGGAGAATTTATATCTTCTATAAACTCCCTTAACAAAGAGTCGTCATCTCTAAAAGGCATATCTATAGATAAAGGTTCTTTGATTATAGACAAAAGATCAGTAATTTTATCACGTGGAATGTTTAAAGTTGATGAAACTTCATCTATATCAGGCTCACTTTCTGAATTTTGATACCACTCACGATAAAGTTTATTTATTTTGCATATATTATCAATAACATGAATGGGAATCCTGATTGTTTTTGAATGATCTGCAATAGCTCTGGTGATTGATTGTCTTATCCACCATGTTGAATATGTACTGAATTTGAACCCTTTTTTATATTCAAATTTATCAACTGCTTTCATAAGCCCTATATTTCCTTCCTGAATTAAATCTTCAAGACTTAATCCTCTGCCTGTATATTTTTTTGCAATACTAACTACAAGTTTTAAATTTGATTCTATCATTTTATTTTTAGCCTCTGTTAATTCGCTAAATATTTTCCTTATAGTTGTATAATGATTTAGAAATTCATCATTTGACATTCCTGTAACAGCGATTAAATCTTTTCCTTTCATTATTTCTTTTCTAAAATTATCAAGTTCTTCCACAAACATATTTGTCAATTCATCTCTCAATGGAATATTAAATATTTTTTTCAAAGAATCTTTTGTTGCTTTTTTTCTTCTCATAATCTTCTTTATATTTTCTGAAACGTCAATAAATATTTCCTTGATTTGTTCTATTTCAAAAGTTTCTTCATCATCTAACATTTCTTTAGCTTTTTCAGGATCTTTGGAAAAAATATTGCTCAATTCGTATATTTTCCTCTGGACAAAAGGAATATGAAGCAATTCTTTTATTAAATCTATCTTTTTCTCGTTTATAGTTTTGGCAAGATTTTTCTCTTCCTCTTCCGTAAGAATTGGAAAAGACTTAATACACTTAAAGTAAAGCTTCAAAGAATCATCTACTCTTGATATTTCAGTATCTTTTTCAATAAACTCATTAAACAAATTTTTCTCGTCACTCATTACAGTTTTTTATAATGTTTTTTCTTATTATAATCAATTCACCAAGAGCCTTTTCATCACCTAATTTTGCCACTTCTTTAATTTTCTTATCAATAGATTTAAGTGCAAGACTTTTAATACAATCTTTCAATATTTTAAAAACTAATTCTTCCTCAATTTCAGAATCCACTATCAATTTAGAAATTAGAGTTTTCTCTTCTTCATTGAGAAGATTTAAAAGTCCATTTAATGAAAACTGATTTACTTCACATAATTCTTTTATTTTTAAAAAAATGTTTTTTATTAAAAGATTTTCAAAATCTTCAATTTTGATTCTTTCCAGTACATAGTCGATTTTTTCAGGATAAGATAAAATTATACGAAGAAGAATTTCCTCTTCCTTGGAACTGGAATACTCTTTTATCTTAATCCGTTCTTTTTTAGAAGTTTTAGCTGAAACAATTTGTTTAAGTTCATCTCTTAAAGTAACTTCATTAACTCCTGTTTTTTCTGAAAGTTCTTTTAAAAGTTCATCCCGATATATAAGATCTTTGAGATGACTTAATAAATTAAGAAAATTACGAATTCCTTCATTTAGTTTTTTTTGAGGATAAGTTTTTATAATTAGATCAACAGGAGATAAAGCTTTTGATAAATAAGTTTTAAATGCCTTTTCTCCATATTTTTGTAAGAAACTGGCGGGATCTTCTTTTTCAGGTAATAAAACTATCTTTACTGTAAATCCTCCATTAAAAAGAGGTAATAATGACCTCTGAGCAGCAGTAATTCCTGCTTCATCTCCATCAAAGATTAATAGCACTTTATTTGTAAATTTTTTCAAGTTATTTAAAATTCTTTTTGTTTTTTCTAACTGTTCCTGTGTAAGAGCGGTTCCCAGCGGTGCTACTGTGTTTTTAAATCCATATTGATGGCATAATATTACATCCATGTAACCTTCCACTACAATTACATATCCCTTTTCTCTGATATATTGCTTTGCATGCCAAAAGCCATAAAGGTTTTCTCCTTTTTTAAATATCGGCGTGTCAGGTGAATTAATATATTTGGGGATTTCTGCTGTTGAATCAATTAGTCTTCCACCAAATCCTATAACTTTGCCAGTCAAATCGTGAATGGGAATGATAATTCTATTTCTAAAAAAGTCACAGTTATTACTCACAAGTCCCGAAGAATTAATTAAATTATCATCAAAACCCTTATTTTTCAGAAAATTATATAAAGATTCTCTCTCCGGAGGTGCATAACCGAGCTTAAATATTTTTATAGTTTCTTCATTAATGCCTCTATTTTTAAGATAATGTCTTGCTCTTTCAAAATTTTTTAACTGCTCCATGTAATAGTAGGTTGCTTGCTCGTATATCTCATAGAGTTTTTCTTTAGAAAAATTTGATATACTTTTTTTTAAAGGTTCAAATTCTATCCCGGCTTTTTTGGCAAGAATTGAAATAGCCTCAATAAAACTTATTTTTTCATATTCCATTATAAAGGTAACAATATCTCCACCTTTTCCACATCCAAAACAATGAAAAATCTGTTTGGATGGGTTAACAAAAAATGAGGGAGTTTTTTCGGCATGAAATGGGCATAAGGATTTATAATTCTGGCCTGTTTTTTTTAGATCAATATATTCAGAAATAACATCAACAATATCCAATCTATTTTTAATTTCTTCTAAAATCTTCTGATATTCCATTACTTAGGCTTATTGCCTAATAAAACGCCTAAATCCTGAACACTCCAAAATTTTAATATCCTCATCTTCTATTATTTTATCAAGAAGTAAATTCAATCCAAGAGTATCACTTGCTATATGTCCAGCAATTATTACATTTATATGATTTTTTTCAGCTTCTTTCCGATGCTCTTCGCTTAAATGCATTGCTACTATAGTGTTTATTCCGCTTAAAGCCATACTCTGGAAAATATCCTTTGCTCCCTCAGTTCCTCCTGTCATATCAACAAAGATTTTTCCTGCTTTTCTTTCCTTGTTTCCAATTAAAATTTTAGGACCTGCATTATTTTTTTCCGCTTCTCTGTATTCAGGGATTTCCAAAAGTAAATCTATTACATCTTCCAGATTATAAGGCTTTTTTTCATCAAAGAGTTTTTGTAGATATGTAGCAACCATATTATCTGCTGGAGTATGAAGACACATAAAAGGTATATTGAGAAGTCTTGCAGCATCTACTGCCCGGGTGTGATTTACTGGCATTAATTTTCTCTCAACTTCTTTTATACGTCTTTCAAGAAGACTTTCAGCAATATTTATTGGAACGCCAAATCTTCCAAGTATATCAGCCTGCATATGCATTACTGCAAAAAGTCTTGCATAAGCTCCGCCTTCAGGATGATGAGCAAGAATTAGATCTACGGGAGTACCATTTGATCTTAAAGTATGAGCTAAAACCACCTCTCCTACTTCCATGTCTATACCAGCAATAATTGTTTTAACTTCTTCCTCACCTGTACCAAAAAGAATTCTTGAATCACTATAAGGATTTTCAAGAGACTCTATATCAAAAAATTCTCTTTTTTTCTCAGAAAGGGATTCATAATCCTTTTTTCTTTTTTCAAGTTCTTTTAAAACTTCATCTTTTCCTCTTGGATCATTTTCAATTCCAATCTGAATAGCTTTTTTATATAGTTCTCTTAGTTTCATAATTCCTCCTAAGAAATAAAATTAAGGAGATTCCTTTAAAGGAATCTCCTTAATTAATAACATGATTTTTACTACTTTGATAACATTTTCATTTTTTTTGCTAATTTTTTCTTGGCAGCAAGAATCTTTTTCTTTCTCTTTACGCTTGGTTTTTCATAGTGCTCTCTTTTCTTGATTTCGGAAAGTATACCTTCCCTCTCGCACTGTTTCTTGAACATCTTCAACGCTGCCTCGAATGACTCCATTTCCCTGACATTTACAGAGGGCATTCAGTTAATCCCCTCCTCTCTTTTTAGATTTTTTAATAAAATACTTTACCAGCAAATTGCTGTTTTAGTCAATAAAATTAATTAAAAAAAAGCTGCTTTCCCATCTGGGCAGCACATATTTTTACTGGATTACCTTTTTTCTTACATAGGGAAGAAGACCACCCTGTAAAATTAGCTCTCTCTCCTTCTCATTTAAATTTGAATATACTTCAAAGTAAGTATTCTTTAATTTATTGAAAACTAAATATCTCTGTGAACCTTTTACTCCTTCAACTAAATCACTGAGCCTTAAAATATCACCCTGATTTACCTTTTCATAGTCCTCTGGATTAACAAAGATAAGAGGGAGAATACCAAAATTAATTAGATTTGCGCGGTGAATTCTTGCAAAAGATTTTGCTACTACGGCTTTAATTCCAAGATACATGGGAGCTATTGCTGCATGCTCACGGGAAGAGCCCTGACCGTAGTTTTCACCTCCAACGATAATTCCTCCACCTTTTGTTTTTGCATTCACTGCCCTCTCATAAAAGGTTTCATCAATGTTCTTGAAAGTAAATTTTGATATCTCAGGTATGTTTGATCTGTAAGGAAGAACTTGAGTACCTGCTGGAAGAATGTCATCTGTTGTGATATTATCACTGAGTTTAAGAAGAACTTCAGCTTCAATATTCTCTTCAAGAGGTTCCTTCACAGGCACTTCTTTTATGTTTGGTCCTTTGATTATCTTTACATCTTTATCTTTTTTTGGTGGAATAAGGGTGTTGTCATTGATTAAAAAGCTATCAGGTTCGGTAATTTCATTTACAGGGATATCTGTATCAAAGGGATCAACTATCTCACCCTTGATAGCTGTTAAAGCACATACCACAGGTGAGGCAAGATAGACAAAAGCATCCTTCGTGCCAGAACGGCCTTTAAAGTTTCTATTGTAGGAACGGACAGAAATCTGACCACTACCAGGTGCACCTCCCATACCAATACATGGGCCGCATGCTGACTCAAGAATTCTTGCACCAGCAGAAATCATCTTTTCAATATCACCTTCTCTGGCAAGCATCTGATAGACCTGTTTTGAACCAGGATTTACGAATAGGGTTACATCTTCATGAACTGTTCTTCCATTTAAAATTGAGGCTACAGTTTTCATCATTTTATAGGAAGAATTTGTGCAAGAGCCAATACATACCTGATGAACCTTCATTCCCTTTATTTCTCTTACGGCTACAACATTGTCAGGACTGTGTGGTTGAGCTATCATTGGTTCAATTTCTGACAGATTAAGCTCAATGATTTCAGAGTATTCTGCATCTTCATCTGCCTGAAGTTCAATCCATTGATGCTGTCTGCCCTGAGCTTTGAGAAACTTTAACGTATTCTCATCGCTCGGGAAAATAGATGTTGTTGCGCCAAGTTCTGCACCCATATTTGTTATTGTTGCTCTTTCTGTAACTGATAGATCTTTTACACCTTCACCACCGTATTCAAATATTTTCCCTACCCCACCCTTAACACTGAGCATCTTAAGCAGTGTAAGAATCACATCCATAGCAGTCACATATGGTCTTCTTAGTTTTCCTGAAAGATTTATCCTCACAACCTTTGGCATGGTAAACTCAAAAGGCATTCCTGCCATCACAGAGGCTGCCTCAAGCCCTCCAACTCCTATTGCTATCATTCCCATACCACCACCTGTTGGTGTGTGACTGTCTGTACCAAGAGCAATTCTTCCGGGTGCTGCAAATCTTTCAAGATGAACCTGATGACATATTCCATTACCGGGTCGTGAAAAATATGCACCAAATTTTGCTGCAGCAGTTCTCAAAAAAAGGTGGTCATCGGCATTCATAAAATTACTCTGAAGCATGTTGTGATCCACATAGGAAACAGCAAGAGGTACTCTTACTCTATCAATTCCAATTGCTTCAAACTCAAGCCATGCCATGGTTCCTGTAGCATCCTGAGTATAAACCTGATCAACTCTAACTCCTATAAGTTCACCCTCTTTTATTTTTCCCGATACAAGATGGGCTTCCAATATTTTCTCAACAATATTCTTTCCCATTCACTCCTCCTTGTGCATAGCATTTAAAAAATTAGTATAATATTATATTTCATAAAAATTCAAAAGGAGGACAATGTGCATTTTTTTAGTTACAAAAATGGCGACCTCTATGCAGAGGATGTACCTGTAAAAGAATTAATAAAAGAATTTGGAACTCCTCTTTATATTTATAGCTATGGGACCTTAATAAGACACATAAGGGCATATGAAGAAGCCTTCTGCGAAGTTCCACACATTATTTGTTATGCTGTTAAGGCAAACTCTAATCTTGCCATTTTAAGCCTTTTTGCTCAACTCGGAATTGGTGCAGACATTGTGTCAGGAGGTGAGCTTTTCAGAGCATTAAAGGCTGGAATAAAGCCTTTCAGAATAGTATTTGCAGGAGTTGGGAAAAGTGAGGAAGAAATAGAGTATGCTTTAAAAAATAATATTCTTATGTTCAATGTAGAATCTGAGGCAGAACTTTACAAAATAAATGAAATAGCTAAAAAACTAAAAAAACAGGCAAGAGTTGCCTTAAGAGTGAATCCTGATATTGATCCAAAGACTCATAAGTATATTGCAACAGGCTTGAAAACAAGTAAATTTGGTATTCCTATAGGTAAAGCACTTGAATATTACAAATTGGCAAAATCTCTTGAAAATGTAAAAGTAATCGGGATTCATAAACACATTGGCTCTCAAATTACAGAGATTAATGCTTATGTTGAAGCATTAAAAAAACTTCTTGAACTTTACGAAAGACTTGTTCAGGCAGATGTTGATATAGAGTATATTGACATTGGTGGAGGTCTTGGAATTACTTATAAAGATGAAGAGCCTCCTCATCCAAAAGAGCTTGCGAATGCTTTAATCCCTCTCATTAAAAATCAGAAAGGTAAATTAATAGTGGAACCGGGAAGATCAATTGTTGGCAATGCCGGAATTCTTGTTACAAAGGTTTTGTATATAAAAGAAACAGATATAAAAAATTTTATAGTTGTAGATGCAGGTATGAATGATCTTATAAGACCTACTTTATATGGCTCTTATCATGAAATCATGCCCGTAACTCATGGAAAAAGAAAAAAGATTACAGCAGATATAGTTGGTCCTATATGTGAGTCAGGAGACTTTCTAGCAAAGGACAGAGAAATTGAAAAAGTATCAGCTGGAGAATATCTTGCTGTAATGAGTGCTGGAGCTTATGGATTCAGTATGTCATCAAACTACAACAGTCGCCCAAGAGCAGCGGAAGTGCTTGTAAAAGGAGATAGATTCAGTCTGATAAGAAAGCGTGAAACCTATAAAGATTTAATAAGAAATGAAATAATACCGGAGGATTTGCTCTAATGGAAAAGATTAGTTTTGTAAAAATGCATGGTCTTGGAAATGATTTTATATTAATTGACTGTCTTAATCAAAAACTAACAGAACCTGAAAAATTTGCAGTCAAATACTGTGATAGACGCTTTGGGATTGGAGCCGACCAGCTTTTACTCCTTTACCCTTCTCAGATTGCGGATTTCAAAATGAGAATTTTTAATGCCGATGGCTCAGAAGTAGAAATGTGTGGAAATGGAATAAGATGTTTTGCAAAATATATATGGGATAGAGGATTATCCGATAAAGAAATTCTTGAAGTGGAAACACTTGCAGGCATTATAAAGCCTAAAAAAGTAGGACCGCTTGTTCAGGTTGATATGGGAAAACCTGAATTCAGCCCTCAAAAGATTCCTGTAGATGCGGAAGGACAAAAAGCATTTGACCTCTTACTTGAGGTCGCAGGTTGGCATGCTAAACTTAATTGTGTCAGTATGGGGAATCCGCATGCAGTAATATTTCTTGAAGAGGATCCAAAAAACTTTGCTGTTTCAAAATACGGTCCCCTCATTGAAAATCATCCGATTTTTCCTAAAAGAACAAATGTGGAATTTGCTTTTGTAAAGAATCCTCATGAGATAGTAATGCGTGTGTGGGAAAGAGGAGCTGGAGAAACTCTTGCCTGTGGAACAGGAGCCTGTGCAACTGCAGTAGCTGCAATGGTAAAGGAATTAACAGAGAGAAAAGTTACTGTTCACCTTCTTGGTGGTGATTTACTGATAGAATGGGCAGAAGATGGACATGTCTATATGACAGGTCCTGCAGAGGAGGTTTTTGAAGGAGTTGTAAAGGTACCACAGATTAATTGATAATCGCAGAGCTTACACTTTGTTTTAAAGTCAGAGGTGGGGTAAAAGGGTATATCTTTATTTTTTATCTCACTGAGAAGTGTTTCTAATACAGTTGATACAGCTGTTATGTATTCTTCTTTGTTGACTTCAGGGAAAGGATCAAATCTTATTTCATCATCATTGATTAATGCTTTACCAAGTAAGAGATAACAACCTTTAAGATTAAAAATATTTAGCCTATGTTTTTTAGCATAAAGTAGCATATATAGAGGAATCTGAAGACTACCTATGCATGCAGACCAGCTCTGTCTATTTGATAGATCAAGTTTATCAAATCTTATTCTGTACTGTTGCTCAGACCCTGATATCTTATAGTCTACAATTGTGATAGATTCGTCTATACTTTCAACTAAGTCTATTCTATATTTGAAAATAGAGTTAAAAAGATTTTCTTCTATAAGTTCTTCCACTTCAAGAACTTTTAAACGATGCTCTATGCTCAATTTTCTGTAATACTCGATCAACTGCAAAAGTCTTTGAATTATCTGAATTTTTATTAAATACACTTTGCCCCTTATTTTGCTTCCATATCTTCTAAAAAAGATATCTTGAACAATCTTCTCTATCTCATTTCCAAAATCATGAGGAGTGAGTTTCTTGTTTTTCCTCAACTTAAAATATTCCCTGAGTGCTTCATGAACAATAGTTCCAATATCAGAGCGTTCAATATCTGCAGAAATCTCTCTTTTTCTTTCCAGTTTAAGCACATGGGAGTAATAAAATCTCAGCCCGCATTGAAGATAATCATCAATTGCAGAAGGTGAAAAGCAGAGATTATTTATGACTGACATTATTTGTTCTGTTTTAACAACTTCAGCTGGCAGTTTTGATGAAAGATTTACTGACCATGAGAGCGATTTTATTGGTATTTCCATTTTTTGAGCTTTTCTCTTTTCTGCTTCCCATATAAGTTTTTCAATAAATCTTGATCTTTCAAATCTATCATTCTTTATGTAGCAAAGATGTACCTCTTCAGCACCATCAACTAAAAGAGAAAAGTAATAATATATAAGTTTTTCTCTGTCTTGATAAGTAGATAGACCAAGAATTTTTCTTATTTTATAAGGCATAAGATAATCTTCTGAAAGGGGAGGAAAAACTCCTTCATTTAAATCAAGAAATATAACTTTTTTAAATTTTAAATTTCTTGTTTCAAGAAATCCAAGTATCTGTAATCCTTTTAAAGGTGTACCAGGAAAGGGAACATTTTCATGGGCTATAAGATTCTTAAAAAAGTTAAAGTAAGACTCTAAATGCTCAAATTTAAAGTTTTTTATCACAGAATTCTGAAGTTTATCAAATTGGGCAATAAAGGCTTCCACATAGGGATAGAAAAAAGGATGAAATCTGGCTGTTGTATTTTCATAAATAAAGACAAGCACATCCCTACAGCTTTTTATGAATTCTTCAATATTTTTAATTGTGGTAAACTTTTTTATCGTGTTGTTGTGAATAGTCTCAAAATGCTTTTTTATCTCGTAAGCTGAGAGATTAAAACTTTCCAATTTTTGGGCTAATATTACTGATGCTTCCTTTTCTATCCATTCAAGTTCAACAAAGGAAAGCTCTTTAGAAATTAATAAATTTTCAATTTCATGGAAGATTATCCTGCTTATTTCAGCGCTTTTTTTAATAATTACATTTTTTGTATAAGGATGAAGAATAAATTTTAAATATGAAGGTGTATAGAGTTGGTTGTCTTCAATTGAGTTTAAAACTTCAAATAAATTGTTGAAAAAACCATAAATTGGAGTTCTGTTTAAAGGATAACCCATTGAGATGTTATAATCTTCTTCTCTCAAAAATGGAATACCCTGCCTTAAAAGAGGGAAGAGATTGTCGGATTTCGGCAAAACTACAACTGTCTTTTCATCTATCGTTGAACTCTCTATAATTTTTCCTGCAATTTTTATCTCAGCATGGGTATCAGGACAACTGTAGACATTTATTTTATTTAAAATTTTTTCATCGAACTCTGGTGCTTTTTGAAAAACAAAATAAAAATTTTCAAAATTAGATAGTTTCTCTAAAATTCTCTTTTCAGAAACTGTAAAAGCAAAAAAACCTGCAAAAATCAATTCCTTAAACTTAAAATCTGGCAAATTTTTACACTCTGCAACTTTTCTATATCTTAATGACCTGGTAGAAAGATTTTTCTGACTCAATTCTCTATAAAGCTCTTCATAGACAATTGATAGAAATCTTAATTTTTCCTGAGATTTTACAGGAACATTGATAAGAGTCTCTACTTCTTTAAGTTTATTTACAGAAACATCTTCAATGTAAAGTTCTTCTAAAAGATTAAACAGTTTGAAACCGTAGGAGATGAAGTTGTCAAACTTTTTAAAAAACTCTGTTAATAAATTGTGTTTTAAACAGATCTCATAAATAATACCAACAGCTTCAAATGGTTCAATTTGAGAGGCTGTGCTTATTTTTCTGAAAATAAAATCTATAAACTCATCAATTGAAAAAATTTTTGGTGGAATATAAGACTGTTTTATTTTTTGTGCAAGGATTTTTTTTAAATAGTATGAAGGTCTTTTCCCTGGAAAAACTATAAAAGTTTCAGAAAAATCATATCCTTCATTTAAAAAAATATTCATAACTTTTTTAATTATGTCATCGGAACTTTTAATTTCAATAATTTGTTCCTTTTTTAGAAAATTCAACTCATCAATCAACTCGTTTCACCTCTCTTAAATCAAGATAATAAAGGTATCCTTCCACTCTTTTATCCTTAAAGATATCAGATATTAAATTCATGTAAAGTTTTATTTGCGACAGATGCTCTTGCTGTTGAGAGCCTGTTTTGTATTCAATTACAGTAACAGAGTCTTTATCAATAACAACTCTGTCTATTCTATGGATAATGCCTTCTTTGTCTATGACTTCCATCTCATTAAAGATTTTTTCATACCTCTGTTTAAAAAATTTTCCAATCTCTGGATGATCTATCATATCAATTATCAGAGGTTTTATCTCTGATGGTAAAAAATTAGTATGGAGATGTTTGTTTAAAATATCTATAAGTGCATCTATATTTTCTAAGAAGTTTTCTTCTAAATACTCAATCTGTGCAAGAAGCATATGTATGAAGTCTCCTCTCTTTTTTTCATTGAAATGGATTATCTCATCAGAAATTGCAAAATCCAGTAATAATGGATAGTGAGAGGCTGTTAACTCTGAATGCTCTAATAATGATAAAGGCTTATCTTTATAAGACTTAGTTCCTATTTCACTACCATAGTATTCAGAGAGAATATCAAAGGGAAGTTTATCTTCTTTGTCGGTCCTGCACAAAACATATAATTCATCTTCTGCTCTTGTAAATGCCACATAGAGAGTATTTAATAGATCTATAATTTCTGATTTTTTTTCTTCATCTTTTATTTTTAACAACAATTCATTTTTTTCAGCTATTTGGTTTGTAATTTTTAAAACATTTACTCCCCTATCATCTTCATGAAGAACGTATCTATTTTTTGGTTTGTTATTATTTTCCAGATAAACAAAAACAATTGGAAAACCCAATCCTTTCGCTTTATGAATAGTCATAACCTGTATGGCATTTATCTCAGTCGGAGTTGTTATATTCCATATAGTATCATCAGTAGGAGTTTCAAAAAAATCTATTAAATCCTTAATACTGTTATAGCCATTTTCTTCAAACTGTTTTACAAGATCAAGTAATTTAATAAATGTTGCTTCCTCCTCAGGCATTGTTTCAAATACCTTAAAATTATCCAGTGCCACCGAAACTAAATCATAGATCGGTAGATATCCTGAAAGTTTAAAAAGTTGTCTAAAGTATTTTTCCCATAATTGAGGAAAATCTCTTTCAAAATGTTTATAAAGTGTTGTTTCATCCCTGTATTTAATAAGAAATTCCTCAGCAGAGAACTTCTCTCCGTCTCTTTTAATTATTCTTTTGAATATGTCGCCTAATAAAAAAACAGAAAAAGAAAAGTCATCTATTGGAGAGTCAAGAAAACGTAAAAGACTTAAAATTTCTGAAGTAACCTTTCTCTTTCGCACATCAAGACTACTATAAGATATGAAAGGCATATTCAGTTCATTTAACCATTGAGAAATGGTTATCACATGTTCATTTTTGAAGGCAAGTATGCTTATATCTCTCAACTGGTAACCTCTCTGAGTAATATCTCTAATACATTCTGCAATATATTGTTTTATCTCTGTTTCTTCATCTTCAACAAAATTTTTCACTTCCACATAGCCTTCCATATTACTTTCTTTTGTAATCTGCTGACATTCATTAAATCCAGCGAACTTACCAGCTTCAGCATATGCTGAATGTTTCAGGACTTTATTCATAAAGATTTCTGTCACGAAATCAATAATCTTTTTTCTACTTCTGTAATTTTTATCAAGAGTTTTAACAACTTTTGCAGCTGAGGGAAATATTTCCATTTCCTCCAAACTTTTCATTATTCTGTAATCAGCTCCGCGGAAAGTATAAATTGCCTGTTTTGTATCTCCAACAACAAAAAGACTTCCACTTTCAGCAAGGGCGTTTTCAATTAAAAACTTCAAATTATTCCACTGCAGTGGAGATGTATCCTGATATTCATCTATGAAAAAATGATGAATCTTTTCCCCTAATCTGAAGTATATGTCCGGTACAATTGAGTTATTAAGATATTCAGAGAGAATTTTGTTGATGTCTTCAATAAAAATTTTACATTCTTTTTGTTTTATTTTATTTAACAGGGTTTTAAAACTCTGATAAACCTCAAGATATGGTAAATAAAAAGTTAGTGCATAATAAAGAGCATAGTCTTTTAATACATCAACAAATCTATTCCACAATATCAAAATATTTTCATATTTTTGAGATAAACTTTGATCCTTAGGTTTATTTACAGGAATCCTTTTAATACCTTTTGTTAGAAGAACCTTAAAATTCCTGCTCTCAATTATCCTGTCAAATTCATCAAGAATTTTTGTTGAGCGATTTATCTCAAGTCCAGAAAATTTTATATATTTCTTAATATTCTCCATTGTTTCTTCAAGTTTTACTTCAATATTTTTTAATATCTCTCTGTATTCTTTTTTAAATACAAACTCTTTATCAGTGTTATTAATTTTTAGATGTAATCCCTTTACTTCATTAAAAATTCTTTCTGAAGGATTCCAGACATAGGTATTGCTATTTGAATTTATTATTTCTATAATTTCATTGAAAAACTCAGTTTTTATAGAGTTTTCCTCCACATCTTTCAAAAATAGATCATAACTAAGCCTAAAAAGAGATTCGTTGTTCATTAAAATCTCAAACTCCGGATTGTAATCAAAATCAAGAGCAGAAGCCTTAAAAATTGAAGTCATAAAGCTATCAATTGTTTTAACCTGAAAGTCTGAGTAATGATTAAGTATTTCATCAAGAACCTCTCCAGCTCTAAATGAGAGCTCTTCATTAGAAAGACCTGTTAATTCAGAAAATCTGGAAATAGAAGATTCTTCTTGAAAGTATATATTTTTAAGCCACTGCATTATTCTTGATTTCATCTCAAATGCAGCATTGTTTGAAAAGGTTATAGCAAGAATATTTCGTAGCGAGTTATAAGGAACTTTATTTGAAATCAAAAAATATACAAACCTTTCTGTGAGAGCAGTTGTTTTTCCTGAACCAGCAGAAGCTTTCAAAATAACATAATGGGGAAACTGAATTTCCATTGAAAACTCTGAAATATTATAATCTCTTTTGTCTTGACAGTGTCAATATTTTTATAACTTCGCTTTTTACAATATAAATGCACATTGATGAGTATTTTCAGCACTGTTTTAAGTTATAATAAAAGTTTATGGAGATAAATTTTTTAAGAAATATTGGTCAAAAAATATTTAAAGAAATATCACTGGTTAAGCCACAGTTCAACAGAACTTCATTAGGCAGAGGAGCCTCAGGAGATACTACATTTCCTATTGATAAATTAGTTGAAGACAGAATAATTGAAGCATTTGAAAAAGAAAATATAAAAGTTAATTTAATTTCAGAAGAAAAAGGAGAAAATTTAGTAGATTCAAGTTATCCCACCCTTATAGTTGATCCAATTGACGGAAGTAAAAACGCAGTATCAGGTATTCCTTTTTTTTCCACATCAATTGCAATAGCTGACGGGAATACTTTAAATAACCTTAAATTAGGATATATTATAAATCTCATAAATGGAGATGAATTTTGGGCAATAAGAAAAGATGGGGCTTTTTTTAATGGAGATAGAATTAGGGTTAATAATGCTACATCACCAATAATTATTGCCTTTGAGGCATCCAGCCCCTATAAAGCCATTAAGAATATTATACCTGTATTTAAAATTGCAAACAGAGTAAGATGTTTTGGAAGCACTGCCTTAGACCTTGCTTATCTCTCTGCAGGGGCTCTTAGCGTATTTATTGTTCCAACTCCTTCTAGAATTTTTGACTTTTCAGCAGGAATTTTAATTGCAAAGGAATATGGTGCAATTGTTACTGATATTGAAGGTAATTCTATTGAAAATTTACCAGTTAATTTTGACACAAAAACCACGCTTTTAGTTTCTACCAGTGAGATACTTCATAAAAAAATTCTGGATTTAATAAAATAAACAATGCAGCATTCTTCTACAAAAAAACTATCTTTTGCCTTAGGAATAACCTTTTTTATTTTCATTTTTGAACTAATTGGTGGGCTAATAAGTAACAGTCTTGCTTTGCTTAGTGATGCTGGACATGTTTTTACCGATTCCTTTGCATTAATTCTTAGTCTGATTGCTTCAATTATTGTTAGAAAACCATCAAATAAGAAAGCTACATATGGATATCATAAAATTGGTATTCTTGCAGCATTTATAAACGGACTTAGTCTTATTTTGATTGCTGGTTTAATATTTTTTGAAGGTTATCAAAGACTGATTAATCCACCAAAAATTGACTTTGCAATAATGCTTCCTGTGGCAGTGTTTGGTTTTTTAGGTAATCTACTTATGGCTTGGATTTTAGGTCATAAACATGAAGATTTGAATTTAAAAAGTGCATGGCTTCATGTAATTGGAGATACCATCTCTTCTGCAGGAGTAATTGTTGCAGGTTTAATCATAAAATTTACAGGATGGTTTATAATTGATCCGATAGTAAGCTTGTTTGTGGGAATAATTATTATTGTTGGCGGGATAAGAGTTATCAAGGATTCTCTATGGATTTTCCTCGACTTTGTTCCTAAAGGATTTGACATAGAGGAAATAACAGAAAAAATAAAGAAAATTAAAGGAATTACTGATATTCATGATATTCATATATGGTCAATAGGTTTTGGTGTTCCAGCCTTTTCAGCTCATGTAGTTGTTGAAAATCAACTTCTAAGTGAAGCAGATACAATAAGAAAACAGATTGAAAGGGAACTTGAAAATATGGGGATCAAACACAGTGTTATTCAAGTAGAGTGTATTAAATGCGAAAAAAGCTCAATCTATTGTAATTCTATAAATAATAAACATCACTAAATCTTTTAAGTCTTTGTTCAAGTTGAAATTGAAGTTTAAGATGCAATCCTTCTAATTCTCTGAGTTTTTTTAATTTTTCGGGTGAGAGTTTATCTTTAATTTTGTCGCAGATAAAGTTTATACAAAAGGCATCTCTTGCAAAGAGTAAACATCCTGAATCTGTAAGAAATAGACACATATCAGAAAATTTAGGCTCCTCAGGAATCTCAACTCCATAAAGAAGATTTATTAAAAGAAGTTCATCAGAGTATTTAAACTCTATATTGCTTCCGCAGCAGCTTTTACCTTCAATACCACATTGAACACATATTGAAGTCATTCCACAGAGTTTTCGTTCCATGTTTTCCTGTATTATAATTTCTTTCAACTCATTAAGTAGCAACTCTATTTTAGGCAACTCCCCTTTTTTCTCTAACATTTTTATTCTTTTTTTTAAAGGCTCTATTTTTTCGGTAATAAGATGCATTTAATAAATTTTAAAACTTTTCATATACTCTGTTGTGATAAAATATTTAAATGAGAAGTTTAATTTTAATTATTTTGCTATTTATTCCATCTTTCCTATTTGCTGAAGATTCAGTCTATGTTTTCATTACCGATGAAAATAACAAACCTTTTTACGGGTATAAACTTCTTGAAACACAAAGAGACGATATTTATGTCAGCAAAATTGAGCCAATAAAGAAGTGGATTACTTCTCTTAAGTCGCAGTTAATTGTTGTGCATAATGGGCATGTTTATCCTGTTAAAGACTCAATTATCATAGATAAAAAACAGGGTATTGCCCTTTTATTGATTGATTTTTTACAGAGAAAACCTATTTATTTTAATCCAGAAGAAGTTTTGATTGACAGAGATATAAAGGTGCTAATGGAAAATAAAAAAAATATTTACTCAAAAGTTAAAAATTTATTTCCTCTGGAAACAAAAAAAATAGAGATAAAAAAACAGGAAACAGATTATATTGCTTTAGCTGAAAAATATGAAAAAATAGGCAACTGGAGCATGGCTTTATCAATGTATGAAAATTTACTTAAAAATAAGCAGGAAGATAATATTATAAAAAAAATTGGAGTTCTCTATTATCGTATTGGAAACTTCAAAAAAGCAAAGGAATATTTCAAAATGCTATCAAATATTGAAGAAAATGTTATAAAAGTTGTTGGAATCTATATAATTGAAAAAGATTTTAATGGTGCATTAAAGGTTATAAATAATTCAGGGTTAAATTCTGCATATATCCACTATCTGAGGGGAATTCTTTATTACCTGATCAATGACAAAGAAAGAGCTTATAAAGAAGTTTCGATACTTTCTTCTATGAATAGCACTTATGCTCAAAATCTGAGAGACCTTTTAAGATAATTTAATCTATGAGCTTCAGTTCAATAATTTTTTCGACATTGAAATTTCTTTCCTCATTTCGTAGCATGCAGAAAGCCTTTAATCCAAGAAATGTTCGACTACCGTACTCAATTTCTCCAATGTAGATAGGTTTTACAACTCTTTTTGATTTTACATCTGTAGATTTCAGGTAGACAAGTTCCAGATTTTTCTCGGTTTCTATTGCATTTTTTATAATTTTTATTTTTTCCTCAATTGGTAGATTTTTTTCTGAATGCCTGTATTGAAATTTTGTGAGAAATCCAACAACTCTTTTATCAAGTAGTATATGTTTCTTTGAAAGAGGTTTTTTTAATATTAATCCCTGTAGAGTTCGACATCTTGACAATGCCACGTATAATTGACCATGTGAAAAAGTTCCTCTTCCTATGTCAAGAATTAATTTATCAAAAGTTAAACCCTGACTTTTATGAATTGTAATAGCCCATGCAAGCTTTAAAGGATATTGAGTAAAATCTCCAATTGTCTGAGTTAAAATCTTCTTCCTGTCTTTGTCATAATAAAACTCATACATCTCCCATGTAAATGGTGTAACCTCAACAACTTCTCCATTCTGAAGTTCCACATGTATTATATCTGGCTCTGTTTTTCTTGTTTCTATCTTGACTATTCTCCCTATATCACCATTTATCCATCTTCCTTTTGAATCATTATTAAGAAGCATTACCTGAGCATCAACTTTAAGAACAAGCTCTTGAGATGTAGGAAGTTCCTGTTCAGTAAATTCTCCATTAATAAACCCGTAGTATTTGAATTCTTTATGTTTTATCTTTGAGAGTCTTTCAAAATTTATTTTCTCAGCCATTTTATTTGTTGTTGTAAGATAAATACAAAAATCTTCATCATTTTGCTCAAAATAAGGATTTACTCTCTTATTTAATTTCTCAATAATTTCGTCATTTACAGTGTTATTTCTAATTGAGTTGAGAATTTCAAGAAATTCAATATCAGACTGTCTGTAAACCTTCTCAAACTCAATAAATTCAAATTCCATCTCATTAAAAACATTAGAACTAAAAAAGTAAGGTGTATTATAAAAATCTCTAAAAATGTTTTTTTCTTTTGATGTAACAACAGGGGGCAGTTGATATAGATCACCTATAAAGATCGCCTGAATACCACCAAAGGGTTTTTTCTTCTTTGGACCATGAATTTTTAAAAAAGCATCAACGCAGTCAAGAAGATCAGCTCTTACCATTGAGATTTCATCAATGATGATGCAGTCAAGTTTCTTATAAAGTGCTGGATTTCTAGGTTTTATCTCTCTTATTTTATTTATAGTTATATCAGGTTTAAAGTTAAAAAATGAATGAATTGTCTGTCCTTTAGTATTTACTGCAGCTACACCTGTTGGTGCAAGAACTACAATATCTTTTTTCGTTTTTTCTCTAAAATAGTTTAAAAATGTTGACTTGCCTGTGCCTGCTTTACCTGTTATAAATAAATTTTTATTTGTATTTTCAGCTAAGTTTAAAGCTCTGAGGAATTCTTCGTTTAAATCGATTTTAATCATGGAAGAATCTCCACTGGAGTACCATCAGGCACTAAGTTCCATATCTCATCCATTTCCTCATTGGTTACAGCAATGCAGCCTTCTGTCCAATCATCAATTACATGATATTTTCCAAGATACTCCACCCTTTTTGAAAGGCCATGTATCATTATCCCACTACCTGGCTTTAAACCAATTTTTGTAGCATACTCAACATCCTGTTCGTTTGGATAAGATATTTTAAGTGCTTTATAAAAACTACTGTTTGGATTTCTGCCAACTATGTAGTATCTTCCCTCAGGAGTTTTTCCATCTCCCTGAACTGTTTTTTTTCCTACAGGATTTTTTCCAAGAGCAATTCTATAGGCTTTGATTATTTTACCTTCATTCATTAGAAACATGACTCTCTTTGATTTAATAACAACTACCAAATCGGCAACTTCATATGCTGATGTTGAATTAATAAAAAAAAGCAAAATTAAAAAACTAAAAAGAAGCTTTCTTAAGAGCATTTTTACAGAGACAACCCCTTTCTTGTGGTAATCTCTTTATCGTCTCTCTTATGAGTAAGCCTACTGTCTCAATTGTATCCTGCATTGTTTCAATAACCTCTTTAACTGTAAGAGGAAATTTTGATATTCCAGCTGCATAGTTTGCAACAACAGCAACTGCTGCATAACATATTTCAGCTTCTCTTGCCAGAGAAGCTTCGGGCATAGCTGTCATGCCAATGATGTCAGCTCCAATATTTCTAAAAAATTTTATCTCAGCGGCTGTCTCGAGTCTGGGACCATTTACACAAACATATGTTGCACTAGGTATTACATCAATTCCTAATTTTCTGGCTGTATCCAGTAGATAGTGTCTCATTTCAGAGCAGAATGGTTCTGTGAAATCTATATGAACAACCTTTCCCTCTTCATAAAAAGTATTGGCTCTCATTCCTTGGGTGAAATCTATTATCTGATCTGGTATAACTATGCTCCCCGGAGGAAAATATTCATCTAAAGAACCTGTAGCAAAAACTGCAAAAATCCTCTCTATTCCGACAGTTTTAAATCCCCAGATATTAGCTCTGTAATTTACTCTATGAGGAGGAATGCTGTGTTTCTGTCCGTGTCTTCTGAGAAATAAAACTTTTATATCATCAAATTCTTCTATTTCATAGGGACATGAAGGCTCACCATAGGGAGTGTTTATAGTGATAACCTCTTTTTTTATATCTGATTCACTAAGTCCACTACCGCCAATTATTCCTATTTTCACAGGTTTAACTCTTTTAATCTTATCAATGCGCCCAGGAGGATTTGAACCCCCGACCTACGGATTCGTAGTCCGCCGCTCTATCCTACTGAGCTATGGGCGCTAAAAATATTATAACACAATGATTGTTCTATGAGGACACTTTTATAATGGTTTTTACATTTCCTCTTGGATTAAAGTCTCCAATCACTTCAAGAAATCTTGGTTTAAGAAGATTGTGAAGATCATCATATATTTTATTCGTTACCGCTTCGTGAGAAATGTATTTATCTCTGTAAGAATTAAGGTAAAGTTTTAATGATTTAAGCTCAACAATTTTTTTATCAGGAATGTAGCTTATCTTAATTGTTGCAAAATCAGGATATCCAGATCTTGGGCATAAACATGTAAACTCAGGAAAGCTGATCTCAATTCTGTAATCTCTATCAGGATATGGATTGTCCCATGCTTCAAGTTTTGCCTCTTCTATAGCTTTTTCACCATAAAGCATTTTTAACTTCCTCCTTCTAAAGATTCTAATACAAGATTTTTGAGAGCTTCAATAAACTTTGATGAGGTGTTTAAGGAGTCAACCCTGTAAAGTTTTACCCCTGATTCCTCTGCCATTTTTTTGTAAACAAAGTCAATCTCATAAAGAGTCTCTATATGATCAGATACAAAGCTCACAGGTATGATTAAAATTTTTTTAATTCCCTCTTTGCTTAGATCTTTTATAACTTCGTCAGTTGAGGGTTCTACCCACTTAACAGGTCCAGTTCTACTTTGATAACATATTTTAAATTGCTTTAGGTTCATCCTATTGGTAATAGCTTTTACGGTTCTCTCTACTTCAGAGATATAGGGATCACCCTTTTTATGAAGTGAAATAGGAATTCCATGGGCACTGAAAAGTAAAAAACAGTCATTTCCAAGTTTTTTTAATGATCTTTCAATGTTCTCAACCCATGCTTCAATAAATAGAGGATAGTCGCACCATGATTTTATAATTTTAAAGTCAAAGTATCCATCTGCCAATTCTTTAAATTTCTCACATACTGAAAGAGTAGTAGCCCTACAAAATTGAGGATAAAGCGAAATAGCAACAACTTTTTTTATTTTTAATTTTAAAAAATCTTGTAGAGCTTCCTCAATAAAAGGGTGCCAGTATCGCATCCCAACTAAAACTTTAAAATTATCCCCCAATGCTTCTTCAAGAGCTCTTGCCTGTGCCTCTGTAATTTCCTTTAAAGGAGATTTACCACCAATTTTTTCATATGCTTTTTTAATCTTACCTGACCTTAAATTAGAAATAAGCCATGCAAGAGGTTTTTGCATAAATCCAAAGTTTACTATGTAAGGATCGCTAAAAAGATTATAAAGAAAGGGTTTAATTGCTGAGAGACTGTCAGGTCCTCCCATGTTAAGCAGTAATACTCCAATTTTACTGTCCATTCCATCTCCTGTAAAGTTGATTTTCTATCCCCATGCTATCAAGAAGCTTACCAACTATAAAATTAACAATATCATCAATTGTATTGGGTTTGTGATAAAAAGCAGGCACTGGTGGTGCTATGATGACTCCAATTTTAGCAAGTTTTAGCATATTTTCAAGATGAATTGAACTAAGAGGCATTTCTCTTGGAGAAATAATGAGTTTTCTTCCTTCCTTAATCGTCACATCAGCAGCTCTTGTAATTAAATTATCGGCATAACCACTGGCAATTGAAGATAGAGTCTTCATTGAACAGGGAACAATGAACATCCCTCTGGTTTTATAAGAGCCGCTTGCTACTGAAGCATCAATATCATTTTCAGAATAAATCTTTATATTTGGTTTATTAAATCTCTGTTTAAACTCATGTAGGCTTTCTATCCCTATTTCATGCTTAATCACCTGAATTGCATTTTTAGATAAAATTACAGAAACTTCAAAATTTTTAGAAAGTTCATCAAGAAGTCTTATTCCATAAATTATGCCTGAAGCTCCTGTAATTGCCAGAATTAATCTTTCCATTATTTTATCCTAACATATTTATAACTTCCCATAAAATTGAGTAAAATAAATAAAAAATCGGAGGGAGTTATGGAGATAGATGCGAGAGGATTAGCATGTCCTAAGCCAATTATCCTTGCGGAAGAGGCATTATCAAAAATGCAAGAGGGAGTGGTAACAATAGTTGTTGATAATGAAGGTTCTATGGAAAATTTAAAGAAATATGCTACTCGATTTGGTTATTATTATGAAGTTGAAAAAGAGGAAGATTACTGGAAAGTTAAAATAGTTAAAGGGTATACATGTCAGATTACTTCGCATAAAGAAAAACCTGCTAAAAAAGATTTACTTGTTATCATTACATCAGATGTAATTGGTAAAGATGAGAAACTTGGTAGAATTCTTATGAAAGCCTACTTTGAAACAATGATAGCAACAAAGCAACTTCCCCAGATGATTTTTTTAATGAATACAGCTGTTAAGCTTTCTACTGTAGATGAAGAGTTTATTCAGCTTCTAAAAAAGATTGAAGAAATGGGAACAGAGATATTTACATGCGGAACATGCCTTAAGTATTATAACCTTGAAGATAGACTCAAAGTTGGATTCAGAGGCACCACAAATCATTTTGTCGAGGGAATGTTTGATTTTAATAAAACTGTATGGATTGGTTGATATAAGTGTTGAAATAAAACAACAAAACAAAATAAAATTTAAATATGCCACAGGCAAATAAAAATTTAAAATTTATAAAAAGAAAAAAGCACGATATTGCAATTGCAAAGTATACAAAAATTATAAAAAAAGAGCCTGATAACTATCAGGCTTATAAAGAAAGAGGAAATGCATATTACCGAAAAAAACTTTATCATCTTGCAATAGCAGATTACACAAAGGCTATTGAGCTTAAACCAGATTACTTTCTTGCTTATAATAATCGTGGAATTGTTTATTCAGTTTTGGGTCTATACGAGTTAGCAATTGCAGATTATAATAAGGCTATTGAGTTAAAACCAAACAATGGAATGCCATACAACAACAGAGGATTCACATATCTACTAATGGGTAAATTAGAAGAAGCTGAGAGAGATATTAGTAAATCAATTGAACTTAATCCTAACAACATCTATGCATTAAACAGTATGGCAGAACTTTTTGCTATAAAAGGAATGCCTGAAGAAGCCTGTAAATGGCTACTTCAGGCAATTGAAAAAGGCTACAATAACTGGAAATATCTTAAAACATCCAAAACATATGATCTCATAAGAAATCATCCTTGTTTTCAAGCAATTATGGAAAAATTTTGTTCAAGGTCTTCCCACACTGAAATATTCAAATCCTAATTGTCTTACTTTTAAAGGGTCATAGATATTTCTAAAATCAAAAAATAAACTACCTCTCATGATTTTTTTAACTTTTTCCAGATCAAGATTTCTAAATTGGTTCCACTCAGTAACAACAACCAACGCATCAGCTCCCTCTGCTACTGAGTAAGCATCGGAGCAATAGATTATATTTGGAAAAACTTTCTTAGTATTCTCCATAGCCTGTGGATCATAAACCTTAATCATTGCTTTTTTATTAAGTAAACTTTGAATTATAGATAATGCTGGAGCTTCTCTTATATCATCAGTGTTTGGTTTAAATGATAAACCGAGAATTCCAATAACTTTTCCTTCAATATTACTATTAAAAGCCTCTATTATTTTTGAAATTAATCTCTCTCTCTGCCATTGATTTACTTCAACTGCAGCTTTAACAATGCGAAGCCTTATTCCTTTTTCTTCAGCAATTTTTAAAAGTGCCATTGTATCTTTTGGTAAACAGGAACCGCCAAAACCTATCCCTGCATGAAGAAATTTTGGCCCAATTCTTCCATCAAGTCCCATGGCTTTTGCTACAGTATTAACATCTGCACCTACTAACTCACAAAGTGCTGAGATTTCATTGATAAATGAAATTTTGGTAGCAAGAAAACTATTGGTAGCATATTTTATTAGTTCAGCGGTCGCTATATTGGTAATTACAAAGGGAGTTTCAATTAAATATAAAGGTCTATAAAGATCTTTCATTATTGCAACTGCTTGATCACTTTCTGCGCCTATTACTACCCTGTTTGGACGCATAAAATCTTCAACAGCAGAGCCTTCTCTTAAAAATTCAGGATTTGAAACAATATCAAAATTAACAGGTTTTTCAAGATTTTTTTTGATAATTTCTTTTATTTTAAATCCTGTTCCAACAGGCACTGTGCTTTTTGTTACAATGACCTTGTAACTATTCATATTTTTTGCAATCTCTTTAGCTACCTCTTCCACATACTCAAGATTTGCAGAACCATCTCCTCTTGGAGGTGTTCCTACGGCGATAAATATAACAAGAGATTCATTCACTGCTTCATCGATACGAGTGGTAAACTTTAATCTATTTTCCTTCAAGTTTCTCTTTACAATCTCATCAAGTCCTGGCTCATAAAAGGGAATTATTCCTTTTTTCAGTTTTTCAATCTTATCTTCATCTTTATCTACACAGGTAACAAAAACTCCAAACTCTGCAAAACAAGCACCAGTTACAAGTCCGACATATCCTGTACCAATTATGGCTATATGCATTCATTAACCTCCTAAAGAATTTATTTAAATATTATAACGCACATTCTAACTAACTAAAAAGCTTGCATTTATAAATATTTTTATTTAAAATAAAATAAAACTAAACAGAGGAGGTAAAAAATGGCAATTTTTAAATGCAGTAATTGCGGAGCTACAAAAGAAGGAAAATGCAAACCTCAGAAATGTCCAAAATGTGGGCAGAAAGGAACTATGCAGAAAGTATCTTAAAGGAGATTAAAATGAATGAAGACAAAAAAGAAAAATTTATGCAGTATAGGTGTTGTCACTGTGGATATATTTATGATCCTTCAAAAGGCTGTGAGAAAAATAACGTAAAACCAAACACATCATTTGAAGAAGTCCCAGAAGAATATCGCTGTCCTGTGTGTAAATCTAAGAAATCTGGCTTTGTTCCAATAAAATAAGAGCCGCAGTTTTAACTGCGGCTCTTATACGTCCCCAAGGGGATTTGAACCCCTGTTACCGCCTTGAAAGGGCGATGTCCTAGGCCTGGCTAGACGATGGGGACAAACTTATGAGCCGCGTTGGATTCGAACCAACGACACCCGCCTTAAAAGGGCGGTGCTCTGCCTGCTGAGCTAGCGGCCCAAAATAACTTTATTAATTTACACTTTTAGGTTAATTTTTGTCAAATATCATTTGATTTAAAGTGGGCAGGGACGGAATCGAACCGCCGACACGGGGCTTTTCAGGCCCCTGCTCTACCGACTGAGCTACCTGCCCTTTTCTCAACTGAAGATTATTTAAAATAATACATTTTCTGTGAAAAAGTCAAATATACCAATGCAATATACTACTAATTTAATATTTTCGATTCAGTTATCAAACAGTATCATGCATTTTAAAGAATTCTTTGCCATTGCTGTAATTTCATAGGCTTCCTTAACTTTTTCTAATGGAAATCTATGGGTAATAAGTAAATCCGAATTCACAACACCATTCTCTATAAATCTCAATGCTTCTTTTGTATCATCAGGTCCGCAGGAGTAACTTGTTGTAATTGTAATATCATTAAAATAAATATCGTTTACTGAAAAACAAAGTCTCTGTTCTGGAGGTGTTGGAGTGAATATCAAAAGAGTTCCTCCACGGGAAACAAGTTTCGTAGAATTTGCAATTACATCAACATTTCCAGGTCCAACTATAACTGCCTGAGCCATTAATCCATCTGTCAAATCACTCAATTTTTCAAAAATATCTTCCCTTGAAACATCAACTACATAATCTGCACCAGCCTCCAGTGCTTTGTCCAGCCTGAATGGCACCATATCTGCACCAATAATCATCTGAGCACCAAAATCCTTCGCAAGCATTATATGTATTTGTCCCATTACACCAAGTCCAATAACCAATACTGTATCACCCTTTTTTATGTTTGCTCTTTTTAAAGATTTAACAACACACGCAACTGGTTCAACAAGCGCTCCCTGCTCAAAGGAAACTGAATCTGGAAGCTTTAGAGTGTCATTTTTTAAATTGACTTCTGGAACAACTATATATTCAGATAGTCCTCCTGGAATAATCTTTGATTTTTTCCATGTATCACATTGAACAAAATCACCTCTTCTGCAGTAAAAACAACTCATACATGGTGCGTGATGATGAATCGCAACTCTGTCTCCTTCATTTAAAGAAACTTTTGCTCTAATTTCATCTCCAATTTTTACAATTTCTCCTGAAATTTCGTGACCTAAAACAAGAGGTGCTTTTTTTTCAATATACCATGGCATTACATCACCAGAGCATATTCCGCAGGCTTTTACCCTTACCAGAGCTTCTTTGGGTGAAGGCTCTGGTAAGGGAATTTCTTCAATTTTTATATCGCCAAATCTGTAAAGTTTTGCTACTTTCACTAAACTTTTACGCCCTTAATTGCATCAGTAAGTTTCTTTATCACATCATTTAAGTTTTCAACCTCTTGTATAACTACTTCTGTAGTATTTTTAACTTCCTGTGCAAGAGCACTTGAACGCTCTGCAGCACGAGCTACTTCATCACTTGCTGAGGACTGCTCCTCAGTTGCAGTTGCAATCTGTGTTATCTGGTCTTTTACTTTCATAGAATAGTCAGCGATCTTGTTTAAGGATTTCTTCACTTCATTCAATGATTTAAGTGCTTCAGCTACCTCTTTGGCAGTTGCGTCCATGCTCTTAATGCTCTCTCTTGATTCAGTCTGAACTGCATTTATTTTTTCTGCAATTTCATCTGTTGCCCTGATTGTTCTCTCAGCAAGTTTTCTTACTTCATCTGCTACAACTGCAAACCCTCTACCTTGTTCTCCTGCCCTGGCTGCCTCAATTGCTGCATTAAGTGCTAAAAGATTTGTCTGGTCTGCAATGTCTTTGATAACAGTTACAATGTCTCCTATTTCCTCTACTCTGCTGTTTAGTGCATCTATTGTCTTTTTAAGTTCTACTGTTGAACGATTTGCAGACTGAACTGTTTTCATTGAGTTTTCAGCCAGAGTTTGTCCTTCCTTCGCTACATTCATACTCTCTGTGGCAATGTCAGATGCAGATGCAGCATTTTTTGCAATGTCAGTTATCGTCTGACTCATCTCTTCTGCAGCAGTTGCTATCTGGTGTGCCTGTGAAGTCTGCTCATTAACCTTTGCTTTGACATGTTCAACATTTTGTTCCAAAGCCTCGACAACACTATTTACCATTGTAGTTGAATTTTTTATCTGTTTCACCAGATTTTGAGTAAATTCTTCCACTTTTATAACAGACCTTGCAATGAGACCAATTTCGTCTTTTCTGTTTCTATAACCTTTACCAAAGCCTACACGGCTGAAATCGCCTTTTGCCACTTCTTCAAGTTTGTTTGCCATATCAGGAATTGGTCTCAAGGCTCTCTGCGTTACGAAAAGAATAAGCAAAGAAACCGCTATGGCACCCAATATATTCATGAGCCACATAACATTTCTTACTACCGCCACTTCTGAGGCAATGTCTTCTATATAACTTCCAGATGCGATTATCCAGTCCCATGATGGATAATGAACATAGGCAACCACTTTGTCTCTTACTGAAGTTTCTCCTGGATTTTTCCAGGGATAAACAATTATGCCTTCTTTTTTAGTAACGATCTCTTTTATAAATTCTCTTCCTTTTGCATCTTTTGAATCTATGATGTTTTTGCCTTCTAAAGCAGGATGCACTATCAAAGTGCCTTTGCTGTCAATGACATACATATAACCAGTCTTTCCAACTTTAATGGAACGAATAAAATCTTTAAGATGTTTCATTGTCTTTGTTATGTCAAAACCTATGAAATACACACCAACTACATTGCCTGAACTGTCTTTTACAGGAACATACTTTGTCACATAATCTTTACCAAAGAGAGTTGCTTTACCAATATAGGTTTCACCTTTAAGTAAAAGTTGATAGGCAGGATGGTTTCTGTCAAGAGTAGTTCCCACTGCCCTTGTGCCATCTTCTTTTTTCAAAGATGTGGCAATTCTTAAAAAGTCATCTCCCTTTCTCTCAAATATAGTTGCTACAGAACCACCTGTCATTGAAGTGAATCGGTCGCATACATCGTTGTCTGGTTTAATACCTTTTACCATACTTTGAAATATTTTCATAAACTTTTCAGCAGAGTCTTTAGCAGATTCGTCAAAGCATGAAATCTGTTCTTTAATAAGAGAAACTTCTCTTTTTAATGCTTCAATGTTGTAAGTCTCAATCTTTGATTTTGTCTGGTAGTAAATAACCAGAGCAACTACAGAATAGACGATTAAAATTGATAATATCGCTAAAACAAAAACTTTCTTACCAAGTGACAACGAGTTAAACAGATTAAATAATTTGTTCATTTTCCCCCTCCTGCTGCATGTAAAATAAAAAATCTCTGATGAGTTATAATTATATAACATGAATTCAAAGAAAAAACAAGAAAATTTTTTTTGCGAGATAGACAGAGCTGTTAAATTAAAAAAAAGTAAAATTATCCGTTTTAGAAACAAAAGATGGCAAAACATAAAAAGTGTTCCCTACAAAACGAAAGAAGGCAACTGGCATTCAATTGAAAGATTCCCTCTTATTAAAACAGATGATGCAAAATTTGAAGTAAGATACTTTGAAATTGCACCAGGTGGATGCTCCTCTCTTGAGTATCACCAACACTCGCATGTTGTTATATGTTTAAAAGGAAAAGGGAAAGTACGTCTTGGAAAGAAAAACCATATTTTAAAATATCTTGATATACTATACATAGCACCGAACGAAATTCATCAGCTATTTAATCCGTTTCGGGAACCTTTTGGTTTCCTCTGTATTGTTGATTCTGAAAGAGACAAACCAGTTGAAATTAATGAGAGATAAGGCTCTTCTCATATAACTTTCTGCAATTACTGGATTATCATTTTTTAAAAAATCTTCAACTTTTTTTAATTTCAGACATTTTTACCACAGCATTTTTTATACTTTTTACCACTTCCACAGGGGCATGGATCATTGCGACCTATTTTCTTGGGCTTTTCAACCGGTCTGTCGCTTCCGTCACTTCTTTTTTGAATTCTATGACTTTTTGGCATCCTGACCTGAGACTCTTCTCTAATTTGAATCTTGAATAGTCTCGTTAAAATATCGGAAATAATATTTTTTGACATCTCCTCAAAAAGTTCAAAAGCCTCCTTTTTATATTCAACAAGTGGGTCTCTCTGGGCATATCCTCTTAGTCCAATTCCTTCTTTAATATGGTCTATTGCCAATAAATGGTCTTTCCACTTCGTATCTATGACATGCAGAAAAATCATCTTTTCCACATCTCGCATTAATTGAGTTCCAATTTTTGCCTCTTTCTGTTCATAGGCTTCTTTGAGTTTTTCCAGTATGTGCTGTTTTATTTCATCTTTTGATTTATTGCTCAAATCAACATCTACATCAAATCTCGCATTGATTTGATCTCTCAGTTTTTCAATACCTTCATCTTCCTGAGCTAAATAAAAATCAACCATTTCATCAATTTCTATCTCAAGAAGTTCAAAAACTTTATCTTTTAAAGAATCACTCTCTAAAACTTCTCTGCGAAATGCGTAGATTTCCTTTCTCTGACTATTCATCACATCGTCATACTTAAGCAAATGTTTTCTTATATCAAAGTTATGAGCTTCAACTCTTTTTTGAGCATTTTCAATTGCCTTTGAGACCATTTTATTTTCAATTGGAGTGTCATCTTCGATTTTCAAAAATCGCATGAGACTCTGAAGTCTCTCTCCACCGAAAAGTCTCAATAATTCATCTTCAAGGGAAAGATAAAAACGAGAAGAACCCGGATCACCCTGTCTTCCTGCCCTACCCCTGAGCTGGTTGTCAATTCTTCGGGATTCATGCCTTTCTGTACCAATTATGTGAAGTCCGCCAAGAGAGACAACTTTTTCATGTTCCTGTTTGCAGATTTCTTTTGCCTTTTCTAAAGCCTCTTTGTAATCTTCTTCGGTGTAATCTTTTCCGGCAAGCATTTCCCTTGCTAAGAATTCAGGATTTCCACCAAGAAGAATGTCTGTTCCTCTTCCAGCCATGTTTGTAGCAATTGTGACAGCACCAATTCTTCCTGCCTGAGCAACAATCTCAGCTTCTTTATCATGATACTTAGCATTCAAGACATAGTGAGGAATGCCCTTTTTCTTAAGCATTTTACTTAAGAGTTCAGACTTTTCGATTGATGTCGTTCCAACGAGTACCGGTCTTCCAACTCTATAACACTCCTCAATCTCTCTAACAACTGCTTCATATTTAGCTTTTTCAGTTTTATATACTGCATCTGGATAATCCTGTCTTATCATTGGCTTATGGGTAGGAATCACAACAACCTCAAGATTGTAAATCTCCGCAAACTCAGCCGCCTCAGTATCTGCTGTTCCAGTCATTCCAGCAAGTTTTTTATACATTCTAAAGTAATTCTGAAAGGTTATGGTTGCAAGTGTTTGATTTTCCGCCTCTATTTTTAATCCTTCCTTTGCTTCAATAGCCTGATGAAGTCCGTCAGACCAGCGCCTTCCTGGAAGAAGTCTTCCTGTAAATTCGTCAACAATGATGACTTTTCCATCCTTTACAACATAATCGACATCTTTCTTAAAGAAGTAATGGGCTCTTATTGCCTGATTTATGTGGTGGACTATCTCAATATTTGAAGGGTCATATAGATTGTCTATACCCAATAGTTTTTCTGCCTTACGAGAACCCTGCTCAGTTAATACTACTGTTTTAAGCTTTTCATCAAGTTTAAAGTCTTCATCAGGTTTTAAATACTTAATGATTCTGTTTACAGCATAATAAATATCAGTTGATTCCTCTGAAGGACCTGAAATAATAAGCGGAGTTCTTGCTTCATCTATGAGAATGCTGTCAACTTCATCAACTATTGCATAATTCAGTTCTCTCTGGCATAGTTCATCAAGGCTGTATCTCATGTTATCTCTTAGATAATCAAAGCCAAATTCATTGTTTGTTCCATAGGTTATATCAGCAAGATACGCCTCTCTTTTGGTGCAGGGACGAAGTCTGTCAAAACGTTTGTCAGGAACACGATATTTTGGGTCATAAACAAAAGAAGCATCAGGCTGAATCACTCCAACACTTAGCCCGAGAAAATTGTAAATTGGTCCCATCCATTGAACATCTCTTCGGGCAAGATAATCATTGACTGTTACTACATGAACACCTTTGTCTTCCAAAGCGTTTAAGTATGCAGCAAGAGTTGCAACGAGAGTTTTACCTTCACCAGTTTTCATTTCCGCAATTTTACCTTCGTGTAAAACTATTCCACCAACGAGCTGAACATCAAAATGTCGCATTCCAAGAGTTCTCTTAGCGACTTCACGGACAACTGCAAAAGCTTCTGTCAGAAGCTCATCAAGAGTTTGTCCTTTAGCAAGTCTTTCTTTAAATTCTTCAGTTTTTGCTTTTAAGGCATCATCAGAAAGAGAGGAAATTTCGGGTTCAAGGGCATTGATTTCTTCAACAATTTTAAAATATCGTTTAAGTTCTCTCTCATTCTTTGTTCCAAAAATCTTTTCTAAAATTTTCACCATAGTTGTATGTTAAAATACTGTAGATTGTTAATTCAAGAAAAATTGCTGATGTAGAGTGATAACGCTATGTTAGATCCAGATTTTTTTAATACTGTACGCTATAATTGTAATGTATCAGACGCTAATTATTGGGGATATTTTTCCATCTGTACCTTGCTTCTTCGCCTCAGACAACTTTTTAAAATCGAAAAAGACCTTGAACCATGGGACAAAATCAACAACGAAGATATATTTCCGTGGATTGAAAAAAAAGAAGAAACCTGGAAAGAGCTAGAAGATGCTAAATTGATACCAATTAGAATTAATGGAAAATCTTATTCACCCTTTGATATTGACAACATAAACAATGCTATTGTAAACGATGGTTTTGTATATGGAGCTGGTTTTGCATTATTTATGAAACCGAGCTTTTTTGTTGGTTTAATTCATAACGTTGAGAAAATTGAAGGATATGATGTTTACTTTGTTGATAAAGAAGTTGTAAGAGATATTTTTTCATCCCCAGGAATGAGTATTGAAAAAAAAGTCTATATAAGATTAACAGATATAAAATACAGAATATGGGAGGAACTACATAGCTGGATTGGGAAAAAGGGTCTCTATGAGTATATTTTAAAAAAATTTGGCAATCCCTCTGAGTGGCAGAATCCCTTTAGAGAGTTTAAAGAGATTATTGATAAATACTCAAAAATTGTTCTTTACCATGAGATAGCAGAACAGCAGGTAAGTATACCTAAATGGAACGAAATGATAAAAGAATGTAATAACTCAAAAACAGAGCATATTTTAAGAGGAATTAAAGATTTTGTTGCTGATTTCTCTGAAAAAGGACCTCTTCATAAAGCGTTTATAGAAAAAGACAAGGAGTTTCTTGCTCTTTACATTATATTTCAGGGAGCATATCAGAAAAAAATCTTAAAACCTGCTTTATTGCAAATAGAAAAGGCATTAATAGCCGATGACTGGGATGCAATCGAAGAAGTAAGGATTAGAGAGCTAAATAAATGGAAAAATAATTATGAGCAAATTTTAAAAATATTTGAATCTCAGGGTATTGAAGCAGTTAAAAATTTAACCAATAAGATATTTGAAAGAGGAGGAATAAATTGAAAGAATTCATTGAAGCTATTGAAAAACTCTCAAAAAAAATTGAAAAACAAGTAAATCTTATGGAGGTTTGCGGAACCCATACAGTATCCATCTTCAGACATGGCATAAGAAGTCTCATACCATCCAACATAAGACTGCTTAGCGGACCTGGATGCCCTGTGTGTGTTACTCCAATAGAAGACATTGACAGAATGCTCTACATTGCAAAACAGCCTGATGTAATTCTTACAACTTTTGGAGACATGATGAGAGTTCCTGGAAGTGACGGCTCTCTTTATAAGGCAAAGGCAGAAGGAGCTAATATAAAAATGGTTTACTCTCCTCTTGATGCATTAAAAATAGCTCATGAAAATAAAAATAAAAAAGTAGTATTTTTTGCAGTTGGATTTGAAACAACTGCTCCTCTCATAGCAGCAACAATTGCTGTTGCAGAAGATAAAAAAATTGAAAACTTTTATATTTATTCAGTTCATAAACTGGTTCCACCTGCATTGGAAGTTTTAGTGAATACTGAAGAATTAAAGCTTGACGGATTTATTCTTCCAGGTCATGTTAGCACAATAATTGGGACTAAACCTTATGAGTTTATTTCATCAAAATATAAAAAAGCCTGTGTTATCACAGGATTTGATGCAGATGATATTTTGCAGGCAATACTTATGCTTCTTAACCAAATTATTAATAATGAACCAAAGATTGAAATTCAATACAAAGATGCTGTAAAAGAGGAAGGTAATCCTAAGGCAGTTGAATTTCTATACAAATACTTTAAACCAGTTGACAGTAATTGGCGAGGTATTGGAGTAATTCCTAAAAGCGGTCTTAAGCTCAGAGAAGAATACTCATCCTACGATGTTGAAAAAGTTTTTGACATACCTCCAATACAATCAAAAGAACCAAAGGGATGCCAGTGTGGTCTTGTTCTTAGAGGAGTCAAGATACCACCTGAATGTCCTCTATTCGCAAAAATATGCACACCAGAGAATCCTGTTGGAGCATGTATGGTAAGCTCTGAAGGAAGTTGCGCAGCCTATTACAAGTATGGAAGAAGTTAATCAACTTCTACAATTTTGTATGAATGAATTATCTTTGCAGAATGCTCAAGTGTTGCCTTAACTGAGCAGTATTTTTCCATACTTAGCTCAACAGCTCTTTTTACAGCCTCCTCTGATAGATTTTTACCTTTGACAATAAATTCAATTTCTATTTCAGTAAATCTTTTTGGGTATTCCTCAGCCTGTTTTCCCTGAACATTTATCTCAATACCCCTTACATCCTGCTTTTTCTTTGCAAGAATGCTTGCTATATCCATACCACTGCATCCACCGAGTCCAACAAGCAAAAGTTCCATTGGACGCATTCCTGTATTGTCACCACCGTAATCTGGACTTCCATCCATAACAATTGCATGACCTGTCCCTGACTGTCCTATAAACTGCAGCCCACCTGCCCATTTTACCTTTGCTTTAAGCATAAAGCCCTCCTATTGATGAATTTTTTTAATTTTACCATTAAAATATTTTTTATGCATAGAGTTTTTCTTTCCATAGGATCAAATATTGGTGAAAAAGAAAAAAACTGTCTTCAGGCTATTTCTATGCTTGAGCAGTCAGGATTGATTATTGATAAAAAATCTTGCATTTATATTACAAAACCTTGGGGCTTCAAAAATCAGCCAGATTTTGCAAATATGGCTGTTGAAGCATTTACTGAACTTGAGCCAGCTGAACTTCTTAATTTAATAAAAAAAATAGAAAAAAACATGGGACGCAAACCTACAGTAAAATACGGTCCGAGAGTCATTGATATTGACATTATCTTTTACGATAACCTCATATATGAAAGTAAAAACCTAACTATACCACATCCACTTATGCATGAAAGATGCTTTGTTCTCAAACCCTTGAATGACATTGCACCAGATTTTGTCCATCCTGTCTTAAAATTGACAGTAAAAGAACTCCTTGAAAATCTTAATCTTTAGGATTTATTCCATTAAGCACCTTTGCAAATTAATTTAAAACCATATTTTATAAGAAAAAGTTATTCTAAGAGAGTTATCTTTTAATCCTCCTTTATTTTGTTCAAAACCTAATTGCAAGCTCAAATTGTCTTTACTTAAAACAGATCCGCCAACTCCAACTAATGTCGCAAAAGAAAAAGCTCCTATGCTGTTGTAACCAGTGTCAAAACTGAAGAAAGGCCTCCAAACTCTTGTATAAGAATCCCTATTTTCAAAACCGTAGGAAAATTCTATACCTGTATTGAAATAATTTTCAGGTAAAGCTTTAAAGTCCTCATAAGGTGAAAGTTCTGAAATGCTTCCTTTTTTTTCTTTTTCTGAATAAGTTCCGTAATTAGTATAAAATCTTATTACATAATCAGGATATCCGGTTCTAAGTTTGTATTGCACATCAGCATTGTAGTTGAATCCTCGCCCAATCCTTTCACGATCAGAAGAATAATAACTAGATTGCTGTAATTCTAAATGAAACAAGGTTTTGGGTGTAATATTATAATAAGCACCAACTTTTAAACTATCTTTCATACCATCAAGTAATAAATACAATGTCTCATCAGTTTTAAGATTTTTCCCTATTTCATAAAATACGGTTATGTTTTGAGAAAACATCATCTCTCCATAGAGCTTAGCGGAAAAATTTTCATTTAAACTTTTTATTTGTCCCATGTAAATCCTTGCGAAACCTCTGTCAAAAATTTTTTCAAAAAAGAGATACTCTCTTTGAACGAATACAGTTTTACTAAGCTCTGAGGAATTCCTGCTGATAGGGCTAAAACTATCAAAGTTTAGTCCAAGTCCAAATCCTTTTTGTAACATACCAATGTATAGTTCGTTTTCGATCTGTATGCCTGAAAGCTCTTTTCTTTTCAAATAACTAATTTCTGAACTAAATTTATCTTCATATTTAACAATAGCATCCCTAAAATCTTTATAAAGAAGGCTGTCATAGATATTTTCTTTAAGCCCTTTAGATGCATAATATAAAGATTTCTTTATTTCCCCTGTTCTCTGCAATGCAATTACTCTATCTCTTATAGGAAGCATATCTGCATTATTTTCAAGCATTTCAGACATAAGATATCTATCATCCTGCCATAAAGCTAAATTTAACCACATCCAGGGCTTTAGTGGATACTTGTAAAATTTTGCAAGTCTTAACACTTTTTCTTTTTTTTCATGATAAAACAAATAAGACAGATATATGTCTTTCCATACAGGAGCCGAAAGAGTTTGTTTTGCTTCATAGAGAAGTTTTTCATAGGTCGGTGCATTCATAGAGTAAATTCCAAGTGAAAGATAAATTCTTAGAAATTCCGGGTCTTTTAAAAGTTCTCTGTTTTGTTTAATCATATCTGTTCTTTTTTTAAACTCTTTAACTCTGAGATTTTTTGCTTCCCATTCCTTTCCCGAAAGACTGAGTATATCAGCCATTAAAACAGGGTCATTAATTGAGGCTTTCTTGTAAATCTCGTATGCTTTATGTCCATTTTGTAAATTTAAATAGGCATTACAAAAAGCTTGGGCTACTTCTGAATCAAATTGGTATCTACCATATTCAATTAAAATTTTCCTCAATTTCTTTAACTCTTCAAGCTCTATAAGTGAGTATATATAAAATGAAAGAACAGGCTTAGAAAGTCTTTCTTTGAGTACGGATTCCATAACAGTCAAAGATTCTTTGTTTTTGCCCATCTGCCTTAGTGCGGTTAAGTAAGCTATGAGAATGTTATCATTGTTAAACATTTCAGGTTCTGAAAGTGAAAACATCTTTAAAATCTTATCCCAGTTTTCAGTAGAGTAAGCTAAATAAAATGCTTTTTCAAGTAGCAATCTTGATTTCAGTTTTTTCCATCCTTCAAAACTGACTTCTATAGCCTTCTGGGAATCCTCAAAGGACAAAACAGTAGAAAGTCTATCATAATCCTGAAGCTGTGCTTGTCCTGATTTTATCAGTATAAAAGAGGCATACTTGACAGAATTCCAATCCTGTAACATCCATGCAAGATCAGAAAAAGTATTCCAGAATTCTTTTTCTTCAGGTTTTACATTGTGGTAAAATTTTTTAAAAACCTCTAATGCCTCAGCAAATTTTTTTTGTGAATAAAGAATATTTGCCTTTAGTAGCACTTCCTTCACAGTAAAGGCATGTAATTTTTCTATTTCATTTAAAATTTCCAGAGATTCCTCTTTTCTGCCTGTTAAAAAGAGTATTTCAGAAAGTAAAACTTTTGAGTCTTTGTCTGTGAGTTGTTTTAAAATTTTTATTAATCCTTCAACATCTCCCAATCCTTCATAAATAGCTTGTTTTTCCTGAGGAGAAGTTTTTACAAAACTTAAAAGCTGTTTAGCAATATCATATTTTTTTAATGCAAATGCTAAGCGAAAGGCTTTTTCGGCTATACTTCTGTCTTTTGAGATTTCAAAGGCTTTTACCAGAGGAACAATAGCCTCTTCAGCCTTGCCATTCCATATCAAAATGTCTGCATAAGTTTTCCACCAAAAAGAGTTTTTTGGAAACATAGAAGTTGCTTTTTTAGCCAATTTTTCTGCTTCTTGAAGTTTACCTGCTCCTAAAAAAGCAGACAATAAAAGCCTGTAAAGTTCTTCATCTTTTGATATTTCCTTATATTTTTCAGCATTATTTTGTTTAGCAGAAGTTTCTGGCTTCAATACATTTTTTTGTGCAAGGCATTGATCTAACTGAAACAATAAACTGAAAATTAAACTAAAAATTAGAATCCACATTGATGATACCTCTTTTTTTTGCAATTTTAATAGCTATTTGGCTGGCAAACTCTGAATCTCCTGTGGCAAGAGCAGACTTGAGTATAAACGAGTCACATTCTGTATCATCATTACAAAGATACATGTACTTTTGTATCAAATACTTTACAAATGCATATCTTCCGAGAGTTTTACTTTCTTTAATAGCCCAAAAAAGGTCATCTGAGTCTTTTGTCGTTGAAACCAAATTTTCTAAAAGTCTTTCGATTTTTTCAATGATTTCTTTTTTTTGTTCCTGATTAGAAAAATACATGTTTTTTAAAATAGTGTACTCTGCTATTAATAAATTTTTTTTGTCATATGAAAAAAATTTTTTACTTTCATTAATTGTTTCATAAGCTTTTGAATAATCACCTTTCATCGCATATCTTATTGCTAAGGCTCCTACAATTTCTGGAGTTTTGTAAATTTTTGAAATATTTTTAAGATAAACTATTGATAAATCAAGATTTGAATTTTCTTCTTGAAAAATTCTTTTTTCAAGCTCGCCTTGAGGGAAAAGAAAAATAAAGAGTCCTGCAAAAAGCACTACAAAGCCAAGAATTTCTTTTATAGGGAAACTCTTAATCAGGACATACTGATTTGATTTCTGCTCCATATTTCCCTTCTTTTTTAAGTAAAACTTCACAGTTTCCTTTTTCATAATTTAGTTCCAAAGGAACATAAGATTTTAATTTTATTGAATAAAAATTTTGTTGTTTTGTAAAGCTTTCTATCTGACCATTTGAACTCACCAGGTAAAAAGTTTCAGGTTTTTTCTGTGAGAGCTTTATTACATGATCTCCTGAACCGTCAAGATGTACATAAATCTCATCTACTCCAATTGAAAAGCCGACGACACCCTTACTTTTTCTTATATCTGGAAATCCCAATTTTATTGGCATTCTAAGAGTTCTTAAATAACCTGCGTTTTTTACTATAAAACCTTCTGGTATTTTTATGATTGCTGTTTGCCTGAAATCAAGCACTCTTTCTGCGTATTCTGACAGAAACATAGGATTAGGTGACTGAGAAAGAGCATATCTGTAGACTTTTTTTAAAGCATTTAAAGAAGCAAGTTTTTTCCCAGAGTAAAAGTGATAATAAATAGAGATAGGTTTTAGTCTTTTTGGCTTTTCTGTAAGCTCAAAACTCTGTATTACATTTGAATATCCCCAAAATGGACCCTTCCATAGATTAGTAAATATATTTTCGTTTGTTATTGGAGCATAAACTTGAAAATAATTTCCATAGTTTAATCCCATTGGTGATACTCTAGAAAGAAAAGGTTCTTGTTGAGTTATTGCGGTGTCTCCACCATTTACATTAAAAACTCTGGCTTTATAGGTAAGTTTGATTTGTTCCTCATCAGGGCTACAATCTCCAGTCCAGAGAAAAACCTTAACTGTTTTTTTTGTATCTTTCAATAGACTTTGGATATAGTTTATAGAGCCAATAATCTCTCTTTCAAAATTTGTTTTATAATTCTTAATCGGCAGATTATGCCCGTATTTAAGTTCATAGGTACGAAACTCTGCAATCATATTGTTTGTTTGCCATGCAAAAGGATGTGAAAAAGAGTGAGAAGCCATTTCAACATTTGGAAGCTCAAAAATGCTTTTCGCTATTAATTCTAATTTTTTGCTTTTTTCAGGATATAACCCCCATGGAGCAACTTCACCCTCTATAATTGATACAGTATGAGGAATAGTGAAGACTTTAATAATTTCGTCTCTAATTATTTCTCCTGTTGTTTTCAAAGTATTAAACTCAGAAATTTCAGTAAAACCATCTCCATATATGTGAGCAGTTAAAATTCTTCTTCCATTTTCGGTAGTTGTATCAGGTATAGGGAATAAGTCATTTCTAAAAACTCTTGCAAATATCTCAAAAGGATTGTAAATCCAAAGTTCATTTTCATTATTTATAAGAGTATTATTAACCGCATATCCACCCCACTTTGTAATCGCAAAGGGAATGTGTATTTGTCCTGCAGAATTTTCTAACTCAATCATATCCTCTGCCTCTGAAATTCTGATGAGACTGTCTGTATATGAAACTACTAACGGAGCTTCAAACCCATCTCCTGATATCTTTCTAAGTATCCTAAAACTCAAAATTTTTTTGTCTTTATTTTCGTACAAGCTAATTCCTAAATCATTAAAGGCTTGAGAATTTCTTGCAAAAGGAAAGGCGTTTATAAAAAATAGCTTTAAACCGTATTTTTTAGCCTGAAGAAGCCATTTTTCGAGCTTTTCATTTTGACTATCTATATTCATAGAGATCACACCTGCATATCCAAGATTCGGATATACCTCTGGAAGTTCACTATTAATATCATAAACTTCTGGGACAAAACCTAAATACTCCAGGGGCATCTGGATCAGCCTGTGAACATCTGCCAGTTGTCTTATAGGTGTTGAATTAGAGTCATAAAGTAAAATTACTTTTCTTGGTATTATCTCACATTCACAATAACCTACTTTTGAAAGTTCTGCATCGGAAACATAAGGAATAACACCTAAAGCTGAAATTTTTTTTACGACTGAGATTGATTTTTGTCTTTCATCTGGCTCTACATAATCAATCGCTATTACTGGAATTCCATAAAATTTTATCTTTTCAATCTGTCCAAGTAAGTATTTTCTTTCGTCTTCACTGACAGCTCTATATTTTTTATTTTTATCAAGTCCCCAGAACAAGCTTTCCACTGCAACTCCATCTACTTTAGTTCGAACCTGATCAATTATTTCAAAACCTCTGTTTAAAACTATTAATTTGTCTGGAAAGAGTTCTCTTAACTTTTTAATTAATTCAATCTCTGCTTCTTGAAAATCTTTCCATTCTTTCTGAGACACCGCTAATTGATAAGAATCTAAGGTATCCAGGAAAAAACCATCAAAACCTTTATTTACAATATCTTTTGCCACTATATTAACAAGAAAATCCCTGTATTCTTTACTTCTTAGATCTGCTATGAAACTGTCCCAGGTTATGTTTCTACCTATTGCAAATTTTTTTAAGTCGTTAAAGTATTTTCTGTGCTTTTGTATTTCTCCTACACTTATGTAACCTATTAATTTGGCTCGATTTTTCATGTAGAACTTTTCTTTTATTTCTTTAATATGAGAGTAATCTTGATCTAAAAATATCCAATCATAGGTATAAAAAATATCATCTGGAAGAACATTGTCGTGGTAATAAAACAAAACACATCGTGGAGTTATTGTAGCATTAACATCAACAAAACTAAACAATAGAAACAAAAGTCCTATAATGTATATCATCAAGAAACCTCCTTAAAAATAATATACCAGTGGTTGTAGCAATAAGCAATGATAAAGCAAATCCATAACCATAGTAATAGGGACCTAAAAACTGAGTCAAGATGCTTAAAATAATGTTTCCTGTGCAGAATATAATGCTTATCAAAGCTATTTGTCTTCTTTTGTCAAAATAAGACAAAAAAGCAAAAACTACCATAAATGAAAGCTGAAGCAATGCGCCAGTTAAAAGAATATTGAAAAGAGGTATATAAAGTGAAGGAAGTTTAAGAAAGTAAAAAATTTTTTCCTCAAAGAAAAAAATAAGTACTGACCATATTCCCTGAACCCTTAATGTATCGTAAAAAGTTGTTCTTACATTTTCTATCATTTTATTACCAAGTCTATAAAGATCATCAAGCCTTCCCCAGTCTCTCACTGCTCTGTAGTAGTTATCATAGCTTTCTGCGAACTCAATTTCAACTTTCATGAAAAAAATCGCTATACCAGGAATTAAACTAATATAAGCAAGAATAATAGGGATATCATAAAGCACAGAAGTTCTTAAATTACCAAATACCTGATTTCCTGTAAATGGGTTAAACCAAAAAATAAATTTATCTGACCAGATACCAAGATTATAAAAAAAACCAGCTACACCAAGACTGTAATAGGACTTCCTTTTGCTAAGAAAGTCAAATTCAAATAATCTGTCTGTGGAATAATCAAGAATTATTCTTGTAACTAAAAGAAATAAAAGCAAAACCTGCCCAGTATAAAAGGATATAAATGTCCAAATTATACCGAATCTTGAAGTAAAGAAAAGTAATACCCCTATTAATAAATAACAAAAACAGAATGAAAAAATAATGTATCTGTAACTTTTGAGTCCTGACAGAAGAGCATTACTTAGCCATACACCGCTTAGAGTTGATATTGTGAATGAAAAAATTATGTGATAATAAAAGGGAAGAGATTCAAAAAAATAAAATGAAATAAACAGAGATATTACAAAAGAATATCCCATGCAAATAGCAAGAGCTCCAAAGTAGTTTGGCAAAACTCTGTCTATCTGTTTTTCAAAAAGCCTGTCTGCCACATAACGAGTAAACATTAACTGTAATGGACCTGACAGAATAAGACTTATAGCTACAGTGTATGTTATATAAATCTGATATATTAAAGTCGTGTTAGGTTCCTTTACGAATTTATTTGTCAACAAAGAAAAAAAGAATACACTAACAACTGCTATAATCCAATTACCCGAACTCAAAACAGCTGAATAAGCTGTCGCAGTTACCAGGCCTATCAGACTTCTCTTTTCTAAAAATTTTTTAAGCTGAATCGAAATCCCTGCCATACTTTTATTTAATAAAGTAGTTATAAATGCTTCTGTAGTTATTAATAAATCTTTCAAAAGAGTAAAACTTTTCTACTCTTTCAATACCTGCCCTTCGTGCCATTAAATATTGTTGTTTATCTGTAAGAAGCTTATAGTAAGCTTCACTGAGAGACTTTGAATCTCCTACACTAACAACTTCGCCTGCTTTTCCTAATTGTATGTCTTCTTTGTTCAATCCGCCATATACAAGCTGTCTGCATGAGCCTACATCAGTTGTTACACATGGCAGACCTGCTGCAAAAGACTCAAGAACAACAAGTGGCATTCCTTCACTGATTGAAGTAAGAGTGCACAGACCTATCTTAGGTAGTATATCTGTTAATTTTTGTGTTCCTAAAAATTTAACTTTTTTTTCTATACCCAATACTTCTACCATTAGTTTACACTCCTTAGCATAATCAGGGTCTTCCTCTTCAGGTCCAACTATCCAACCTTCTGCTTCAGGTAATTTTTCTACAAGTAGTTTTATAGCTTTTATAAAAGTTTTAATGTCCTTGATAGGTGTCACTCTACCAATCAAAGCAACAACTGGTGGAATACCTTGCTTTCTATCCCTTAAATGTGAATATCTTTGTATCTCAACTCCATTTGGTACAACTTCTATTTTTTCTGGCGGACAACCGAGAGAAATTTGCGCAGCTTTTGCATCTTCAAATAAACAAAAAACTCTATCTGCTTCTTGATAACAGATTTTACCCAGATTTACAAAAAAATTGATCCATAGATTTTTAGGCTCTTCAATTTTTAAATCTTTAAAAAAATAATTGGAACCTGTATTTATCCACTGTGCATTTAGAAGATCTATCTTTCTTTCTCTTGTGTAAATACCATGTTCAGTAATTATAAATGGAATACCTCTGACTTTCTTCAGTAATGCTCCTAAAAATCCAGCATATCCAGTAGATGGACTATGAATAAGTGAGATATTTCTGTCAATAACTGAAGTAATGGCTCTTACAACTATCCATAAAGGGATAAAAATATTCCTGAGGGTCCAGAAAAAATCTACAAAAGGTATACTTAAATTTAATTCAACATAAAGGTCTTCAATCATCTCAAAAGTTTTTCTGCTATAAAGAATCTCGCTGAATGTTACTTCAGATAGATAAAAATTAATATTTGACAACTCTTCTGGAAAGTGCTTTGAATTGATAAGAAGAGATTTTAATTTTTTTACCTTATCAGAGCCTTTTATATAACATAAAGGTGGATACTCCTTTTCAGAAAAGATAAAATAATCTTCAAGATATACTATGTTTTCAGGAAGTTTGTATTGAATACCCGGATAATCTTCCTGTTTTGAACCCAAGAAAATTATACCGAATCTGAGGTCTTTCATTGCTTCTATTATTGAATGAATCCAACTTGATACTCCACCAAGGACATAAGGATATGTGCCCTCTGAAATAAATAAAACATCTATGGGAACCTGTTTATCAATTATCTTCATCTCCACACTTTCAGTATTAATTCAGTTTTGGGATCTGGTAATGTAATGTTTTTTAATTTTTTCAAAATATTAAAAATTTCTGCAAAATTTCTTTTATAGTAAAGAATCTCCATTAGATACACCAAAATTCTTTCAGCAGGGAAACCGAGCTCTAAAGATTTATAAAAAGCCTCTTGAGCAGAATCATTATTACCTAACTTTAGATAAATTCTACCAAGAATAAAATAAACTTTTGGTTCTTCTCTTATTTGTAAAGCTTTCTGTATATATTTTAAAGCTTCCTTAAGATATGCCTCTATAAGTTCTTTATCAGAAATATTGAGATAAACAATCTCCCAGTAAAGTTCTCCTAAGGAGTAAAAAATTTCAAATTTCTCTCTTTCATCTTTCGTTTTTTCTAACTGTTTTTTCATTAAACTTATTTTTTCAATTATATTTTTTTCCAAATTTGTTAAAAGGGAAAAAGCTAAAAGTCTTATTTCATCTTGATCAGTATTGACAGTTTTTTTTAGAAATTTTGTAGAAGTTGGATGAATAAACTTGCTCATATAGAAAACTGTTTTAAAATTTTGAGCCTTTGGCATCCCTTCTCCTACCTTTCTGCCAGAAAAATCCAGTTTAGGCAAGTTTTCTGTACTTGTAGTTTCATAAAAATTAAGAAGATTTATTTTCCTTGAAACTAAAGCTAAGTACATAAAAAAGGAGAGAAACATTCCAGCAGGTCCTGTAAAATATGTCATGAAAAACAAAGCCCAGAAAATTTTTTTATTTTGTTGCCTTTTAAGAATTAGAATTAATCGTGTCAAACAATAAGACAGGATTAAGGAGGACAAACCATGCAAAACAAAAAACACTAATAAACCATAAATACTGTTTAAACTAAAAACAATTAATACTCCTTTAAGTTCTAATAACAGGGATAGATAAAACTTTTTGTCCACTATAATTCTACTCCTTGAAGAAATTTTTCAGGTGTAGGTTCATCTAAATCATATATACCCAGAAGTTTTACTCCCTTTAATTCAGACAATGCTCTATTAGAAAAGCTTACAGCACCAGCGTAGTTGGTGAATGGTAGTAAAAAAATTATTAAATTTTTTTCTTTAACAAAACAATAAAAATCAGATGTTCTTATCAAGTAACGAACTTTATGAATGAGGTTTTCTGTTTCTTCACAGGAAAAAACAACAATGCTGCTATTTATTTGTGATTTCTTTTTCAATTCATACATTTTGTAAAATTCTTTTATAAACTCAAATTCGCAAAGTGGTTCTCTGTCTGTATAATAATTAGATATTTTTCTGCTTATGGAAAACTCTTCAAGAAGATACTGAAGAAGAGTGTGAATATAATTTAGAACTTCTTCATTAAAATTTATAAATAACATATCTTTTATTGTAAGTAAGTAAATCGTTTCTTCTGTCTTTGCAGCTATAACTGCAAGATATTTTAAATTATTCAAATTTGATAAATTTTCACCAATTATTTTTGGTGATATATACTTCGCAGTTTCTATCTCAATTGCATTTTTAATCATCGGGTCATTTTCATCAATTTGCTCCTGTGGTCCTATGCTTGCCAGGACAGTAAAATCGTTTCCCTGTTTTTTATACAGACATGCAGTATAGACCTGAAAGTTTTTCATGATTATATTCATAATAAACTCTGCAAGCAGTTTTTCTTCAGAAGTTGATAGGAGTTTATTTCTGACTTCATTTATCATTTCCCTTAAACTGTAGGATTTCATTATGTAGTTAAATTCCATTTGTTCGTGAGAAAGATTAAGAAAATATAGATTTTTTCTTAAACTTTTTATTTGTTCTAATAAATAGTTCTTTTCTATCTCAGCAGTATTTATTCTTCTTTGCCAGTAATATCTAAATTCGGAGGCTATAAGAACTATGAGAAGATTCCATATAATTTGTTGGAGTGGGAAATCTTTATAAAAATAAAAACAACTTAGTACTAAAATGCCCCAAAAAATAAATCCTCCTAAAAAGCCGTAATACAAAGAAAAAACCATAGACATTAACAAAGTTGGAGAAAAGAAAGTATTAATAAAAAAAGGATCTCTTTTATTAATAAAATATTGAATACCAATTGAAAAAATAGAAAACAGAGAAATCTCGATCAGTATTAGATTGGGGATAAATTTTTTAATAAATTCCATTAATTCATTCTATCACTCTAGTTTGAAAATTTCTCTGACAAGCTTTTGGGATACTGTTCCAAGTGATTCGTGAGCCCATCCACACCAAGCACCAGAAGCTCCTTTCACTACAACTCCTTTTTGAGTATCATAAATAAAAATGCTCAAGCTCACAGTAGGTTCTCCATCTATTCCTGTTTTATATCTGAATTCATTTACTGTACCTGTTATTATGTAATCTGCATTTTGAGAAGCTTTTTTAAATATTCTATCTATCTCTTCTTTAGTGGGTTCTCTATCGTTGAAAATCCATTGTCTTTCTGATACTTTTAATCCTTGAGATCTTAAACTACCCTCTATTGTAGAAGCTATTGTATACCCTGCCAAAGGTGTGTCTGTATAGTTTTCAAAGGGTATTACAGCATATACTTTATCCTTTTGTAAATCAATAGTTTGAACAACACTGGCACAGGAGCATAAAAAGAGAAAAATTACTACTAAAAAATATTTTTTTATCACTTTTACCTCCTATAAATTTTAATAATTGTTACCAGTATACCAGATTAAACTGAATTTTGAAAACCTTTAATAACTCTATTTTAAATTTTAATGGCTGTTTTCTTGACTTTTTGAATAAAAAATTGTCAAAATTTTTTAACTTTTTAAAAAAATTTCAATTAGGAGGGAAAAATGAGCGATATTTATGTAATCGGCCATAAGGCACCTGACACAGACACAGTGTGTTCAGCAATTGTTTATGCAGGTATTAAGGGTTACAAACCAGCCACAGCAGGACCAATTAATGAAGAGACAGAGTTTGCACTTAAGCAGTTTGGAGTACCAGCACCCGAAGTTCTTGAAAATGCTTCAGGTAAAACGCTGGTATTAGTAGACCACAATGAACCAGGTCAGAGAGTTGATGGAGCAGAAAAAATTCTTGCAATTATTGACCATCACAAGATGAACTTTAACTATCCCGATCCAATTTTTATTCATGTTGAACCCGTTGGAAGTACAGCAACAGTTATTGCAAAAATGTTTCCAAATGAAGTAAAAGCAAACAAGGCATACGCTGGTCTGCTTCTTAGTGCAATCCTTTCTGACACCGTTATTTTTAAATCTCCAACAACAACAGAGGAAGATAAAAAGATTGCCCAGGAACTCGCTCAGGTAGCAGGTATTTCTGATATTACAAAATTTGGAGTAGATCTTAAAAAAGCAAAGGCAAGCATTAAAGGAAAACCAGTTGCTGATGTTGTTCATGTTGATTTCAAAGATTATGATTTTAAAGGTAAAAAAGTCGGAATCGGACAGACAGAAGTTGTTGACATTGAAGAAGTTTATGAGCGCAAAGATGAGTTTGTAAATTATCTTAATGAGCTTAAAAACTCTAAAGGCTATGATATGGTAATATTCATGGCAACCGATATCATAAAAGAAGGAACAGAGCTTTACTATGTTGGAAATGCAGCAATTATTGAAAAAGCCTTTAATGTAAAGGTATCAGGTCCTTCTGTATGGCTTCCTGGGGTAATGTCCCGTAAGAAACAGGTAGCACCACCTGTTGAAAAGGTTTACTTAGAAGGTTAAAATAAAAGAGGGGGGTTAAGCCCCCTCTTTTATGATTGAAAAAATAAAGAATCAAAAAATTCTTCAAATTATTGAAAGCCTTCAAAATTGCCTTCAAGGTAAAGAAAAAGCAATTATTTTATCTTTAATCGCAATATTTTCCAAAGGACATCTTCTTATTGAAGATTTTCCAGGTCTTGGTAAAACTTCTCTGGCAGTTGCTATATCAAAAGTGCTTGGTTTAAGTTTTGGTAGAATTCAGTGTACCAATGATCTTCTTCCAACTGACATAACTGGACTTTCGATTTATAATAAAAATACTGGTGAATTTGAGTTTAAAGCAGGTCCTATATTTAACAACATTGTTTTAGTTGATGAGATCAATAGAGCAACACCAAAAACTCAATCTGCTCTACTTGAAGCTATGGCAGAAGAACAGGTTACTGTTGATGGAAAAACGTACAAACTTCCAAAACCTTTTTTTGTTATTGCAACACAGAATCCAGTTGAGATTTATGGAACTTTTCCCCTACCTGAAAGTCAGCTTGATAGATTTATGATGAAAATAAGTATTGGGTATCCAGATAAAGAATCAGAAAAGCAAATTCTTAAAGGAGGAAGTTCAAGAGAAAGTTTATATAAAATAACTGCTGCAATTGAAAAAGATGAAATACTGAAAATTCAGGACGAAATAAAACAAATTTATGTTTCTGACAAAATCATCAACTGGATTATTGACTTTGTTAATACTACAAGACAAGACAACAGAATTCTTTTAGGAATATCTACAAGAGCTGCTCTTGCACTTACTGTTACTGCAAAGGCTTATGCATATTTTTGTGGAAGAGACTATGTAATACCTGAGGATGTAAAGGAGATGATTCCTTTTGTTGTACCCCATCGTATTATACTTAAAGAAGAAACAACTTCAAAACAAGAGGTGATATCATCAATCCTTCAAAGTATTTCAACTCCACCGTAAAAGTTACAAATACAGGCTGGATATACATTGTAATCACTCTTTTTATAGGCTTTGGAGCAGTTAATACAGGAAATAACTTACTATTTTTGATGATATCCTTTCTTTTAAGCATAATGGCTTTGAGCGGTATTCTTGCTTTTTTGAATTTGAATAATATTGAATTTACAATATTGCCTCCGGATGATATTTTTGCTTTAAAACCTGCAGCATTTAAAATAAAAGCAAAAAATAGATATTTTTTCTGGACTTTTATTTTAAGAGTTAAAATTCTTGACAGTGAAATTGTTATTCCTTATTTGAAAGAGAAAGAAACTTTTATCATAAATCTCACATTTCCCCACAGAGGCAGATACATTCTCAAGGAAGTCATTATTTCCTCTTATTTTCCTTTTTATTTTTTCAGAAGAACAAAAAGAATACCAATTAACTTAGAAATCACCATATTTCCATATCCTCTAAAATGTGATTTATCTCATTTTTTATCAGAAGGTAAAACAAAAATAGATTCAAATATTTCAAGGGGTAAATCATATGAAGGTGAACTCGTTGGAGTAAGAGGTTATACTTATGGAGATCCTCTAAAATACATACACTGGAAGGCAACAGCTAAAACATCTTTAATAAAAGTGAAAGAATTTTCACCTCCGGTAGGAACTCCAATAGTTTTAAATCTGAATGATTTTTCAGGTAACATAGAAGAAAAGCTTAGCAAGACAACCTATGCACTCATTGAACTCATAAAAAGAGGAAATCCTGTAGGGTTAAATCTTGACAAAGAATTTTATCCTCCAGAAACAGGACAGGCTCACTTAAGGAGAATGCTTTATGCTCTTGCATTTTATAAATCAGAGTAAAGCTCAAAATATTATATTTATCATCAGCATATTAATTGCTATGATACCTTTCACAGCAATAATTAAATATATTTCTTTTTATGTGAATTTAATATTCCTCTTGTTGATTGCTGTTTCTATATTTTTACATATCAAAAAAATTTTTTTACCAGTATGGCTCCTCAATTTAGTGTCAATTGGCTTTATTTTTATGCCGTTTTTAAACTACTCCTTAGAGGATATCCTTTTATCATCCATAGAAGCTCTCACTCTGATTCTTGCAATAAGATTTCTTGGTAAAAAAAGCTCCAGAGAATACTTACAAATTTATCTTATTTCTTTACTTTTACTTGGAGGTTATTCACTTTTTAACATATCCTGGGTATTTCTAATAAGAGTTGTTCTGATGTTAGTTTTAACAATTTTTTCAGTTTTGATTTTAACCTATATGAGGGAGATTAAAGAGGAATTCATAAATTTTGAGAGAGTAGTAAATCTCTTTAAAATCGCCATCTTTATATCGATTCTCTCAATTCCTTTGAGTGCATTATTTTTTATTATTTTACCAAGAAGCCCTGTTCCACTTATGGATATTGGTTTCAGTAAGTCAAAAACAGGATTTTCTTCTGTTGTAAATCTTGGTTCTGTAAGTGAGATACAGGAAGACAAAACAGTGGTGATGAGAGTAAAAATGGAAAAACTTTCTCAGGAACTTTACTGGCGGGTCATCGTATTTGATACCTTTGATGGAAAAAAGTGGTATAAAAAAATCTCAGAAAAAGACAAGGCAATCATCAATGGAGAGAAAGTAAACTACACTGTAATATTAGAGCCACTCACAGAACAATATATCCCAACACTTGATTACCCATTAAAAGTTTATTTGCCTAATATTTATCAGGAATATCCAGGAGTTTACAGAATGAATTCTCAATCTGAAAAAACAATCAAATATACTGCCACATCTTACATAAACCATGAAATAAAAGAATTCTCTGTCACATCTGCATATCTTGATATTCCTAAAAACATCTCAAAAAAAATTATAGATCTAACTCATGAAATCACAAATCAATCTTTAACTAAAGAAAAGATAGCATTAAGCATATTAAAATTTTTAAGTGAATATCAATATTCTCTCAAAGACCTTCCTGGTGGAGAAAATCCTGTAGAAGAGTTTTTATTCAATAAAAAGAAAGGGAATTGTGAATACTTTGCTACAGCTATGGCTTTAATGTTGAGAATTAAAGGTATTCCATCAAGAGTTGTTGGAGGATTTAAAGGAGGAACATACAATACCTTTGGAGGTTACTACATAATTAGAGCGTCCGATGCTCATCTATGGGTTGAAGCTTGGATTGATGGAAAATGGCTAATGTTTGATCCATCCGGGAAAATAGAAAGATTTCAGGAGCCCATTATTTTTCATCTGATTGACTATCTGTGGAATAACATTGTTCTTGATTACGATTTAAAAGCCCAATTAAAATTGGCAAAATCCATAAAAGTTCCGCAGATCAAAATTTTCCCATTGATTTTTTTAATTCCATTAATTGCCCTTATTCTTTTTGGATTTTTCAGAATATACCATCATTTCAAAAGAAAAAGAAGTTTGCTTTACAAATTTTTTGATATTATGAAAAAATATGGTTTTGAAAGGAAAAGATATCAAGGGCTGGAAGAGTTTATAGCTACAATAGATAATCCAGAAATAAGATTACAGGCAGAAAAATTTGTAAAAGAATATGAAAAAATATATTTTCGAGATAGAGAAATTACAAAGGAAGAACTAAAAAAACTTAAAGTATTACTTGAAAAATTAAATGAAACTTGCAGATGCTACAAAAGTAAATATTAAAAAAGTTCTGGAAATTCTTGAAAATGATGGAATAATAATCTATCCTACCGAGACTCTTTATGGAATTGGAGCAAGATTTGACAGCCAGATAGCTCTTAAAAAAATCTTTGAAATCAAAAAAAGACCAAAAGAGAAAAGTTTTCCACTAATTGTAAACTTAAAAAATCTTAATTTAGTCGTCGAATCTATACCTAAAGAGGCACAAGACCTAATTGAAAAGTTTTGGCCCGGTCCTTTGACTCTGCTTTTACCAGCAAAAAAAAATTTACCGGAAGAAATAACAAAAGATGGAAAAGTAGCAGTCAGAATGCCAGGTGATTCTTTTGCCTTAAGATTAATTAAGGAATCCTCTTTCCCCATCACAGCAACATCGGCAAATCTATCAGGGTTGCCACCAGCAGATTGTATTGATACTGTAGTTGAGTATTTTAAGGAAACTCCAGTTGATCTAATAATTGATGGAGGAAAACTGCCGGGAATCCCCTCAACAATAGTAGATGTAACAGTTAAACCTCCTAAGGTAATAAGAAAAGGTGCTATAGAGCTATCTTTTGACAGATAGAACTTCACTTATTTGATATATTTTATTGATAATATCGGAGAGATGAACTCTGTCTTTTACTTCAATTGTAAAATCAATCAGAGCTCTTTTATCAGAAGTAGAGTTAGCCTTTACTTGAGTTATATTGACCTGATTGGCTGACAAAAGTCCTGTAAGAGTAGCAAGGATACCAGGTTTATCAATACATTCTATACTTATTTTTGTTTGAACTTTAGAAGTGTCATCAGCTGTCCAAAATACCTCTATTAGTCTATCAGGCTCCATATGTTTTACATTCACGCAATCTTTTCTATGCACTGAGATACCCTTGCCTCTTGTAATAAAACCTATTATCTCGTCTCCGGGGACAGGCATACAGCATTTTGCTATGTGATAGAGAACTTCATCAACTCCTCTAAGAGAAATAAACTGTCTTTGATCCTTCCTATGAGTTTTTTTTCTTGGAAGAACAAACTCTTCTTGAGAGATTTCAGGAGAAAGTCTATTTACAACCTGATGAACTGAGATTTTTCCATGTCCAATGAGAAGATACAAATCTTCAAGACTCTGAACAGAAAAAGCCTGTAAAACTTCTTCAATTTTTTCATTTTTAAGAATTGATGGCTGAATTCCACTTTTTCGTAATTCTGCCTCTAGCAGTTGTTTGCCTATATCAATTCCCTGTTGTCTTTCTTCCTGTCTGAGGAAATGTTTTATTCTGTTTCTTGCTCTCTGAGTAACAACAAATTGTAACCAATCTTTTCTTGGCTTCTGATGAGGACTTGTTATGATTTCCACAACATCACCACTTTGAAGTTGATAATTAAGTGGAACTATTCTACCGTTAACTTTTGCTCCTGCACATTTTGCACCGACTTCAGAATGTATTGCATAGGCAAAATCTACTGGTGTTGAGCCGACTGGAAGTTCCTTAACATCTCCCTTTGGAGTAAAAACATAGATAGTATCAGGTACAACTTCAGCTTTTACTGCATCTAAAAGTTCCTTTGGATCAGATATTTCTTTAATTAAATCTCTAAGCCAAGATACAAGTTTTGCTTCTCTTTCTGTCAAATCTTTTCTTTCTTTATATCTCCAGTGAGCAGCAATACCTTCTTCTGCAATTATATCCATTTCCTCTGTTCTTATCTGAAACTCAACTCTTTCTCCTCCAGGACCTATAACAGTTGTATGAAGTGATTGATAATAATTAGATTTTGGAAGACTTATAAAATCTTTAAATCTTCCAGGTATAAGTGTCCACAGAGAATGAATAATTCCTAAGATATCATAACAATGTGGCACCGTATCAGTAATAATTCTTATTCCTATAACATCATAGACCTGCTCAAAAGATATTTTCTGTTTGACCATTTTTTGATATATTCCATAGTAGTGCTTCACTCTTCCGAATATCTTAAAGGGAATATTCATTTCTTTGATTTTTTCAGAAAGTATTTTTATGACACTGTCAATGTATGCCTGCTGATCTTCTTTTCTTTTTGCTACTTTTTGAACAAGGTCATTATATTCGTCCGGGTAAAGAACTTTAAATGAAAGGTCTTCAAACTCTGAACGCATCCATCCAATTCCAAGTCTATTTGCAAGAGGAGCATATATTTCAAGAGTTTCTTTTGCTATCCTTTTTTGTTTTTCTAAAGGAAGAAACTCAATTGTGCGCATATTATGAAGTCTGTCAGCAAACTTTATTAAAATTACTCTTATATCCTTCGACATTGCAAGAAACATCTTTCTAAAATTTTCTGCCTGAGCTTCCTCTAAGGTGGAAAATTGAAGTTTGCTCAACTTTGTAACAGCATCAACTAAAAAGGCAACATCAGGATTAAACATTTCACTTATATCATCAATGGTCATTTCAGCATCTTCAACAGTATCGTGAAGAAGTCCAGCTGCAATTGTAGTAGAGTCAAGTCTCATATCGGCAAGTATATCTGCAACAGCCAATGGATGATATATGTAAGGGATGCCTTCTTTTCTTTTTTGAGCACAATGAGCTTCTCTTGAAAAAATATAAGCTTTTCTTATAAGCTCAACATTAGCATTGGGCCTATATTTCAAAACCTTTTTAATTAAATCATCTATTGTTAACATATTTCTTTATCTCCTTATTTTAGTTTAATATATTTAACATGGATAAGCTACTTATTTTTGGTGGAACTTCTTTAAAAGGTTCGGTTACAATAAGCGGAGCAAAAAACGCTGCTCTTCCAATCATGGCATCAACTCTACTTGCTCAAGGAGTTCATACTCTTAAAAAAATTCCTAAACTAAGGGATGTATTTACAATGACTGAGCTTATTAAAAGAATGGGTGGTATAGTTGAATTTAATGAAGTTTGTAGAATTGATACTACAAAAATAAACAGATTTGAAGCATCCTATGACCTTGTTAAAACAATGCGTGCCTCAATTTTAGTGCTTGGTCCACTTGTGGCAAGATTTGGAAGAGCAAAAGTATCTTTGCCTGGTGGATGTGCAATTGGAGCAAGGCCTGTAAATCTTCATATCATGGGACTTGAAAAAATGGGTGCCAAAATATCTCTTGAAGAAGGATATATAATTGCAAAAGCTACAAGATTGAAAGGCACAAAAATATATTTTGATATTCCCACAGTAACCGGAACAGAAAATCTTATGATGGCTGCCACACTGGCAAAAGGAACTACAGTTCTTGAAAATGCTGCCAAAGAGCCAGAAATTGTTGACCTTGCTAATTACTTAAAACTTATGGGAGCAAAAATAGAGGGGGCAGGCACGAGTATAATAACAATAGAAGGAGTAGATGAATTAATTCCCTTTCAAGATTATGAAATTATTCCTGACAGAATAGAGACAGGCACATTCATAGCAATTGCAGGTGCCTCTGGAGGAGATATAACACTGAAAGGCTGCAGAATTGACCACATTGATGCTATAATGGTAAAGATGAAGGATGCAGGAGTGAGTTTTAAACAAACAAAAGAAGGATTAAGAGTAATCGGACCAAAAAGACCTGAAGCTGTTGATATAAAAACAATGCCCTATCCTGGATTTCCCACTGATATGCAGGCACAGTTTATGGCAATGATGACTATAGCAAATGGAACAAGTGTAATAAAAGAAACAATCTTTGAAAATAGATTTATGCATGTAGCAGAACTAAGAAGAATGGGAGCAGATATCACAGTGGAAGGTAATACTGCTACTGTAAGAGGAGTGAAAAAATTGAAAGGTGCACCTGTTATGGCAACTGACTTAAGAGCATCGGCATCACTTGTAATTGCAGGATTAATTGCTGAAGGAGAAACGATTATTGACAGAATATATCACCTTGACAGAGGATACGAAGAGCTTGACAAAAAGCTCATTCAACTTGGAGCAAAAATAAAGCGAATTAAGTAGACTTGACAAATTATCTCCTGTCAAATTAAATAATCAGAATAAAAAACTTTTTAAAACGGAGGGAAAATGAGTTTAGAAAATTACAAATTTCACAAAGAGCACACTTGGGTAAAGGTCTCAGGTAGAAGTAAAAAAGTAAAAGTCGGAATCACTGATTATGCCCAGGAATCCTTAGGAGATATTATTTATATTGAACTTCCAGAGGTAGATACTCATGTTGAGGCAGATACTGAAATGGCAGAAATTGAGTCAACAAAAACCTCTTCACCTGTCATAGCTCCTGTAAGCGGCACAATAGTTGAAGTAAATGAAGAATTGATTGACCATCCTGAACTTATTAATGAAGACCCATATGGTAAAGGCTGGATTGCTGTGATTGAAATGGATAATCCTCAAGAGCTGGATGATTTGATGGACTATGAAGATTATGAAAGTTATCTTGAAGAAGAGAAATAATGAAAGCCTGTGTAATTGGAGGAGGACCTGCAGGTTATGTCTCTGCCCTTGTTCTAAGAAGATCCGGGGCAGAGGTATTTTTAATTGAAAAAGAAGAGCTTGGTGGAACATGTCTTAACAAAGGCTGCATTCCTACAAAAACATTGATTCATTCTCTTAAAAATTCATCTTTTTCAACAGATTTGCAAACTTTAATGGATAAAAAAGATAAAGTTGTTGATACACAGAAAAAAGGTCTCACGATGCTTCTTAAACAATCAGGAGTAAAAGTTATTAAATCTGAGGCAGAATTAATAGATCCAAAAACATTGTTTATAAAAAACACAGGTGAGAAATTACAGGCAGACAGAATAATTATTGCTACAGGCTCAAGACCAAGACAGCTTCCTATGCTTAATTTTGATGGTGAGAGAATACTTTCAAGTGATGACTTATGGAATCTAAAAAAAATTCCCCAATCCATTACCATCATAGGTGCAGGTGCTATAGGTTGTGAATTTGCCTGGATATTCCACCTTATGGGAAGTAAGGTTACCCTTGTTGAGCTAATGCCAAGAGTGTTGCCAATGGAGGATGAAGAGATATCCAGAGAAGTTGAAAAGCTTTTTAAAAGGAAAAAAATAGAGTTTCATACTGGAGTAAAAATTGAAGATTTAAAAGTAGTTGAAAATTCAGTTCATATAACCCTTTCTAATGGTAAAATTGCAACATCAGAAGTTGTTCTTGTTTCTGTAGGAAGAGATTTTAATAGTGACTGTGTAAAAACTTCTGAAATCAAAGTTGGAAAAAGAAAAGAAATTGTTGTGAATGAAAAAATGCAGTGCAGTGTTGAAGATGTCTTTGCAGCAGGTGATGTTACAGGTGGATGGCTTCTTGCTCATGTTGCATACAGAGAAGCTGAGGTGGCTGCAAAAAACGCAATGGGACACAATGAAAAAATGGACTACAGCGTTATTCCTTCAACAATTTATACAGTTACAGAAGTTGCCTCTGTTGGATTAAAGGAAAATGAGGCAGTAGAAAAAGGATTTGACATCAAAAAAGGAATTTTTCCATACAGAGCTTCTGGCAAAGCCCATATCATTGGAGAGATTGATGGATTCATAAAAGTAATTGCAGATAAAGAATCTGACACAATTATAGGTGCTCATATTGTTGGAGCAGATGCTTCAGAACTAATTCATGAACTTGCACTGGCAATAAAACTTAAAGCAAAATCAAAAGATTTATATGATTTAATTCATTCTCACCCTACCCTCTCTGAGTGTGTTGGTGAAGCAATAAAGGACATCTCTGGTGAAGCAATTCACAAATTAAGATGATTGATATAATCAAAGTCTCCTTTATCTTTCTCTTTATACTATTCTTACTTCGCAAAAAAATAAGTGTTGGATATGCCCTTTTAGCTGGTTCTTTGATATTTTTAATTTTTTACTCCTTTAATTTTAAAAACTTAGCAGCTACACTTCTTAAAAGTCTTACATCCAACACTTCAATAAATTTATTTTTCTCCCTTACTTTAATCAAATCCTTTGAGTACGCTCTAAGAAAAACCGGATTAATGCAGAAGATGACAGAAGCCACGCAAACTTTGCTCAATAACAGGAAACTTTCAATACTCTCAATGCCTCTTATAATTGGAATGTTACCATCTCTTGGAGGAGCCTATCTTTCAGCTCCAATGGTTGATTCAGCTACAAAAAATCTCAACATGTCAAAAGAAGAAAAGGCGTTTATAAACTACTGGTATAGACATCCATGGGAACTAATTCTGCCCCTTTATCCCGGCATAGTTCTCGCTTCTGCAGTTTCAGATGTGCCTTTAAGAAAACTGATACTTCTTAATCTTCCAGTGGCAGTGATACTTTTTATTACAGGTTTATTTTTAAGTATGCGTGGTGTTGAAAGGGACAAAAAAATTAATAAAACTGTCTCTTATATGGGTTTAATGAGTTTTATTCCGATAGTTATGGTTCTTTTGCCTGTGATATTTTTTAAAATTGACCTTTACATTACACTTGCGGCAAACATTTTGATATTGTGTATTTATTACAGAAAATCTCTTAAAGAGACCATATCAATCATAAGGCATGGATTTACTGCTGATGTTTTTGTCCTTGTAGCTGGAGTGATTGTGTTCAAAGAAATGCTTCAGTTATCAGGTGCTGTAGAGGGAATAACACAAGCAATAACTCAATCACAAATTCCATATCTTGTTGTTTTTATAGCACTTCCAATGTTTATCGGAGTTATTACAGGACTGAGTATAGGATTTGTAGGAAGCACATTTCCACTACTAATACATCTGAAACAGACGTTACCTTATGAGATTTCCATAGCCTTTGTGTCTGGCTATATTGGAGTGCTTCTTTCTCCACTTCATCTATGCTTGATTCTTACAAGACAATACTTTAATGCAGATATGATAGGAATTTACAGAAAAATTGTTCCCGGTTGCCTTGCAATAATGATTACTGCATTGATTGAATTTGTTATTTTGAGATATTATAGTTAAACTTTACTAAAAAAGGAGGATTTATAATGGGAGAAATTATTGACATAATTGCAAGAGAAGTTCTTGATTCAAGAGGAAATCCAACAGTTCAGGTAGATGTCTATCTTGACAGCGGAGTGATAGCAACAGCAACAGTTCCCTCTGGAGCATCTACTGGAACAAGAGAAGCTCTTGAATTAAGAGATGGTGATAAAAAAAGGTATTTGGGTAAAGGAGTCAAAAAAGCAGTTGAAAATATAACAAATGAAATTGCCCCAAACATTGTTGGAATGGAATCATTAGATCAGGAAGGCATTGATAAATTTCTAATAGAGCTTGATGGAACAGAAAACAAAAGCAGACTTGGTGCCAATGCAATTTTGGCAGTTTCAATGGCTGTTTGTAAGGCTTCTGCAGAGGAACTCGGAGTCCCACTTTATAGATACATCGGTGGAACCAGCGCTAAAGTTTTACCAATTCCAATGATGAACATAATAAATGGTGGAGTTCATGCAGACAACAACCTTGATATACAGGAGTTTATGATTGTTCCTGCAGGCTTTACAAAGTTTTCTCAGGCTTTAAGAGCTGGAGCTGAAGTCTTCCACACATTAAAGGCAATTCTTAAAAAGAGAGGATTAAACACAGCAGTTGGTGATGAAGGCGGATTTGCTCCTATGCTTAGCAGTAATGAAGAAGCAATTAAATTGATTATTGAAGCAATAAAAGAAGCTGGATATGAACCTGGAAAAGATATCTACATAGCGCTGGATGTAGCAGCATCAGAACTCTTCAGTGACGGATTTTATACAGTTGAAAGTAGAAAACTCAGCTCAAAGGATCTGGTTGAATATTACGAATCTTTGATTGAAAAGTATCCTCTAATATCAATAGAAGATGGAATGAGCGAAGCTGACCGGGAAGGATGGGAACTGCTAAGTGAAAGACTTAAAAATAGAATTCAACTTGTAGCAGATGACCTTGTTGTTACAAATCCGAAAATAATCAAAGAAGCAATGAAAAGAGGAATTGCCAACTCAATTTTGATTAAGCTTAATCAGATTGGTACAGTTTCTGAAACACTTGAGGCAATTGAGCTTACAAAAACAAATAAATATACAGCAGTTGTATCTCATCGCTCAGGTGAAACAGAGGATACAACAATCGCAGACCTTTCAGTTGCATGTAATACAGGATTTATAAAAACTGGTTCCCTTTCAAGAGGTGAAAGAATTGCAAAGTATAACAGACTTTTACAGATAGAGGAAGAACTTGGTAATATAGCTCAATTCAAAGGTCTTTCAGCCTTTTATAATCTGGGCTTTTAAAATGAAAAGGCGGTTTCTCAAAGAACAACTCTTAAGGGAAAAAAAACGAAATGACCGAATATTTCTTTTTTTCTTTTTAGTGATTATTCTATTTCTTGCTTACAGTTTTTTCTTTGGAGACATGGGTTATTTAAAGTATCTTGAACTGAAAAAAAATGAGCAAAAACTTATGAAAGATATTAACCAGATCTTAATGGAAAATAATGCTTTAAAAAATGAGATAGAGCTTTTAAAAAAAGACCCTTCTTACATGGAAAAATATGCCAGAGAAAAATTTGGACTTGTTAAACCGGGAGAAATGGTTTTTCAGTTTCAAAAAGAAGAAAAATGAGCATTAGTCTGGCAATTCTCTGGCATATGCATCAGCCTTACTACTATGATCCCCTAAAAAATAAATTCATGCTTCCATGGGTTAGACTTCATGCAACAAAAGACTATCTTGATATGGTTCTTATTTTGAAAAAATTTCCAGAAGTAAAAGTAAATTTTAATATTGTTCCTTCGCTTTTAAAACAACTCAAAGAATATGAAAATGGTGCAACTGATATTTTTTTTGAATACTCAATTATTCCTGCAGAAGAGCTGAATGAAGAACAAAGAGCTTTTTTAGTTGAAAACTTCTTTCTTGCTAACTGGAAAACAATGATAGAGCCATTTCCGAGGTATAAAGAATTACTTGAAAAAAGAGGTAAAATTTATGGAGATCCAGTTAAACTCTCAAAAAAATTTACTGCACAGGAATTAAGAGACCTTCAGGTTCTCTTTAATCTTGTCTGGATGGATCCTCTTCACAGAGAGGCTGATCCATTTCTGAGGGAATTACAAAAAAAAGGAACTAATTTTACAGAAGAGGAAAAAAGACTGCTTCTTGAAAAACATATTGAAATTGTCAGGCAGATTATTCCTGCCTATAAACAAATGGCTCTTTCAGGTCAGATTGAAATCTCTGTATCTCCTTTTTACCATCCTATTCTTCCTCTTATTTATGACAACTACAAAGCAAAAGAATGTATGCCAGAGGCAAAACTTCCACAATATCAATTTAAAGCACCAGAAGATGCAGAAATTCAAATAAAAAAAGCCATTACCTATTTTGAAGGAATATTTGGTTTTAAGCCTCAAGGGATGTGGCCCTCTGAAGGTTCTGTAAGTGAAGAAGTTATAAAACTGATAGCAGATGCTGGAATCAAATGGATAGCAACAGATGAGGAAATTTTAAGTAAATCAATAAATGAAAATCTAAGAAGTGCTGATAAATTAATCAATCCTTCAATTCTATACCAGCCATATGAGTTTGCAGGAGTTAAAATTTTTTTCAGGGACCGAATACTTTCAGATTTGATAGGATTTGTCTATTCAAACTGGCAACCACAAAGAGCAGTAGAAGATTTTTTAAAGAGGATTTGCGATTCAACAACTTCTGGTATAGTCTCTGTAATTCTTGATGGAGAAAATGCATGGGAATATTATGACAATGACGGAAAAGATTTTCTTGAAAAACTATATGCAAATTTGCAAAAAAGTAAAGATATAAGAACTGTGACTTTTTCAGAGTATCTCCAGGAAAAATCTTATTCAAATCCCTTAAAGAGAGTTTTTCCAGGCTCATGGATTGGTGCAAATTTTTCAATCTGGATCGGACACGAAGAAGATAATCTTTCCTGGGATTATCTTTATAAAGTGAGACAGGATCTTGTTTCACATCAAAAAGAAAATCCTCACAAGGATCTCTCTCAGGCATGGGAGGAACTATATATTTCAGAAGGAAGTGATTGGAACTGGTGGTACGGAGATGAGCATTATACCGAAACAAAGGATGTTTTTGATGAAATATATCGGCATCATTTAATGAGTGTGTATTTAAATATTGGGAAGGAACCTCCTTCCTTTCTTCATGTACCTATTAGTAAAAAAATGAAAGAGATTAAACCAGAAGTTGAGCCAAAAGGTTTTATATATCCTAAAATTGAAGGGAAAATAACTGGATATTTTGAATGGCTTGAGGCAGGAAAATTTAATCTGCAAAGAATGGGTGGAAGCATGCATAAAACAGAAAGCCTTTTTTCTTATCTTTACTATGGATTTAACAGACAAAGTCTCTTTCTCAGGCTAGATCCAAAATTTCCAATTAAAGATTTTAAAGATTTAAAAATACAGATTCAAATCATTGAGCCAGTAAAAGTAAAAATAGTTTTTGATCTCCTTGATAAAGGATTAGCTCAAGTTTTTATCCAGGAAAACGAAACATGGATAAGAAAAGACGAAATAGAAACTGTTGCTTTAGACGAGATATTTGAAATAGAACTGCCCTTTGATGTCATAGAAATAAAACAGGAAGAAAATATCTGCCTATTTATTGAAGTTTTTAAAAACAGTTACCTAATTGATCGAGCTCCAATCGTTGGTTTTATAAAAATCCATATTCCCCCACCAGATTTTGATAAATTAATCTGGCTTTAATAGAAAAAATCTATTTTACTTTTCGGAAATATTTATTTAAAATTTTATTCAGAGGGATGTGGGACTGGTGTCTCTCCTGGTCTGCAAAACCAGTGATGGAGGACAGTGTCCTCCAGTGGGTTCAATTCCCACCATCCCTCTCCATCAAAAATCAATACTTGCCTTAACCAAGAATGTTATAATATTTCATTATGTCCATAGTGAACAAAGCTGTGCTTTATCTCAAAATGATCAAAATTGAACACAGTGTTTTTGCCCTTCCCTTTGCTTTTGCAGGTGCAATGCTTGCTGCAGGAGGAATTCCTGAAGTTGAAAAGATACTCTGGATTACTGTTGCAATGGTTACTGCGAGAGCCAGTGCATTTGGATTTAATAGGATAATTGATAGGAAAATAGATGCTCTTAATCCCAGAACTGCTCAGAGGGAGATTCCTGCAGGAAAAATCAAACTATGGGAAGCAGTTTTATTCACTGTGCTCTGTCTCATAATATTTGTTTATTCAGCATGGATGCTCAATCCCCTTTGTTTTAAACTCTCTCCAGTTGCTATTTTCATACTTTTCATATATTCCTACACAAAAAGATTCACATGGGCATGCCATTTTGTGCTTGGACTGGCTCTTGCCCTTGCACCACTTGGAGCATGGATTGCTGTAAGAGGAAGTTTTGACCTGGAAATAATTCCCATGGTCTTGACAGTTATTTTCTGGCTTGCTGGCTTTGATACACTCTATGCACTCTGGGATGTGGATTTTGATAAAAAATACGGGATATACTCAATCCCCAGAATCTTTGGAGTTAAAAAGGCAATATATCTTGCAAGGCTCTTTCATTTTATTGCATGGAGCTTTCTTATTTTAACAGGTCTTGTTTTCAAGCTAAATATATTTTACTGGTTTGGAATGGCAGTGGTTGCTTATTTATTTATTCATGAACACAGACTTGTAAAACCCGATGATCTTTCAAAGTTGAATGTGGCATTTTTTAACATGAACGGTTACATAAGCATAACAGTGTTTTTGTTTACTGCAATGGCTGTTTTGATAAAAATTTGATAACTTTATTACGTCATTGCGAGGAAGCCGAGCCAGAGGCGAGGCTGACGACGCAATCTCGTTTTTTTCAGGAGCTAAAGGCATCAGAGACTTCTTCGGAGCATTGAGCCCCTCGCAGTGACAAAAAGAAATAACATAGGAAAAAGAGATTCCTCGGGACATCGAGTCCCTCGTAAATAACTGGATGGAGGTTGTTATGAAATCAGTTTTTATAGTTCGTGGGAAATACTTGATTACTATGAATAAAAAAGATGAAATAATTGAAAACGGAGCAGTTGTTGTTGAAGATGGAAAAATTAAAGATATCGGTGAATTCACAGAAATTTTAAAAAAATATAAAGATTCTTCAATTCCTGTATACGGCAACTCTCATTCAGCATTAATGCCAGGTTTTATAAACACCCATACCCATGCTGCCATGGTTCTTTTCAGAGGAATTGCCGATGATCTTCCACTCAAGCAGTGGCTTATAGAGCATATATGGCCCAGAGAAGCAAAGTTTCTCAGTCCCGAGTTTGTTTATGATGGAACCTGCCTTGCATCACTTGAGATACTTAAAAGCGGAACAACAACTTTTAATGATATGTATTTTTTCACTGAATCAATTGCAGAAGCAGCAAAAAAATTGGGTATCAGGGCAATTATTGGTCAGGGAGTTCTTGATTTTCCTACTGCATCAGGTAAAGGAGCAGATGATTATCTTAAAAAAGCTTCAGAATTTATTGAAAAGTATAAAGATGACGAACTAATTGTCCCTGCAGTAGCACCTCATGCCATTTATACCTGCAGCAAAGAAACTCTACTTAAATCAAAAGAGCTTGCATTGAAAACCAGTGTTCCCATTCATATCCATCTAAGTGAGACATTTCAGGAAGTTGAGGAATGCATAAAAAAGCATGGCAAAAGACCTATTAAGTATCTACGAGATATAGGATTTCTTGAAGGCAGAATAACTGCTGCTCATTCAGTATGGGTTAATGATGAAGAAATAGAGCTTATGGCAGAACATGGAGTTGGAGTCTCTCACTGTATTGAGAGCAATCTCAAGCTTTCAAGTGGTATTGCTCCTGTGGCAAGGATGATTAAAAAAGGCGTTAAGGTAAGCATGGGGACAGACGGTGCAGCAAGCAACAACAATCTTGACCTTCTTGAAGAAATCTCCATTGCTGCAAAGGTTCAAAAAGGTGTGACTGCGGATCCAACAGTTCTTAATGTAAAAACCTGCATGAAAATGCTAACAATATGGGCAGCGGAATCACTCGGATTGGAAAACCAGATTGGAAGTATAGAAATCGGTAAAAGAGCAGACATGATTTTAATGAATCTTAGAAAGGCTCATCTACAGCCTGTTTATGATATATATTCAACAATAATCTATTCTGCAAAGGCATCTGACATTGAAGATGTCTTTGTAAATGGTGTTCCTGTAGTACTTAATGGCAGGCACCAATTCGTTGATGAAGATGAAATTATAGAGAAAGCATTGTGGTGGGCTGAAAAAATTCAGAATTCGTAAATCTTGTTCAATTCTCAATCTTTAACAACTCATACACAAGCATATCAAGGCTTAAGCTACGAGCCTGCCTTAATGATAGATTTGTTCTGTAAAGAAGTGAGTAAACTTTTTCATCTGAATCTTTTTTATTACTGTAATACCAGTTCAATGCACCAAGAATCATGTCTGGCTCTGTATTTTGAAGTTTATCAAGAATTTTGAATGCCCTTTCTCTGTCCTTTTTCTTTATTGCATCTATAAGGTCAAAGGCTGTAAACTCACCGAGCTCTGTGAGAATGTCCTTAATGTCAAAAAGTCCGAGATGAGATTTATCACTGAGAAGTGATATTTTTTCTATTTCAGATGAAATTATGCCAGGCTGTCCACCTGTAATATCAATCAGGTAATAAATCACATCAGGTTTTAGAGTTATTCCAAACTGTGATGCTTTATAGAGTATCCATGTGGGAAGCTCTTTTTCATGAATATCTAAATTATAAACAACTGCATTTTTAATCTCTTTTATAAAACCAATCTCTTCAGATATATCCCTATACGAGGCATTGCAAAGAACAATGAAGTTAACAGAACCATTAATTGATGTTTTAATCTTTTTAAGCCATTCGATTCTTTTTTCCGTTCTTCTTATCTTTTCAAAATTATATACCAGGACTATTCTCTTAGGCGTAAACAGAGAAAAAGAAGCAAAAGAGCTGATGTCAACTTCTTCAGGAGAATCATATATTTCAATTGAAATTGAATTAAAATTCTTACGAATAAGTCTTCCTACTTCAAAAAGAAAAAACTGCTCTTGTGCATAAAAAAAATAGAGAAACTTTTTAAGTCCTTTTTTTATTTCCTCTTCGAATTTCTGTATTTCAAGTAGATACTCTTTCATTAATCAAAGTTTTGTTCAGTCTCAAAAATAAGCTTTCTTACCATATCGTCACATATATCCCTAATCAAAGAATTAGTGGCAATGGCTTTGTCAGCAATTATGCTTGATAAATCTCTTGTAGTTCGGAAATATGTAGTAAAGGGTGATGATGGTGTAAACTCTTTTATTTTATCTCCCTTTTCATTATAGAGAATTGCTCTAACCTCCATAACAATTTGATATTCAACAGTGTTAAGTCCTATTTCTGACAGAGTAATCAGGCGATAGTTTTTTATTTGAATATCAAGAACTCTCTGAGATGTTGATGTAACAGTAAAACCATTATCAATAAGTGTTTGATATGCAATTTTTCTAACATTATCCTGAAGTCCTGGTTCAAGTGTAGAATTTTCAACATTTCTTAAATAAATTTCCTGAAAAGGCAAGTCAGCTTTTGTATGAAGATTGTATCCACAACTTTGGAGAGTTAAATTTAAAATTAATGCTATCAGAACTAAAGTTATATGTTTCATTTTTTTCATTCTAGATATTTATGATATCACAAATTACCCATACTTTGTTGAGTTTTTCCAAACCAAAGTCCTTTAAAAAATTTTTTTATTGCCAACTAATTTTATAATATGGTAGAATTTTTCCTATGTTAACAACCAACATAATCATAAGTGGAACCGGTGGGCAAGGGATTATTCTTGCAAGTAGAATTATCACTCATGTTGCTTTTCAAAGTGGTTATGATGTTAAAGAGAGCGAGATTCACGGAATGGCTCAAAGGGGTGGAAGTGTTGTAAGCCATATAAGATTTGGAGATAAGGTTTTTTCTCCTCAAATTCCAGCTGGTGAAGCTCAAATTATGGTAGCCTTGGAAGAACTTGAAGCATTAAGATATTTACGATTTCTAAAAAAAGGAGGACTTATCATTTTAAATAAGAAAAAAATTCTTCCTGCAATGACCGAAGAAAAAGATTATCCCCAAAATGTTGAAAATTTGCTAGAACAAAAGGGATTTATTGTAATTCCCGTAGAAGCAGAAAAAATGGCAAAACAAATTGGTAATATTAAAATAGAAAATTCTGTAATCTTAGGAATTCTATCAACTGCTTTATCCTTTAAAGAAGAAATATGGCATGATGTAATTTCAAAGGCGGTTCCACCAAAAACTATCGAACTCAACATAAAAGCATTCAATGAAGGCAGGAGGTTAATAGAAGAAGATGCAATTTTGGAACAAAGAATTAGAAACTTTACCGAGGCAAAAACTTGAAGAACTTCAGTTTGAAAGACTAAAGAAAACTATCAAAAAAGTTTATCAAAAGGTCCCTCACTACAAAAAAAAATTTCAAGATGCAGGAGTAAATCCTTCAGAACTTAAATCTCTTGAGGATATTAAAAAATTCCCTTTTACCACAAAAGAAGATCTATTTGTTGACTATCCTTATGGACTACTTACTGTTGCACCTGAAAAGGTAGTGAGGCTGCATACATCAAGTGGAACAACTGGAAAACCTAAAGCAATATTTTTCTCAAAAAGAGACATAAACAACTCTGCAGAGCTCATTGCCCGTTGTCTTGTAATGACAGGTGCTACAAGAGGAGATATTTTACAAAACAGCATGACCTATGGACTATTTACAGGAGCTTTTGTAATGCATTACGGAGCAGAAAAAGTGGGAATCCTCGTTATTCCTGCAGGACCTGGAAATACAGAAAGACAGATTAATTTAATGAGAGACTTTGGAACAACAATGATTCATATAACACCAAGTTATGCCCTTTATGTTGCCTCTGTGCTCTATGATAAAGGAATTGATCCCCGTAAGGAGTTGAAACTTAAAAGAGCCTATCTTGGTGCAGAGCCATACTCTGAAGAAACAAGAAGAAAAATTGAAAACATGCTCGGCATAGATGTTTATAACTGTTATGGACTTACAGAGATGAATGGTCCGGGTGTTGGATTTGAATGTCCTTACAAAGAAGGGCTTCATATATGGGAAGACAACTTTCTTATAGAGATAATTGATCCTCAAACAGGAAAAGTTTTACCTGATGGCGAAATTGGTGAGCTTGTTTTAACGACACTTAACAGAGAAGCAATGCCTCTCATAAGATACAGAACAAGGGATTTAACAAGGATTATTATAGAACCTTGTAAATGCGGAAGAACTCATAGAAGAATCTCAAGAATTCTTGGCAGATCCGATGACATGTTTATTGTAAAGGGAGTAAACATCTTCCCGCAGCAGATTGAACAGGTGTTGATGGGAATAAAGGGAGTTGCCCAGAACTATCAAATTGTTCTTGAGTCGTACGATGAAATGGTTATTAAAGTTGAGATAGACAGAGAGCTTTTCGATGGAAAGATTGAAAAATTGATAAAATTAAAAGAAGAAATAATTGAAAAAATAAGATCTGCTACAATGGTAAAACCAAAAGTGGAATTACTTGAACCTGGAACACTACCTGTAAGTGAAGGAAAAGCTAAAAGAGTGATAGATAAAAGAACGATTTAGGAGGCTTAAATGGATAAAGTCCACATAATTTCAGTATTTGCTGAAAATAAACCTGGAAGACTTGAGAGAATAACAAAAGTTCTTGCAGAGGCAAACATAAACATTCTCGCCTTTTCCATTACAAGTACAAATGGTTTTGGAATAATAAAGTTTATGGTAGACAGATGTAAAGAGGCTTTTCAACTGTTGAAAGAAAAGGGATTTACAGTATCGCTTAATGAAGCAATTGGAATTGAAATGAAAGATCAACCTGGCGGACTTTATGAGGTTGTTAAAATTTTATCTTCAAAGGGCATAAATATTGAAAGTGCTGCTGTTTATGTGGCTGAAACAAGAAAAAAGGCTTATCTAATTGTTGAAGTAGAGGACACTAAAAAGGCTATGGAAACTCTTAAAGGTGAAAATCTTAAATTCTTAAAACCAATTGAATGAGGTGAGATTATGATATGGAATAAAGAAATGGAGTGTATGGAAGAAGAAAAACTGAGAGAACTACAGCTTGAAAGATTAAAACAAACAGTTAAAAGAGCCTATGAAAAAGTTCCATATTACAGAAAAAAATTTGATGAGATAGGACTGAAACCAGAAGACATTAAAAACCTTGATGACATAAAAAACATTCCATTTACATCTAAGGCAGACTTAAGAGAAGTTTATCCTTTTGGAATGTTTGCTGCTGAGCTTGGTGAAATTGTTGAGATACACATGTCAAGTGGAACTACAGGCAAACCAGTTGTAGCAGGATATACAAGGAATGATATTGAGATATGGGCAGAAGTAATGGCAAGATGTCTTACAATGGCTGGCGCTACAAAGAATGATATTGTTCAGAACTGCTATGGTTATGGACTTTTTACTGGAGGATTTGGAGTTCATTACGGAGCTCAAAAAATAGGAGCTCTGGTAGTACCAGCAAGTGCTGGAAATACGAGAAGACAGATTGAGATAATGAGGGACTTTGGAACAACAATTCTTACATGCACTCCCTCTTATGCTTTATATATGGCTGAAGTAGCCATTGAGATGGGAGTTGAACCGAGAACTCTTAAACTTAAAGCTGGATGTTTTGGTGCTGAAATGTGGACCGAGCAGATGAGAAAAGAAATCGAAAAGAGATTCAATATAGATGCTTTTAATATTTATGGATTAACAGAAATAATTGGACCCGGTGTTGCTCACGAATGTATGGAAAAAAAAGGTTTACACGTTTTTGAAGATCATTTCTATGTAGAAGTAATTGATCCGGACACAGGAGACCCATTACCCGATGGTAAAAGGGGAGAACTTGTTATCACAACTCTTACAAGGGAAGGAATGCCCATGTTAAGATTTAGAACAAGAGATATAACATCAATCACCAGAGAAAAATGCAGTTGTGGAAGAACTTTTGCAAAAATTGAGAGAATTCGTGGAAGAACAGATGATATGATAAAAGTAAGAGGAGTTATGGTATTTCCTTATCAGATTGAAAGAGCTATTCTTGAAGTTCAAGGAGTTGAACCTCATTATCAGATTGTTGTTACAAGACCTCAACATCTTGATGAAATTGAGGTAATGGTAGAGATGTCAAAGGAGACATTTTCTGATGAGGTAAAACACATTGAGAATCTCAAGAAAAAACTTGAGAAAAGAATTGAAGAGACAATAGGTATAAGAGTTAAAGTTACACTGGTAGAACCAAAAACTCTGCCAAGAAGTGAAGGAAAAGCTAAAAGAGTTATTGACAAAAGAACACTGATAGATTAGGAGGTAATGATGAAGATAAAACAGATATCAGTTTTTTTAGAGAATAAAAGAGGAAGACTTTACGAAGCTCTAAGTGCTTTGGCAGACCAAAACATAAACATAAGAGCTCTGTCAATTGCTGATACATCCGAGTTTGGAATTTTAAGAATGATTGTTACAGATCCTGAAAAGGCTAAAGAAGTTCTTGAAAAAAATGAATTTACTGTGAAACTTACTAATGTAATAGCCATGGCAGTTAAAGATAAACCTGGAGGTTTAGCAGAAGCTCTTAAACATCTTTATGATGCAAACATAAATATTGAATATATTTACGCTTTTGTTGAAAAATCAGGCGAAAAGGCAGTTGTGGTCATACGAACTGAAAATCTTGATAGAACAATCTCAATTCTACAAGAAAAAGGAATAGCTCTATTAAGCTGGGAAGATGTTTTAGCTCTTTAGCCTTTTAGCCAGTAAAATACATGCTCTACGGGCTATAACCACATTGACACCAGGATTATCAAGTCCTTTTTTAATTGCCTCATATGTTGCCTTTTTATCATAGGGATCAACGACCTCTACAGAGTCTGCTCCACATGACCTGCAGAGTTCAACAAGATCTATTTTCTTCGTTTCCTCTCCTTTTGCTGTAATTCCTGTCAGCGGAGTTGGTTGATGTCCTGTCATAGCTACTGCTGAATTATCAAGAATACAGACAAGAAGATTCAGTTTGTTATAGACCGCATTTATCAATGCTGGAATTCCTGTATGTATAAATGTAGAATCTCCAATTACAGCAGCTACTCTCTTTATACCCTGTGAGACGACCCCTGCTGCTTTACTTATACTTGCTCCCATGCAAAGACAGGTATCAATTGCTGTCAGAGGAGGATTTGCCCCAAGAGTATAACAGCCAATATCTCCTGTAACAAATGTTGGTCTGGCTTCATTCAATGCCTTGTAAAACTCTCTATGAGGACATCCTGGACATAATGTGGGAGGTCTTAAGAGAATTTTATCTTCTGTCTCAAAGGACTTTAATTTACCAAAAATTTTTAACAAAGGTTCAACTCCTAATTCACCCTCAAGAGGCAGATCTCCTGAGAGTTTGCCTCTGATGTTTAAGCTGTACTTTCTTGCAATGGTCTCAACCAGAGGATATCCTTCTTCAATAACAATAACTTCATCAAGAGTTGTAACAAAGTTTTTAATTAAATCTTCATCAACTGGATAAGCTGAAATTTTGAGAATTGGTAGCGACTCTTCTAGTTCTTTTGCGTAAAGATAAGTAATTCCACAGGCAATTATACCTATTTTCCCTTTCCCCGGCAATATTTTATTAAATTCGTATTCTTTTATAATTTCTTTTATTTTTTCCTGCTTTTTGTTTAGTTCTCTGTGAAGTCTCACAACATTTTTGGGAACTGCAATTAAGTAGTCAGGATTCTTTTCAAGTTTAATCTCTTTTTCAGAATTTATACTTCCAAGGCTTACAGGACCATAGCAGTGAAGAAGTCTTGTAATACTCCTTATCATTACAGGAAGACCTAACCTTTCTGATATTTCAAAGGCAAGGTAGGTCATATCCTTAGCTTCCTGGATATCAGAAGGTTCAAAACATGGAATCTTTGCAAAAGAAGCATAAAAACGTGAGTCCTGCTCATTTTGAGAGGAATAAGCACCAGGATCATCCCCTACTGCCAGAACAAGCCCCCCTCGTACTCCAAGATAAGCTGATGTCATGAATGGATCAGATGCTACATTCAGACCAACATGCTTCATCGAACATAGAGCTCTTCTGCCAGTTAGGGATACTCCATAGGCAACTTCATAGGCAACTTTTTCATTTACAGACCATTCAGCCTTTACATTTGAATTCTTAGCAATATATTCAAGAATCTGCGTTGCAGGAGTACCTGGATATGAAGAAGCATATGAAATTCCTGCTTCAATAGCTCCACGTGCAATTGCATCACAGCCTAACATTAAAGTCTTTTCCATATTTTTTCCCCTCATAAGTTGATAGATATTTAATATACCATACCTTGCTTAATACTTCAAAAATGTAATATATTATCTTTATGCAAAAACTTGTTGAAATTTATGATACCACACTAAGAGATGGCTCTCAAGCAGAGGATATATCCTTTTCAGTTGATGACAAATTGAGAATAACAGAAAAACTTGATGAACTCGGAATTCATTATATAGAAGGTGGATGGCCTGGTTCAAATCCTAAAGATGCAGAGTATTTTAAGAAAGTCAGGAAACTTTCACTTAAAAATGCTAAAGTAGTTGCCTTTGGAAGCACCCATAGACCTAAAACAAATGTAGAGAACGATTCAAATATAAAAGCTCTAATTTCATCTGAAGTTCCTGTATTTACAGTTTTTGGTAAAACCTGGGATTTTCATGTAACAGAAGCTCTCAAAATCACTCTTGAAGAAAATCTTGAACTTATTTTTAATACAATCAATTATTTAAAAAAATACGCTGAAAAAGTCTTCTTTGATGCAGAACACTTTTTTGATGGATTTAAAGACAATCCTGAGTATGCTATAAAATGTTTAAAAACTGCTCAACAAGCTTATGCAGACTGTATCATACTCTGTGATACAAACGGTGGAACCCTCACAAATGAAGTAGAAAGAATAATAAAGGAGGTTAAAAAATCAATAAACACTCCCCTTGGAATACATGCTCACAATGATTCTGATTGTGCTGTTGCAAATAGCATTATAGCAGTTTTAAATGGAATTACTCAGGTTCAGGGAACTATAAATGGATTTGGTGAAAGATGTGGAAATGCTAATCTTTGTTCTATCATTCCAAATCTTCAGCTTAAACTTGGATATAAATGTATTGATGAAGATAATTTAAAAAAGCTTACAGAAGTTTCAAGATTTGTCTATGAAATAGCTAACCTCATGCCTTTTAAAAGACAGCCATTTGTTGGAGAAAGTGCTTTTGCACATAAAGGAGGAGTTCATGTAAGTGCAGTAAGAAAACGTCCTGAAACTTATGAACATATTAGACCTGAACTGGTTGGAAATCGTCAAAGAATCCTTGTTTCAGATCTTTCAGGTAAGAGCAACATCCTTAAAAAAGCAGAAGAATTTGGTATTGTTCTTAATCCTGATTCTCCTGAGGTACAGGCAATAGTGGATGCAGTAAAAACTTTAGAAAATGAAGGATATCAATTTGAAGGAGCTGAAGCATCACTTGAACTTTTATTTAGAAACACATTGGGATTAAAGAGAAAATTTTTTGATTTAATAGGTTTTAGAGTTATAGATGAGAAAAGAAAAGGTGATGAAGCAACATTAAGTGAAGCAACAATAATGGTAAAAGTGGGAAAAAGCATTGAACATACTGCAGCAACTGGTAATGGACCAGTAAATGCTCTTGATAACGCTTTAAGAAAAGCTCTTGAAAGATTTTATCCTGAACTAAAAAGAGTAAAACTTAGAGATTACAAAGTTAGAGTGGTTAATTCAGGTAAAGGAACTGCTTCAAAAGTGAGAGTTTTGGTGGAGTCAGGAGATGAAGAGAGTGTATGGAGCACTGTTGGTGTCTCAGAAAACATAATTGAAGCTTCATGGCAGGCAATAGTAGACAGCATTGAATATAAGCTTTACAAAGAGAAAACGAAAAAAGGTGAAGTATGAACATACCAGATCTAAAATTTGATGAAAAAGGACTAATCCCTGCAGTAATTCAAGAGATAGAGACAAAAGAAGTTTTAATGGTTGCCTATATGGATAAAGAAGCTCTTAGAAGAACTATTGAATCAGGATTTACCCATTTCTGGTCACGTTCAAGGCAGACTTACTGGAAAAAAGGGGAAACTTCAGGAAATGTCCAGGAAGTAAAAGAGATTTACTATGACTGTGATGCAGACACACTCCTTATCATGGTGAAACAGCACGGCAGTGGAGCCTGTCATACAGGAAATAGAACCTGTTTTTACAGAAAAATTGATTTTAAGAGCGTAAAATGAATTGTGTATTTTGCAGAATTATAAAAAAAGAAATTCCGTCAAAAATTGTTTATGAGGATGATTTGGTTTTAGCCTTTGAAGATATCGCACCGCAGGCTCCAGTTCATATTCTCGTAATTCCAAAGAAACACTACTCTACCGTGCTTGAAATGAAAGAAGAAGAAAAGGAGCTTATCGGACATATTTTTATGGTTATAAATAAAATTGCCAGAGAAAAAGGCTTTGATGAAAGAGGTTTTAGAGTTGTCGTAAACTGCAATCCTGAAGCAGGTCAGACAGTCTATCATGTTCATTTTCATCTTTTAGCTGGTAGACAGATGCATTGGCCTCCAGGATAGCATTTATGAAGATTCTTAAAAAAGAAACGGTCTGGCAGGGGAAATATCTAAAAGTCGTTTTACTTTCCTATGAAGACAATCAGGGAAAAATAAGACAGTGGGAAGCTGTTGAAAGAGTAAACTGTAAGGGAATTGTAGTAGTTATTCCTATAACAGAAAACAATGAAGTCGTCTTTATCAGACAGTTCAGACCTGTTCTTGATGGATATGTTATAGAATTTCCAGCAGGATTAAATGATAGAAGAGAATCATTGGTTGAAGTTGCAAAGAGAGAATTGATTGAAGAAACAGGTTTGTTTTCAGAAGAAATCATATTTCTTGCAGAAGGACCTGTTTCTTCAGGTCTTTCCACAGAGGTTTTAACAGTATTTATTGCAAAAAATGTAAAAGAAGCTTCAGAAGAGATACAGAAAAAATTCCCCCCTGATGAAAGCGAAAACATAGAAGTATTAAAGATTCCATTTAATAATGCCTTAGAAAAGCTTAATGAATTGAGAAATAAAGGGAATTACATAGATCTAAAAATATTTGGTTTTTTAGAACTTGTCAGAAAATTTTTTAATTTTTAATTTGAGGGTAGAGGCATTCCTCCACCCTCAAAAAATTATTCAAATCTGATAGCTTGAGAGGGACAAAGATCTGCAGCCTGCTGACAATCACAGGTATTGCATTTGTCAGGACCAATAACCCATGCTTTGTCATCTCTCATCTCAAAAACCTCTGGACATATCTCTACACAGCTTCCACAACCTACGCAAAGATCGTAATCGACTACTGGTGTTGGCATAATTACCTCCTCCTTTTTAAAATTTATTTTTATAAAATATACCAAAAAAAGTTAAAATATGCAATTAAATTTTTTAGGAGGTCAGTCAGATGGAGATTAAACAATTAGTTTTAAGTAAAGCAAAAGAGGCTAAAGAAGCCTCACGTCTTATTGGAAAAGCATCAACAGATACAAAAAACAAAATTCTTCTTAGAATGGTTGAGTATCTTAAACAGGGTAAAGATGAACTTATCAAAGCAAACAAGGTAGATGTGGAAAAAGCAAAGGAAAAAGGATTATCAAAAGCTTTAGTTGATAGGCTTACTTTAACAGATAAAAGAATTGATGAGATGATAAAAGGACTTGAAGAGGTAATTGCTCTTGCAGACCCAGTGGGTGAAATAACAAAAATGTGGCTCAGACCAAATGGAATGCTTGTTGGTAAAATGAGGGTGCCCATAGGAGTAATTGCTGTGATTTATGAATCAAGACCAAATGTTACGGTAGATGTAACTGGATTATGTCTTAAGGCGGGTAATTCAGTTCTTTTAAGAGGAGGCTCTGAAGCGATAAATTCAAATGCAGCTTTAGTAAAAATTTTAAAACAGGCTTTAAAAGATGAAGGAATGCATGAAGGAGTTGTAAGCTTTATTGATATTCCTCAAAGAGAAGCAGTCCTTGAGATGATCAAGCTTGAAGGCCTGATAGATTTAGTAATTCCTCGTGGAGGAGAATCACTTATAAGAACTGTTACTGAAAACTCACGAATTCCAGTACTTAAACACTACAAAGGTGTTTGTCATGTTTTTGTTGACAGAGACGCTGATTTAGAGATGGCAGAAGAGATTTGTTTTAATGCGAAGGTTCAAAGACCAGGTACTTGTAATGCCATGGAAACGATGCTTGTCGATGAAGCTGTAGCTGAAATATTTTTACCTAAAATGTTAAAGAGATTTGAAAAAGCAGGAGTTCAGCTTAAAGGATGCCCAAAAACAAAGAAAATATATCCAAATGCGATGGATGTGGCAGAAGAAGACTTTTATAAAGAGTATCTTGATTTAATCCTCAATGTTAAGGTTGTAAAAGATATTGATGAAGCTATTGATCACATAACAAAATACGGGTCAGCCCATTCTGATGCAATAGTTACAAGGGATTACAATAAAGCAATGAGATTTTTAAGAGAAGTTGACTCTTCAGCTGTTTTTGTTAATGCTTCAACAAGACTTAACGATGGATATCAATTTGGTCTTGGTGCTGAAATAGGAATTTCCACAGACAAAATTCATGCTCGTGGTCCGATGGGTCTTGAAGAGCTCACATGCACTAAGTTCATAGTTTTTGGTTCTGGACAGTTAAGACAATGAAAATAGGAATTTTTGGAGGAACCTTTAATCCAATCCATTATGGTCATTTGAGAGTTGCAGAAGAGGTAAGAGAGAGTTTTTCAATGGATAAAATTATATTTATTCCTGCAGGGATTCCGCCATTAAAAAGACATAATATTTTGTCAGGAATGCACAGATTGAAAATGACAGAACTGGCAATCAGGGGCAACCCATTTTTTGAAGTCTCTGATATCGAAGTGAGAAGTAAAAAACCTTCCTATACTTTCAATACTCTTAAATATTTAAAAAAACTTTACCAAAAGGATGCTCTTTTTTTTATAATGGGAATTGATGCTTTTCTTGAGTTAAAATTCTGGTATAAATATGAAGAACTATTAAAGATGATTGATTTTATAGTAATGTCAAGACCTGGTTTTGAGAGTTTACAAGTTTCTGAGTTTATTGAAACTAAGGAGTCAGATAACTGTTTTAGAATAAAAAATTCAGATAAAAAAGCTCTTTTTATTTCAGTTTCACCATTCTGGACATCATCAACACAAATAAGACAGATGATTCAGAATGGAAAAAGTATTCGTTACTTAGTACCGGAAGAAGTTCGAAAATACATTGAAGAAAACAAACTCTACAGGGAGTAGATTTATGGAACCAATGCAATTAATTAGAGTATACAAAAGCCAAATGATGAGAGAGATTTTAGAAGAGCTAAGAAAGCTTACCTTTGAAAAAACCATAATCTTCATCTATGGAGAAAAGGGAACTGAAAAAGACTACATCGTAAAATTTATTCTTGCACAAATAAATCATCCTGAGATTATAAAGGTTCCTGAGGAGATACACAAAAAAACTTCCTTCAGGCAAGAAAGTATAGTTTATGTCATTAAAAATTTTGAAAACATTGATTTTTCTTTTGTTTTTAATCCTGAAAAAAATTTTAAATGTGCCATTTTTATCTCTGACTATGATTATGTTGAACTCTATAAAAATGGAGCAATACCATTTGAATTATATGAAAATTTATTAAGTTCAAGAAAAATTTATATACCACCTTTAAGAGAGAGAAAACAAGATATTATTCCTCTTGCGAATTTTTTTCTACAGGAGATTTCAGAGTGTTTGAATATTCATAAAAAGGAATTATCAAAGGAAGCTCAAGAGGCAATATTAGAGTATCCATGGATTGAAAATGCCTATCAGCTCAAGCAATATTTAGCTAAAGCCTGTATTATGGCAAAACATCAAAGACTCACATCAAAGGATTTATTTGGTGAATACAATGATCAACTTTCAATTAAAAATTTTCTTGAATTAAAAATTGGCAATCTCTTAAAAGAGTTTGCAAATATTGAAAACTCAAATCTCTATGAGACTGTCATACAGGAAGTTGAAAAAGCACTATTTTTTCTTGCAATTAATGAAACAGGAGGGAATCAGCTAAAGGCTGCGAGAATCCTTGGAATAAACAGAAATACCTTGAATAAAAAATTAAAACATTATAATTTGATTTAAAAATCAGAAATATGTTATAAAATAAGTTGTAATTTTAATTACTCCATGCTCTTGTCTAATAAGACAAGGGCTTAAAATCCAGATGGAGGTATTGTATGAACAATTTCTATGAAAAAGTAGTACTTCTTTTACCAACACTTTCTGAAGAGGAAGTGAAAGAGTCAATCAACAAAATCTCATCTCTCATTACTGATAATGGTGGAGAAGTTTTAAAAGTAGACAACTGGGGCAAAAGAAAACTTGCCTATAAACTTAACAAACAAAATATGGGTTACTACGTATTATTTCTCTTCAGAGCTCCTTCTTCAGCAATAAAAAAAATGGAAGATTTTTACAGAGTTTATGATCCAGTATTCAAATTTATGATACTCAAACTTACAAAACAGCAGATTGCTAATCTTCCACCTGAGATAAAAGGTATACCTATTGAACCTTCGGAAGTTTCTTCTCAGGAGCAAAATGTTTAATAGAATAATACTCATAGGGAATCTCACAAGGGATCCTGAAATAAGGTATACACCTTCAGGAGTAGCAGTAGCTACGGTTCCAATAGCTGTCAATTCAAGATACAAACAGGGTGAAGAGCTCAAAGAAGAAACCCTTTTTATTGATGCCATAGTTTTTGGAAAACAAGCTGAAACCTGCAGTCAGTATTTGAACAAAGGAAGAACTGTATTGGTTGAAGGACGACTACGTGAAAGAAGATGGGAATATGAAGGACAGAAAAAAAGTAAATTCGAAGTTATTGCTAATAGTATAAAATTCTTTCCCAAGAGAGAACCTGCAGAACATTATGAATTAAATCAGGTTCCACCGGAAGAATACACAGATTTAGAACCATTTTAAAGGAGGTTAATGTGCAACAGACATCACAAAGAAGATTTTTCAGAAAAAAATACTGCCGATTCTGTGCAGAAAAAATTGATTTTATTGATTACAAAAATGTTAAAATGTTGAGAAGTTTTATGACAGAGAGAGGCAAAATTCTCTCAAGAAAAATGACAGGGACATGTTCAAGGCATCAAAGGCAGTTAACTAAAGCTATCAAGAGAGCAAGAGCGATTGCACTATTACCATACATAGAGATTTAAAAATGAGAATACCTAAAAGTTGGGTGCCATATATAGCAAACAGGATAATAGAAAATCTTTTAAAAAAAGATATGATTGAGATGACTGTTTCGAAAGAACAGTTGCTTAAAGAGGCTGAAAATCTTATTTTGGACGAATTGATGGTAGAAGACAGACTGAATGAGGAAGTAAGGGAACTTCTTAAGAAGTATGAAACTGAAATTGAGAGAGGTAAGCTTGACTACAGAAAACTCTTTGAGATGACCAAACAAAAACTTGTAAAACAGAGAAACTTAGTTCTATGATGCTTTCAGAGGAAAAAATAACTCATACTTCACATGTGTTATTCAATGGCTTGATTAATAAAGGATTAATCAAGCTTAAGGTTGAAGAACAGGAAGTAAGAAGAGAAATCAAAAGAAGTTTTATTCAGGCATTAAAAATTGGTGAAGCGATTGATGAAGTTGTTAGAAGAAAACTTCAATCATTTTCAAAAAAAATCATTGAAGGAAGTCCTGAGTGGAATGTGCTTTACAATAAATTCTTTGAAGAAGAGGAAAAAAAGAGATTTGGTAAGTAATGGATAGATTTATCCCTAATGTAACATTGGAGGAAATTAAGAAGGAAAAACAGAAAGCAAGACTTCTTAAAAACAGTTCCTGGTGGCGCAAAAAAATTTCTAAGAGAAGATGCTATTACTGTAACAAAGAGGTATCTGAAAAAGAGCTTACAATGGACCATGTTATACCTCTTGTAAGAGGAGGAAAATCAGTAAAAAGTAACATAGTTCCTGCCTGTAAAGAATGTAACAATAAAAAGAAATACATGCTTCCCTTTGAGTGGGAACAATATTTACAATCATTAAACTCTATTGATTCTGAAAAAATTCTCTAACTTTTCTCAAAAGGTTCTACATGAATCACAACATCAACAACATCTGGAAATTCTCTTTTAATTAATTCTTCCACTTTTTCTGCTATATCATGGGCTTTTGATACAGAAATAGAGGGATTTACCAAGATTTTTAAATCAACAAATATCTGACCGGCTGTCCCCCGAGTCCTTATGTCTTTGCAGGCTTCAACATCTCTGCAGGCTTCAACAACTTTTGCAATTTTTTCACCATCAAGGGCTGTTCTATCAGCGAGGATATTTGCAGATTCTTTTATTATAAGAATTGCCTCTTTTGCAACAAAAATTCCAACAACTAAACCAGCTATTGGATCAACAAAAGTCAACTCTGTTAATGTTGTGATTACTACGCTCACTATTACTCCAATGGTTATATAAATGTCAACCTTTGTATGAGCTGAATCAGCTATTAAAAATTCACTTTTAAGCTCTTTTCCTTTTTTCTTTTCATAAATTGAGACAAAAATATTAACAATGAGAGTACCAACGAGAACAATAAATGCTTTTTCATCAGTTTCAGGTTTTTTAGCTGTTATAAGTGATTCATAGACATTTCTGACTATTTCCAGTGCTGTGAGAGACATTAAAACTCCAATAAAAATTGCAAAGACTGTTTCAAATTTTCTGTGCCCATAAGGATGTTCTCTATCAGGTGGATGACTTGCTATGGAAAGAGCAATTAAGCCACCTATGTTTGAAATTCCATCGAAAAGAGAGTGAAATCCATCCGAATAAATAGCCACAGAGTTTGTCAACCATCCATAGATTATCTTTGCTGAAGAAACAGAGAGATTCAATAAAAGCGTGATTAGAAGAACTTTTCTTATTTGTTTTTTTCTTTCATGAAGATGTAACATTTTATTAATACTCTGCCCTGAAAATTATTATACCTTCTTTTTGTTTTGAATATTGTAAAAAATCTTCATCCACTACATAACCTTTCTTGCTTGAAGCATGTCTGAGCTTTAAAGTGTCACCATCTAAAATAATTATTCCTACATGGGTGACATCAAGCCCCTCTTTGGATGTATAAAAACCACAGTAATCACCTGTTTTCAGTTTAGATGTGATTTTTCCTATAGCTTCCGCTGGAATGTAATTAATAACTCTATGTTTAGGCTCTATGCCCTCAATAAAATTAAGTTCTTTCACAACTGTTAAAAATTGCTCATTAAGTGCTTCAGTCACATTTTTTACTGTCTTTAGCTCATTCCAGTCTGTAAAAAAATGCCTTCTTTTTTTAAAATCTACAATTCCGTCAAAATATCTAACATATCTCAAATTTTCGACAAAAGAACTATAACTGTCTGACATTCTCATTGCTTCAACATATTCAATAAAAGTCATACAATCAACTCCTTCAAAGTCAATGACAAGTTGTTCCTGTTGGATAAAACTACCAATAAGTGAATTTTTTTTGTAAGGAATGCCAAGAAAATGTTGAGAGATTTTGACAATTTTTCTTTCAGTAGAAAGTGTTTTGACTTTATCGAGCAGTTTATCTATGTCAATTTTACCTGTTTTAAATATCATATGTTATGATAAAACATGTCTTTGATTGATATCCACTTTCATGGAACAAATAAAATAGACATAAAAGATGTCGATAGTCCAGAACAGGTTCTTTTAATTTCTCAGGAATATGGTTCAATGGGAGTTGACAGTTTCTTACTTACTCTTTATCCAGATGATATTTACCAAATGAGAAAAACTTTGCTGCATATAAAGAAAGCTATGCAATACCAAAAGGAAGGAGCAAAAATTTTGGGTGCCTATCTTGAAGGTCCCTTTTTAAATCCTGAAAAAGCAGGAGCTCTTGACAGTTATTACTTTTTGAAACCTGATCTGGATATTTTGAATAGATTAATCGATGAATTTAATGATATCGTCAAAATAATTACAGTAGCACCTGAGCTTCCTAAAGCAATTGATGTCATAGAAAAATGTGCTGAAATGGGAATTATTGTAAGCATGGGACATTCCCTTGCCACATATAGAGAAGCTCAGGAAGGATTTAAAGCAGGGGCAAGCCTTATAACCCATCTTTTTAATGCTATGAGAGGAATTCATCACAGAGAACCAGGAATTTCAGGCTTTGGAATCATCAATCAAGAGATTTATGTAGAGTTAATCGGAGATGGAAGGCATTTAAATGATGAACTTTTAAAATGGATTTTTCAGATTAAAAATCCAGAAAGAATCATCGTAGTTTCTGATATGGTCAAACAGAAGTCAGAAGTTCAGAGGCTTCAGGGTGGTTCGATGAGTCTGAAGGATGCAATAAAAAGGCTTAAAAATTTAAATATTGATGAGTATAAACTAAAACTTGCAGGAGAGGAAAATCCGAAAAGGCTTTTAATTAACCTTCTTTAAGCTTTTCAGCCTCTTCCTGTTCTGTCTTACATTCAATGCATAAATCAGTAACAGGCCTTGCTTCAAGTCTTTCTATGGGAATCTCTGCACCACAGGACTCGCATATTCCATAGGTACCGTTTTCAATTTTTTCAAGTGTTTTTTCTATTTTTTTGAGAAGTTTTCTCTCTCTATCTCTAAGTCTTAGGAGAAAACTCCGATCAATTTCCTGAGAAGCAATGTCTCCAATTTCAGATAAATTGCTTTCAGAGGGAAAGTTTGAAAGCAAAATACCAGCATCAATAAGAATCTGTTTCTTCTGTTCAAGAAGTTTCTTCTTTATTTCTAAAATTCTCTCTTGTCTTGACTTTTTATCCATAATATAGTTTTTCATATTATCAGAAAATGGCAGAAAAGGTCAAATAAAATGAGGCAACATAGATTTTCCTTCATTGGTTGGGTTTTTTACTGAACTTAGCTAAAAATATTATACTAAAAAGTTGTGAGCGCAGTTCTGGGGAAAAATTTAACAAAATATTATAAAAAATTCAAGGCATTAGACTCTGTTAGTTTTGCAATAAGAGAGGGAGAATGCTTTGGTTTTCTCGGACCAAATGGTGCAGGAAAAACTACTCTCATGGGAATGATTTATGGATTTATCAAACCTTCTTCAGGAGAAATAGAAATATTTGGTATAAAGTTAGATAGCAATAACCTTCCTCAAATAAAAAAAAGAATTGGTGTTATTCCACAGGATAACAACCTTGATCCTGATCTTGATGTTTTAGAAAACCTTCTGGTTTATGCAAGATACTTTGATATTGATAGAAAAAAGGCTATAAGTAAGGCTATGGAACTTCTTAATTTTGTAAAACTTGAAGAATGGCGAAAAACCAATGTGAGAAAACTCTCAGGAGGAATGCAGAGAAAACTTGTCTTTGCAAGGGGTTTAATAAATGACCCTGATATAATAATTCTTGATGAGCCCACAACAGGACTTGATCCCCGTAGCAGAAGACAGATATGGAATAAGATTGAGATATTAAAACACTCAGGTAAAACACTTATTCTTACAACCCATTATATGGAAGAAGCTGAAAAACTATGTGACCGAATTGCAATAATGCAAAATGGAAAAATAGTCGTTGTTGATACACCTCAAAGGCTTTCTCAGGAATTCGGCGGTAATCTTGAAAACGTATACTTAAATTTAACCGAGGGATAATATGAATCTAAAGAGAGCATTTAGAGTATGGCAGAGGAATGCAACAGTCTATAAAAAACTCTATCGTTCAAGTCTAACGCTAAATTTTTTTGAACCAATGCTATATCTAATTGCACTCGGTTACGGACTTGGTGGATTTATCAAGGAAATTAACGGGATTTCGTATATTGAGTTTATATCACCTGGAATTATAATGTCTTCAGCCATGTTTGCTGCCAGTTATGAATGCACATACGGAACCTATGTAAGAATGGTCTATCAAAAAACATTTGATGCAATTATGGCAACCCCCATAACATTTAATGAACTTGTTCTTGGAGAACTGCTATGGGGAGCAACAAAAAGCCTGATTTACGGAACTGTTATAATTTTAGTTATCTCACTTTTTGGACTTGTAAAATCCTTTTATGTGTTTTTTCTTATCCCGTTTATCTTCATGTGTGGATTGTTATTTGCCAGTTTGTCCCTGATTGCAACAGCTACAGTTCCAGGAATTGATTCATTTAACTACTTTTATACTCTAATTCTTACGCCTCTATTCTTATTTTCAGGAATTTTCTTTCCTCTGAATGACATGCCTGAGATTGTAATTAAGCTTTCTCAGATAAACCCATTACTTCATTTTGTAAATATCTCAAGAGGATTTTGTTACGGAAATATCTCCCATAGTCTAGTCTATGACATGCTCGTCGTAGCTTTCTATCTTATACTCCTCATTCCTCTGCCATTTATTTTGCTAAAGAGAAGGTATGTCCTGTAGTCTTTCCTGATTAATAATCAACTCCTCTCTAAGCTTTTTCAGAGCATTCTCCTTTCTCTTTGCTTCAATCATTATGTGAACCTTTTCAATACCCGTAGCCTCTATGAGCATTTTTAGGCTCAAAAAGTCCTCAACTTTCACATAATCTCCGTGAACTCCGTATCTTCCATCTCCATCAGATGAAAGATGAACCTTTGGTATCCCATTGTTTTTCCATGTATTGAAAACTTCCTCAAGCAATATCTTTGAAGGATTCAGTCTATGATGAAAAAAATCAAAAACAAAGGGAATTTTTAAAACTCTGGCTATTTCCAATACATCTTTAGCATTAAAAAGTCTCTCGTCATTCTCAATAGCAAGCCTTCTTTTGAGCCATCCATTTTTCTCTACGGTATTTATAAAGCTCTCAATCGCCCGAATTTTCTCCCCATAAACTCCTCCTATGTGGACTATAACCACCCCATCCTGACCTACCCCAAGTTTGTCAAGAAGCCAGAAGTGATAGTTCAATTCTCTTAGCGAGTTTTCTATTACTCTTCCATTCGGTGAATTTAGAATAACAAACTGTCCAGGATGCATGGTTATTCTGATCCGGTAATTTAAAACTCTCTTACCCAATTCCTCTATGTGGGGTTCTAATTCCTTAAACCACTTATCTTTGAATTCCCTGTGAGAAGCATAGGGAATAAAGTTTGAACCAAGCCTGAAAACCTCTATCTTTTCTTCTCTACAGAGTTCAAGCAGGCTTAGAAAATCCCTTTTATTTCTGTTGAAACTCTCAAAAACTCTTTCAAAGGAGAGATTTTTCAGTCTAAAAGAGTGATTTGTCGATAGACTTCCATCTCCATTTGTGCAGAATATTCCAAATCCTAAGTGGGTCAATTTTATTCTGTCCTTAATATGAAACTGTCAACCTTTGTTTCTGCCCTTCCAAGACCGCCTACAAAATTAGAATATACACCCACAAAGCCTTTAGTTATTCTTGAGACATCAACCTCACCTTTTAGTTGCATCCCATTCCAAAAAAATTGGGCACTACCCTCTCTCACAACGATCTTCACTCTATGCCAGCCTGAAGACTTAGGAATTCCTCCGGGTATCTCCTCTCCCCTCCAGAATCTCAAATAAACAGGATAGTGATTGGTATCCCTTCCTACATAGGCTACATTCAGATTCGGATCTTTTTTGTTAAAATCGCAAAGGAATCTGTAAAATCTTGAGTTTATCGGATCTATCAAAAAAGCAAGACCTGAAAGTGGTCCCCTATCTGAGTCTGTAACAGGGCAGAATAAATAAGCTTCAAGGGTAAAGTTTTTTACCTCCTCAGTAACAGCATAACTAAGAGCTGCGAAGCCACCTGCATTTGAGTTTCTCAAAACTCCAACTCCTCCGTCTCCATCAGGTGCAGATTTGTCCTTTACAGCCTTAAGATTGTCAAGAAAAAAATGAGGGAAGAAGTTCCATTTAAGCTGTGTCTTCCCATCTGAGAAACTATCTGAGTATGTCTCACATTGAGCTTTACCGTAGAGAAACATCATAAAAAGCAAAATGAAAAACAAATACTTAGAAATCCCAGATTTTATTGATATTGACATGGCAGTAACCTCCTGGATTTTTTTCAAGATAGTCTTGATGATAATCCTCAGCCTTATAGAAATTTTTTGCCTTTTCTACTTCTGTTGTAACCCCTATTCCCTGATTTTTCAGCTCCTCTAATACTCTATCAATCACTACTTTTTGATTTTCATCGAAATAATAGATTGCCGAACGATACTGAGTACCTATGTCATTTCCCTGTCTGTCCTTCTGACTCGGGTCATGGATTTTAAAGAAGTGTCTGAGAATTCTCTCAAGATTTATTATTTGAGGATCAAATGTTACCAGAACTACCTCTGCATGTCCTGTCTTACCTGTGCATACCTCTTCATAGGTAGGCTTTTCCTTCCATCCACCTGAGTAACCTACAACCGTGTTTTTTATCCCCTTTACTCTTTTAAAGTATGCCTGAATACCCCAGAAACATCCACCACCAAGAATAATCTGTTCAAAATTTTTATTAACATCATTAAACATTGAGAGATAATCAATATATCCTTCCTCAACGAGTTTATCAAGAGGGACAAAACGAAGGGCTGCTGAGTTTATGCAGTATCTTAAGCCAGTTGGTGGTGGACCGTCATCAAATACATGTCCAAGATGACCGTTTGTGTTCTTTGTTCTAACCTCAGTTCTTATCATACCGTGAGATCTGTCTATTTTCTCTACAATCAACTCTTCATGCACAGGCTTTGTAAAACTTGGCCATCCTGTACCAGAGTCAAACTTGTCAAGGGATGAAAAAAGGACATCACCATTTACAATGTCCACATAGAGTCCATGCTCTTTGTTGTTCCAGTAGGCATTCTGAAAGGGCTTTTCAGTTCCACCCTGTCTGAAAACATAATACTGCTCTGGAGTTAATTTTTCATCTTTCATGACTCCTCTCCAATTTTTTCAACTTTACAGTAAAAGCTTCTTCCTGAAGGCGTACATGTAATAGGGTCTCTTTCAAAATCATCGGTAAGAAAGTTAAGATTCCATTCATCAGAAACTTCGCCCCATCCCCATGCTATTCTTATTACTCCTTCGGCAGTTACATCCGATATTCTTGCTTTCATCTCAATTTTACCCCTCGGTGTGGATACTCTAATAAGGTCACCATTTTTTAATTTGAGCTTTTCTGCATCCAGAGGATTAACATCCACATAAGGTTCACTCTCCATTTTTCTCAATTCAGGGATATTTCTGAACTGACTGTGTGTAAAGGCATTAACTCTTTCACCGCTTATTCCAATAAATTTGAATTCATCTTCATCTGAAAAGCTTATTACTCTCTCTGGAAAACCGTTTATAAAAGGTAATGGATCAAAATCAGTGTCTGCCAGAATCTCTGAGAAAATCTCAACTTTTTTTGATGGGGTTTTAAAGCCTTCTTTTTCGTATTTTCTGAATCTTGGCTGTTCATACCAGATACCACGGGGATTTTTCCTTAAGTCTTCAATTGTTATCCCGGTAGAAGAAAGTTGAAAATCAAGGGCTTCTTCAACAGTCCTCCAGGGGAAGTATTCACCAAGACCTACTGCCCTTGCAAGCTCAAATATTATCTCAATGTCAGATTTACTCTCACCCAATGGCTCTATAACCTTTTTCTGTAACATTATAAAACAGTTCCTTATGTATGCCCTGTTAATCTGGGTTTTCTCAAAACAGCTTGTAGCAGGTAAAATTACATGGGCATACTGGGAAGTTTTATTTCTGAACATATCAATCATTACGAGACAGTCAAGCTTTTCAAAAGCCTTCCGAACTCTCGCAGAATCCATCATTGTAACTGCCGGATTTCCTGACTGGACAAAGAGAAATTTAACAGGATAGGGTTTTTCATCAAGTATGGAGTCAATAAGACAGGACTGACCATGCAATCCCCATGTGGGATGGAACTTTTCAAAATGAGGGTAATTGAGCATAACCGAAGGAACAGTAGCTACTTTTTCTCTTAACTGTATATTTTTTAACGGCACAGGCTGGGGGATAAAATCTCCGCCCTGAACATCAATATTGCCGGTGAGAGCTCTCAGGATACATACTGCACGGGTTGCCTGGAAAACCTGTGTTTGCATATCTATTCCATTACCATCAATAATACAGGCAGGCTTTGTACTGGCATAAATTCGGGCAGCCTCTCTAATCTGTTCTATGGGAACCCACGAAATTTCAGATAAATGATTAAGATTCAATTTTGATAATAACTCACAGAGTGCATCAAATCCTTTACAGAATTTTTCAACAAATTCTCTCTCATAGAGCTTTTCTTCCACAATAACCTTCATCATCGCCATTGCCAGAACTCCGTCATGGGCTGGCTTTACCCTTAGCCATAAATCTGCCATATCGGTAAAGAATGTCTTTACTGGATCAATGACTACTAATTTTGCACCCTTTTCCTTTGCATGAATTATAGCCTCTGCCATGCCCGGAGCAGTGTTTCTATCATTTTTACCCCATACAACTATGCACTTTGAGTCTCTTATCTGCGGAATTGTTATGGCACCATAAGTATAGGTATGTGCCATCTCTCTTGCGACAAAACATACAGAACCATTACCAATGGCATTGGGTGAGCCAAGAGCACTCATCAATCTTACTGCATAATCCCAGGGAGTACCCCAGTCAGCAGCCATTCCCCTTAAAAGTGCTATTGATTGAGGAGAGTATTTTTGCCTTGTAACATTGATTTTTTCTGCAATAAAATCGAGGGCTTCCTGCCATGTGACCTCTTTAAAATCGTCTTTAAGAGTCTCTCTCAAAAGTGGTTTCAAAACTCTATCCTTTGAGTAAATAATACTCTTCGCATTAGCTAATTTAGGACAGATAATCGTTTTTTCAAAGGGAGTAATTCTTTTTGCTGAAATAAACTGCCCCTCATGGACATCAACCTCTACAGGGCAACAGGCTGAACAGAGTCTACAAACTGTAATATCTTTCATAAAACCTCCAGCTATCTTATTGCCTTTATATAAAGACTTTTTATCAACTCTGAATGGTTTCTGTGATTTCTTATCTTCCAGTCAACTTTTCCTCTTTCTATGATTTTCCATGGTGGGATTATGTGCTCTCCATATCCTTCAAGTATTCTTGCCACATTATCATGACCAAATCCGCTGAAATCTCCTTCATTCTTTCCCCCAAGCCATTCACTAACTGACGCTACCTCTTCAGACCAAGAAAAAGGATCAGATATAAGAATTTCTGCATCCTTATCCCTGCATACTCTATTCATCTCTTTTAGATGTTTCATTGGATTTGGAACTTTATCAAGGATATTAAGTGAGGCTACCTTTGTGAAAAAACTCTTTGGAAAAGGTACATTCAAAGCATCTGCTACGATGAATTCAACATTTTGAAGATTCATAGTCTCTGGAAGTCTTATCTGGGCAGTTGAAGTTATGTAACCCTCTTCAGTAAGCTCAAAGGTTAAACCTCTCTTTTTCATCAACTCTCTTGCAGTTTTTATGAATGTAAAAGATAAGTCAAAGCCTATGGAGTAATCACTTTTCCCAGTCATTTCAAAGGTAAATCTTCCGACAGCACAGCCTATGTCAAGAAAGTAGCCTTTATTCTTGCTCATTAATTTTGACCAGTTGGGATAGGCAGGAAGCCAGTCTCTGTCACCTAAAAGATCACCGTAGTGAGACCATAAATAGGAAGATACAACCCTTGGATTTTCATATTTGTTTTTAATATCAGGTTGCCAGTCTGGATAAGGAGTGAGTACCGCCACTCCTTCTTCAATTCTGTATTTCAATCTACATTTTTTGCAAATTAAAAAACCAGATGTTACATCCTCATCCTCTGATTCATTGACTTCTAAATTTAACCCTATCTCCTTCGGCAAACAGGCTGGACATATAAGAAAGTCGGCTAAAAAATTTTTCATAGATCCTCCTATTTAAGTTATTGATTTTGATTATAAAAAATTAAGGCATTGACAATCAAAATTTTATTTGCTAATATTGATTATAAAAAATTTTTAGGAGGTCAAGATGACCTATCAAGCAAAGGATTACTCAAAATTAATCGGGATGGAAGGTTTCAGCGAGACACTTCTCAAAAATCACTTTACTCTCTATCAGGGTTATGTTACGAATGCAAACAAACTTCTTGATACTCTCAAAGCGATGCTCAATGAAGGGAAAACAGCAATACCTGAGTATGCTGAACTAAAAAGAAGGCTTGGATGGGAGTGGAACGGAGTAAGACTTCATGAACTATATTTTGAAAATCTTGGTGGTGATGGAAAATTCCCTGAAAGTGGCAAACTGGCAAGTCTAATCAAAGAAAACTTTGGAAGCTTTGAAAACTGGCTTAAGGACTTCAAGGCAACCGGTACAATGAGAGGAATTGGTTGGGTAGTTCTCTATCAGGATACTTTAACCGGAAATCTTATTAATTTTTGGATTAATGAACACGATGTAGGACATCCTGCAGGTTGTAATCCTCTTCTTATAATGGATGTTTTTGAACATGCATTCATGATTGACTATGGACTTAAACGTGCTGACTACATTGAAGCATTCTTTAAAAATATCAACTGGCAGGAAGTAGAAAAAAGATTAAAATAGGAGGATTCAATGGCTTACACAATTGATGATTTAAAAAACAAAATTCTTGAGATGTATCCTGAGGTTAAAGCACAGGGATTTACTGTTAATATTTATTACAGTGAAGAAAAACAGGCATACATAATAAGATTTCAGAAAGGCACATCAGAACTAATAACCCATCTTGACAAGCAGGATGCCGATGATTGTATGAACAATGTGAAATGCGTTTATCTTGGTGTTCAAATAGGACAGTTTATTAAGAATTTCACCGAAAGAGAAAGATTTGAAAGAGAAAAACCTGAAGAAGTCTCTGAATATAAGGCAGTTGAAAAATCAGTTGCCTTTGATGAAGAGGGTTATCTTAAAAACATAAATGACTGGAATGAGAAAGTTGCTCAGGCAATTGCTCTTAGGGAAGGACTTGGAGTTCTAACCAAAGATCAGCTTGAGATAGTAAAATTCATAAACGAATATTACAAAAAATACAATTACTTCCCTGTATTAAACTTTGTATGTAAAAATTTAAATCAGCCAAAGGAGTGTGTGGCAGAAAAATTAATAGATCCTCTTGTTGCATGGAAGATTGCAGGACTTCCAAAACCTGATGATACTCTGATTAATATCGTTAAATACGGTGTGACTCCAACATAATGGACTACACTATTAAAATTGGTGGTGAGGCAGGCCAGGGTATCCAGACAGTAGGTGATACCCTGGCTCATATTTTTGCCCGAGCTGGCTACTATGTATTTACACATCAGGACTATGAGTCCCGCATAAGAGGGGGGCATAACTTTTATCAAATAAGAATATCAGACAAACCTGTATCAGCATCAAGAAGCAAAGTTAACATACTTGTTGCCCTTGACAGAGAAAGCATCACCCAGCATGAAATTGAACTCGCCGATGATGGTCATGTACTTTACGATGCTGACTTTTTAAAGGAAACCTTTGATAGGCCAAACTTTCTCAATGTTCCCCTATTTGAGCTTGCATTGTCTCATGGTGGAAGCAAAATAATGGCAAATACTGTTGCTGTAGGTGCTGTCATAGGAATGCTTGGAATGAATCCTGAGATTATGTATGAATTGGTGAGAAAAACCTTTAAGAAAAAGGGCGAAGAAGTCATAATTTCCAATCTTAAATCAGCACAGGCTGGCTATGAATATGCCCGTAAACATTGTCTAACCTGTTCTTTTATGGTTTCAGGCTTTGTCTCTCCAAAACTACTCATCACAGGAAATGAAGCAATAGGATTTGGCGCTATTGCCTCTGGTCTTAAATTTTACTCAGCCTATCCAATGACGCCATCAACAGGCATATTCAACTTCGTTGCTGAAAATGCAAAGGACTTTGGAATTGTTGTTGAGCAGGCAGAGGATGAGATCGCTGCAGTAAATATGGCAATTGGCGCATCCTATGCTGGAGTAAGAGCTATGACTGGAACTTCTGGTGGCGGCTTTGCTTTAATGGTTGAAGGAGTATCTCTCGCTGCCATGACCGAGACACCCCTTGTAATTGCTCTTGCCCAGAGACCGGGTCCTGCCACAGGACTTCCCACAAGAACAGAACAGGCAGACCTGCTTTTTGCTCTTTTTGCAGGACATGGAGAGTTTCCGAGGGTTCTTTTTGCACCGGGAACACCTGAACAGGCTATTTATCTTACCAATAAAGCCTTTGATATGGCTGAAAAATATCAAATTACAGCTATAATACTTACTGATCAATATCTTGCAGACTCTCAATGGAGTTATGAAAGCATTGATTTGAACAAACTTAAATACAGTGATTATCGTCTGAGAGGCGAATCCCTCAAGGCTTTAAAACAATACCTTCGTCACTCTTTTACAGACACAGGAGTTTCACCTCTTGCAGTACCTGGTGAATCAAATCATCTTGTTGTCACAGACTCTGATGAGCATGATGAAGAAGGACACATAATTGAGGACGCAGAAACAAGGATTAAAATGGTCGAAAAGAGACTTTTCAAAAAGTTACCTCTTATAAAGAGAGAAATTGAGCCTCCCCTTATATATGGAGAAAAATCAGCTGATATTGTTCTTTTATGCTGGGGGTCAAACTACGGAATTGTAAGGGAAGTTGTAGATGAACTATCAGATAAATTCAAAATTGCAATGCTTCATTTCAGTGAGCTCTATCCATTTCCTGAAGATATGAAGTGGTTTGAGATGTTGAAAAATGCAAAAATTTGTATAAACATTGAACAGAACGCAACAAGCCAGTTTGCTAAACTGCTAAGAATGGAGACAGGTTTTAGCATCAATCATCACATAAATCGTTTTGATGGAAGACCCTTTACTGTTGATGAATTAAAGGAGAAAGTATATGGCTACATTGGAAGACTATAGAGGAAGAAAACCTGCCTGGTGTCCGGGCTGTGGAAATTTCATGATTCTTAAAGCTTTTAATGAGGCAATGGTTGAAATGGGGATTGAACCCTATGAGTTCGTAATAGTCTCAGGAATTGGACAGGCAGGAAAGTTTCCTCACTATACAAAATGTAACACCTTCAATGGACTTCACGGAAGAACCCTTCCTGTGGCAACGGGAATAAAACTCGCAAATCACAAACTAAAAGTTTTTGCTGTAGCCGGTGATGGCGATTGCTATGGTGAAGGAGGAAATCATCTTATGCATGCAATAAGGCGAAACATTGACATAAAGCTATTTGTACATGACAACCAGATTTACGGACTCACCAAAGGACAGGCATCACCAACCTCAATGAAGGGAATTGTTACAAAAACTCAGCCCTTTGGAGTTTTTTCAGAGCAGTTTAATCCCCTTGCTATGGCAGTAGCTTTAAACTGCTCTTTTGTTGCAAGAGCCTTTGCAGGAGATATAGAGCATCTGAAATCTATAATAAAAGAAGCTGTCAATCACAAAGGCTTTGCCCTTGTTGATATACTTCAGCCCTGTGTGAGTTTCAATAAAATTAACACCTTTGAATGGTATCGTCAGAGAGTGTATAAACTTGAAAATGATTATGATCCATCTGATAGAACCAGAGCCTTTGAGAAAGCCCTTGAATGGGGAGACAGAATTCCCACAGGTATCATATATAAATCAGAAAGACCCACCTTTGAGGAACATATACCTGTAATTAGAGAAAAATCTCTTGTGGAACAGGAGTTTCAGTTTAATGTTAAAAAATTAATTGAAAAATTTTTATAAGTAAAAAGCTTTCAATTAATTTTTTAACAGGAATTTGCTATTTTTAAAAATAAAATTCAACATTTTCAATAAGTTAAAAAATTTAATTGATAAACTCAGGAAAAATATTTCAAGATTGAAAAAATCAGGATAAAGCTTCCTCAAAAAGATGAACAACAGGAAATTGTTGAATGCACTGAATGTGGAGAGCTTCAACCCAAGAACTTTACTGTTGCTGTAAATGGAAAAATTCTATGCCAATTATGTTCCAGAAAAAGTTATTTTGAAAAAATTTAGTTTTTTCCTCTAAAAATACTTAAATAATTTATAAATACTTGAAAAATCCTCCTCTGAAAGGTGTTTTGCAATAGCCATTGCAAAAAGCTCCTTAACAATGCTTCCAGTAAAAATTGGTTTTTTCATGTAATAACAGAGTTCCTGCAGATACTGTAAATCTTTGTAAATAAGAGAGTTTGAAAAATGAGGAGAAAAATCCTCATCAAGAAGTTTTTGCTTCTTCACATTGAGAATCATTGAATTACCAGCACCTGATTGAAGTATTTCTATTACCTGAGCTTTGCTTATTCCGCAGTGCTCTCCTATGGCAATGGCTTCAGAGAGAGTTGCCATGAAAGAACCGAGAACAAGGTTATTTATTAACTTCATTTTAGTTGCAAGCCCTTGTTTTTCAAGATAGAAAATGTTCTTGCCTATTTTTTCAAGTAAGGGTTTTACCTTTTCAAAAGCTTCTCTGTCTGCACTCACTAAAACAGTAAGAAGTCCCTGTAATGCAGGAATAACGCTTCCAAGAACAGGTGCTTCCACATAGTATGCTCCACTTTCTTTTACAAGACTGTGAAACTGAGTCACCTTTTCAAAATGATTTGTTGTTGTATCAATTATTAATTTGCCTGTGCAGTTGCCTTTTAAAACTCCTTTTTCATCTGTTAGAACCTTCATTACCGCATCACTGTCAGTAAGATTTAGAAAAAGTGCTTCCACTTCAGATATAAGTTCTGCAGGGTCTTTTGCTGTTTTTACTCCGAGATCCTTTGCCTTTTCTAATGTTCTATTCCAAACAATCAGCTCAACTCCTTCGCCAATTAATCTTTTTGCCATAGCTTTACCAAGATTTCCTAACCCTATAAATCCTGTTTTCATATAAAGTTCCTCCTAATTTTTATTTGAATGCTACATCGAGAATCATCATTAGAGTAAAACCAATAATTAAACCTGCGGTTGCAATATCAGAATTACCACCTCTTTGAGACTCAGGAATCAACTCCTCAACTGTAACAAAAATCATTGCACCAGCAGCAAATCCTAAGGCATAAGGTAAAAGACTATGCATTATATCAAGAACAAGAACACCTATCAGAGCAAACACAGGCTCAACAAGCCCTGAAAACTGTCCAATTAAAAAACTCTTTTTTCTTGATAATCCCTCACTTCTTAGAGGCATTGATATGGCAAATCCTTCCGGAATATTCTGAATTCCTATACCAATCGCTAACATTATAGAAGACAAAAGTGTTACAGATTCCGGATCAGTTCCGTGAGCACCAAAGGAAACTCCAATAGCAAGTCCTTCTGGAATATTATGAAGTGTTACTGCAAGAACAAGAAGTGTTGTTCTTTTAAAAGATGTCTTTATTCCCTCTGCCTCATTTATGGGTGCTTGAAGATGAAGATGAGGAAGAATTATGTCAATTAATCTGAGAAATAACGCACCAATCACAAAACCAGTTGCTGGAGGTATCCATGGTGGAATATTCATTCTCTGAGACATCTCAATTGCAGGTTCAAGCAAGGACCAAAAACTTGCTGCAATCATTACACCTGCAGCAAAACCCAAAGCAACATCAAGAAGCTTTTTATTTACAGCTCTTACAAATAAAACAAATGAAGCTCCAAAGGCAGTTAATCCCCATGTTAACATTCCCGCAACAAGTGCTTGAATAGGAGGCGATAGAGATTGAATGTAAGTTTCTATCATTTTTAAATTATAATATAAAAATGGCAAAGCCCAAAATAGTCATTAGCAGATGTTTTTTTCAACCAGTTAGATATAATGGAGGAATTGTTATTGATCAATTTGTTGAAAAATTAAAACCCTATATTGAATATTTAGATTTCTGTCCTGAATCTGACATAGGGTTAGGAGTTCCCCGGCAAAGACTAATTATCGTTGAAGATGGATTATCAAAGAGATTAATTCAGCCTGAAACAGGAAAGGATTTTACTGAACCAATGATTGATTATGCTAATAAAACTGTTTCTTCAATAGATGAGATTGATGGCTTTATCTTAAAGGCAAAATCTCCTTCCTGTGGAGTTGGGTCTACAAAGCTCTACAGAGATGGTAGCATAGCAGGAAAAACTGACGGTTTTTTTGCTGAGGCAATAAAGAAAAGCTTTCCCCATCTACCGGTTGAAGACGAAGGAAGACTCAGAGATGAAGGAATAAGAAAACATTTTCTTACAAGAGTATTTGCTTTTTCTGAATTAAGACAGTTGTGTAAAGATCCAAAACCAAAGTATCTTGTAGATTTTCACTCAAAATATAAGTTTTTAATCATGTCTTATAGTCAGAAACATCTACAAGAACTCGGACAAATAGTGGCAGATGGAAAGATGTCTATTGAGGATAAAATAGACAAATACAAAGAGAAGTTTTATCAGGCTTTTGCAAAAAAAACAAACAGAAAAAGAAATGTAAACGTGTTTATGCACATCCTTGGATATGTGTCTAAAAATCTTAATGAAAGAGAAAAGAAACATATTCTTCAATTAATTGATAGATACAGCAAAGGTAACATAGAAATGAAGGTGATAACAGAGCTTTTTAAAAGTCTTGCTTATAGATTTGAAAATAAGTATATTCTCTTACAGAAGTTTCTTGAACCCTATCCGCCAGAGTTAGAGAGCTAGTTCATCAATAGAGAAAACATCTGACTTTCCTATTTTTCACAATCTTCAACTCTGGAATACTGTTTTCACAGATAGCCATTTTATAATTACATCTATCAAAAAATCTGCAACCTTTCAGATTCCATGCGAGATTTTGTTCTGCCGATATCTTCAGAGTTTTTTTTCTATTCCTTCTGTGAAATCCTGGAATACTACTTATTAGAAGGCGTGTATAAGGATGAAGAGGCTCTGTAAAGACTTCATCTGTCTGCCCCTCCTCAACTATTCTTCCAAGATGCATTACTGCTACTTTATCACTTACTGTCTTAACAATATTTAAGTCATGAGTAATTAATAAAATTCCCATTTTCTTGTTTTCTTTCACTTTAAGCAGTAACTGCAAAAGAGAAGCCTGTAAAGAAATATCAAGAGCTGAGAGTGGTTCATCAGCTATTAAAATCTCTGGATTAAGTATCAAAGCCCTTCCGATTGCCACTCTCTGCCTTTGTCCACCACTAAGTTGATGGGGGTATCTGTCAAGAATGCTCTCATCAAACCCCATTTCTTTTACAATTTCAATAACTTTTGTTTTTATTTCATCTAAGGCGTATTGGTTATGAATTTTTAAAGGTTCCTCTATAATACTCTGAATTTTCATCCTTGGATTCAAAGATGCATAGGGATCCTGAAATATTATGCCTATTGACTTTCTGAAGTTTAATAGTTCTGGATTTTTCATCTGCCATATGTCATAATCTTTAAAAAGAATATACCCTGAATCTGGTTTTATCAATTTAGTTAGAAGTTTTGCTACTGTGGATTTTCCTGAACCACTCTCTCCAACAAGAGCGAATATCTGATTTTTTGTGATTTCTATGTTTAAATTGTCTACTGCAGATATGTTTAAATTTTTAGTTTTGAAAGTCTTGTTTAAATTGACTGATTTTAAAATGACCAACTATGTCTCCCAGATACTGAACTCTTCAACTATTCTGATGCCTGTGTAATAGCAACACATTTCATGATCAAGATTATTGATAAAGGACCTTTCTATTCCATCTTCAAAAATAATCCTTACAAGGCATAATCCGCCAGGCAGGTGTGAATTTTTTTCCTCAATAACCTCTCCTATGCCCCACCATGTATAAGTGAGATGTCTAACTTTATCACCAAGCTTTAAGTAAGTTCTGGCACGCATTTTTTAATTATATCCCATTTGCAATGGGAGAACAAATACCTTTAAAATACCTGTATGGATAATATCCTGATTCGTGGTGTCAACTGGCTCGGAGATACTGTAATGAGTTTGCCAGCAATAAGAGGGATTAGAAAGCTTCATCCAGACTCATCCATATCAATCCTTGTAAAAGAAAAACTTGCTGATTTATTTAAATGGGAAAATTCTGTTAATGAAGTAATTATCTATAAAGAAGGCTTTACCGGAAAAATAAAGACTATAAGGGAATTAAAAAAGAAAAAATTTAAAAGAGCTTACCTTCTTCAAAATGCCATAGATGCTGCTCTGATAAGCTTTCTTGCAGGGGTTCCAGAGAGAGTTGGATGGAACAGAGATATGAGAGGACTGCTTCTTACCCATCCTGTGCCCTATCATGGAGAGGACAGAAAAATCCATCATATTGATTATTTTTTTGAAATCCCAAAAAGATTTAATCCGTCTCTTACACCAGATTATCCATGGATAAATCCGCCCCTTGAGGAAAGATTAAAAGCAAGAGAAGAATTAAAATATCTTAAAAGACCTATTCTGGCAGTTGCTCCTGGTGCAAAATATGGACCTACAAAAAAATGGGAAACTGAGAAATTCATTGAAATAGTCTTAAGATTTACTGAAATAGGGTCAGTGGTTATTTTTGGCAATGACCAGGAAGGATTAAACATAGATAATCCCTATATTTATGACTTTACAGGAAAAACTTCTCTAAGTGAACTAATTTGTCTTCTTTCAGAATGTGACTTACTTTTATGCAATGACTCGGGAATTATGCATCTTGGATATGCCTTGGGAGTTCCTCTTGTTGCCATATTTGGTTCTACATCTCCACAGCTTACAGGACCTCCAAGATTGGCAGGAAAAATTATGAAGGCAAATTTAGAGTGCAGTCCATGTTTTAAGAGTAAATGCGATGAAATAAAATGTATGAAGTCCATTGATGTAGATGAGGTCTGGCATGCTATTTTAGAACTTTTACCTTTAAATCGGGCAGTTTTTTTTGACAGAGATGGAACACTCTGTAAAGATGCTCACTACCTTAGCAAATGGGAAGATTTTGAAGTATTCCCGGAGATTGAAAGCATTAAGGAGTTGAAAGATTCAGGATTTCTTCTAATTGGAGTTACAAATCAATCTGGAATTAAAAGAGGAATTGTTGATGAAGAGTTTGTAAAGGAAGTTAACAAATTTTTTATTGAAAAATACGGGTTTGATGATTTTCTTTACTGTCCTCATCATCCAGATGATGGATGCTTTTGCAGAAAACCAAATCCTGCAATGCCTTTGATTGCAAGATATAAATATAAAATCGATTTTAAAAAATCCTATGTTGTGGGAGACAAACAGATAGATATTGAACTTGCACAGATGATTGGTGCTAAGGGTATTCTTCTTGGAAAAGATGTAAAAGACTTGAAAGAAGTGGTAGAGATTATAAAAAGGGATGTAGATGCTTGAAAAAACAAAAAAACTTCTTCTTGTTAAACCAAGCTCTCTTGGAGATATTGTCCATAGCTTAGCCTTTTTAAAGACAGTAAAAGAAAATTTTCCAGATATCAAAATTCACTGGGTTGTTTCAAAGGAATTTGAAGAGCTTTTGACTGAACATCCCTTGATTGATAAAGTTATTACAGTTAATAAAAACAGATGGAAGGAACTGAAAAACATTGCAATCACTGTTAGAGAATTTCAAAGTTTAAGAAGGCTGTTGAAAAATGAAAACTATGATATTGTTGTTGATCTTCAGGGACTTCTTAGAAGTGCAGTTATAACATGGCTAAGTGGTGCTCCGGTTAGAGTAGGCTTTAAGGAAGCAAGAGAGCTAAGTCCAATTTTTTACAATAAAAAAATCTCTGTTTCGCCTGACATACATGCTGTTCTGCGTTATCTTGAAGTGGCAAAAGAGCTTGGATGTAAAATCAACTCTATAGACTTTCCCCTTCCTCATGGCAGAAAGCCTGAATGGCTTAATGAGTTTGAGGATTATGTTGTAATAATTCCTTCAACAAGATGGCAATCAAAAAATTGGCCTACACCTTACTTTGTTGAACTTATAAGGATGTTACCCTATAAATTTCTGATTGTTGGTTCTAAATCTGATGAAGAGGAAGCAGCTAAAATTGAAGAATATACCAGAGGTAAGGCAAAATCTGTAGCAGGAAAAACAACACTTAAAGAGCTAATTGCTGTATTTGAAAAGTCTCTTTTTGTAATAACTCCTGATACTGGAACCATGCATCTTGCTGTGGCATGTGGCAGGAAAGTTGTTGCCCTTTTTGGTCCAACATCGCCTCAAAGAACCGGACCTTTTGGCGATGGACATTTGATTATAAAATCAGATCTGCCATGTAGTCCCTGTTTTAAGAAAAAATGCGAGGAGGTAAAATGCATGAGAGAGATAACACCTGAATTTGTATATAACAGAATAATTGAATGGAGGAAAGCATGAGATATCAAAAAGGCAACACAGGAAGAGTTTTTATAGCAAAATTTGAAGATGGCGAAAATCCTCTCAGTGAGCTAATTGAAATGGCAAAAAAGGAAAAAATATTTTCTGCTGTATTCTGGTTAATAGGTGGATTGAAAAATGGAAGATTTGTTGTAGGTCCTGAAAGTGATGCTTTACCGCCTGTTCCTATATGGCGTGAAATAAAAGGAAATCACGAAATAGTTGGAATTGGAACAATTTTCTGGTATAAGGATGAGCCCAAAATTCATCTACATGGTGTTTATGGCAGAGAAGACTCTGTTAAGATGGGATGCTTGAGAGAAAATCCTGAGGTATTTCTCATTGTTGAAGCAGTAATAATGGAAATTATTGATGTAAATGTTGCAAGAGATTTTGATGAAAAATCAAAGATGATTCTTCTTAATATATGATTAGAGTGAAGATCTGCGGGATAACTAATCTTGAAGATGCTTTGTGGGCAGCAGAATGTGGAGCTGATGCAATTGGATTTATTTTTTACAAAAAAAGTCCGAGATACATAGAACCTCAAAAGGCAAAGGAGATAATAAAAACCCTTCCACCATTTATAAATGTAGTTGGCGTATTTGTAAATGAAACAGTTGAAAAAATTCAAGAAATCATAGAAATTACAGGAATTGACACAGTACAGCTTCACGGAGAAGAACCTCCTCAGATCTGTGAAAACTTTCATAGAGTGATAAAAGCATTTAGAGTTAATGAGTCTGGAAACTTGCCAGATGGAAGATCCTTAGAAGAAGTATTACCAATTTACAGAGTTTCTGCTTTTCTTCTTGACAGTTTCAGTAAAGATGCGTATGGGGGTACAGGAAAAACTTTCAATTGGGAATTTGTAAAAGTAGCAAAAAATTTCGGTAAAGTCATACTCTCTGGCGGATTGAATGTTTTTAATGTAGAAGAAGCAATAAGAAAAACCTCTCCATACGGAGTTGATGTATCAAGTGGTGTAGAACTCTATAAGGGCAAAAAAGACCATGAACTTGTAAAAAAGTTCATTGAAAAAGCAAAATATAAAAAATCATAAGGAGTGAAAAATGATTGAATGGTTACCTTACGAAGAAAGCTCATTTAAAAAGGCAGAAATTGAAGACAAACCAATTTTTCTTCACATAACAGCAAAGTGGTGTAACTACTGTAAAAGCATGAAAGAGCAAATCCTTGATGATTACGAATTAGCAGATATAATAAACAAAAACTTTATACCAATTCACATTGACAGGGATGAAAGACCTGATCTCGATATGTTCTATCAAAAAGCCTCCTACATTATTGGACAGGGAAGTGGCTGGCCCCTTAATCTTTTCTTAACTCCAGATGGTAAACCCTTTTCTGGTGTTAGTTACAAAATTAATGAAGGAAAAAATTATTTTAAAACAATGATAGAGAAAGCTCTTGATCTTTATAAAATGAACAGAGAAAACATTTTAACCCGTTCTCAGACAATAATTGATGCAATAAAGCCGACATTGTCTGTCCCATCTGAAATTAGAGAAGAACTACTTCAAAATCCTGAAGAAGACATAGTCAGAGAAATTGATTTTGAATTTGGTGGACTTAGTAAAACTCCTAAATTTCCAATTTATGCCCATATTGATTTGCTTTTATGGAGATACTGGATAAGACCAAAACCATGGGTTAAAAATGCAATTGAGTTAACTCTTAAAAGCATGGTATCTGGAGGCATTTATGATAATGTAGAAGGCGGTTTTCATAGATACTCAACTGACAGAGCATGGTTATTACCGCATTTTGAAAAATTAGCAGTAGATAATGCATGGCACATCATAAACTATCTTGATGCATACAATATCTTGAAAGACTCTTTTTATCTGGATATAGTAATGGAAATAGTTGACTATATGAAGAATAATCTTTTTTCAAAAGAAGGTTACTTCTATTCAAGTCAATTTGCTGATTCATTTTACTATACATGGCAGGAAAACGAACTCAGAGAAATTTCTGATATGACAATTGCTCTTGTAGATGGGAAGGCAATGGTTGATGAAAGATTTGTTCTTATAGGCAGAGATAGAGAACTTATTAAACAATTAAGAGATAAACTCATTTCAAAAAGAAAACAAAGGCAGGCACCTCAAATAGATAAATCAATATATTGTTTTGTAAACGGAGTTTGTGCTGAAGCATTTATCAAAACATGGAGAGTTATTAAAGATAAAAAATTGCTTACTATAGCTTTGTCAGCCATTGATAAAACTTTTGAAACCCTGTATGATGGAGAACACCTGTATAGAACAACAAAAAAAATAAATGCTTTACTTGACGACTATGCCTATATCACTTCAGCTTTGATTTCAGCATATGAGGCTACTTCAAACAATGATTATTTGGATAAAGCAGTTTCTATTACAGAAATGGCAATAAATAAGTTGTGGGATGAAGAAAATGGCGGATTTTATGATTCTGAAGAGCCAATTCTATCAAACAGATTTAAAAACATTTATGATACACCCTACCCTTCAGCAAATTCAATAATGATAATTAATCTGTTAAAACTACATGCTATAACGGAAAATGAGAGATATTTTGAGCTTGCAACTTCGTCTTTAAAAGCCTTTTCAAACTTAGCTTCAGCATATCTTTCACCTTACTATGTGAGAGCATTACTCAGTTATTTTGATTTACTGACATTGAACTTCTATACCTCTTTAGAGTCTAATCTTGGAAAAGCAGCGATTCATCAGATAACTCCATTTATAGTTATTGCTCATAGAAAAAAAGACAGCAATTACATAGTTCCTTCAGTTCTTTCAAAACAATTCGAACCAATTTATAAGCCAGAGGAATTGACAAAATTTCTGAGATTGTAGTAATTTAAATAAAAAAATTTTTATGGGAGGGTATTATGGAAATAAAAATTCTTGGACCTGGATGTGCAAACTGTTACAAAGTTGAAGAGACAGTAAAGAAAGTTGTCTCTCAACTTGGAATTCAGGCTGAAATCAGTCATATCAAAGATATAAAGGAAATTTTTAAATACACTCAGGTTACACCTGGCTTGCTTGTTAATGGAAAGCTTAAGCACGCCGGTTTTCCTCTCCCTTCAGAAGATAAAATTAGAAATATACTGATTGAAGAGCTCAGTTCAAAATAATTTTATTTGATAATAAGAATTTTTAATTTGTCATATGTGAGGAAATTTAATAAAATTAAGTATGTTAGATTTCCTCACATATACATTTCCCATATCAGGTGTTACGACCAATATTCTTATTCCACCCATTGTTGCTTTTATTGTTTCTTTTTTTACATCAATGGGAGGAGTCTCAGGTGCCTTTCTTCTGTTACCCTTTCAAGTAAGTTTTCTTAACTACACCTCTCCAGGAGTAAGTGGAACTAATTTTATTTTTAATGTAGTTGCCATTCCTTCTGGAGTTTATAGATATCATAAAGAAAAGAGAATTCCCTGGCCTCTTGCATGGGTAATTATGGTAGGGACAGTTCCTGGAATAATCATCGGATATTATATAAGAATAAAAATTCTTCCAGACCCAAAATCTTTTAAATTTTTTGTTGGGCTTGTACTTCTATACATTGGTGTAAGGCTTTTTTTTGATGTTATTAAGAAGAAAAAAGCAGCCGCACAGAAAAAGTTTGATCAGAAGCTCACAAAAGAAGCTGTAGTGAAAACAATCTCTTTTTCATTGAAAAAAACTGTTTATGAATTCTGGGGTGAGCAATTTTCATTCAGCACTATAGGGGTTTTTACTCTTGCCTTTATCATAGGAGTAATAGGTGGTGCCTATGGTATTGGTGGTGGAGCAATTATGTCTCCATTTCTGGTAACATTCTTTAAACTTCCTGTTCACAGCATAGCAGGTGCCTGTCTTATGGGAACTGCTACAGCTTCTGTTTTTGGCGTTCTTTACTATGCAATAATACCCTCACCTCCAGGTCTTCAGACAGGACCTGACTGGTTGCTTGGTATTCTCTTTGGAATTGGTGGTGCTTTTGGAATATATCTTGGAGCAAGGATGCAGAAACATGTTCCTCAAAAACACATAAAGCTTATTTTAAGTATTTTAATAGTCTATATTGCTTTACGATATATTACTCAGTTTTTTTACTAAGCTCTTGCCAGTGTTATGGCATGAATCTCCTTTGCTCCTGCTTTTTTAAGTACCTTTGCACACTCCATTAAAGTGGCTCCAGTTGTGGTAACATCATCAATAAGTCCTATTTTTAAGCCATTAATCGACTCTTTTACTATATATGCATCTTTTACATTATTAAACCTATCTTTTGCCTCAAGTGAAGCCTGATCAAGAGTATGTTTAATTTTATATAGAATTTTAAGTGATAGAGAGATTTTCCATGCCTTTGAACATTCCTTTGCAAGAATTGCTGATTGATTAAACTCTCTTTGGCGTAGTTTATTTATGTGCAAAGGTACAGGGATTAATATATCAATTTCTGGTGGTTTAACTGAGCTGAGAAGTCTTCCAAGTTCTTTGCCAATTCTTTTTATACCACCATATTTAAAACAATGTATTGCATCTTTGAGTACTCCTTCATATGCTCCAAAGCAAGTTAATGAATCAACAAACTTCCAGAAATCTCTATGAAAATTTCCTGTGGTAATTTGGTGTAAATTGAAAACCTCTATACTGTTCCAGCAGTCTTCACAAAAGGGAGAATACTTCCAGTATGACTTTTTCTTACATATAGGACAACTTTCAAAAAAGACTAAATCATAGAGGAGACTCCTTAATGATAATTTCATCTCTTTTCTGTCCCGTTGAAATAATCTGAATCTTAACCTTTAAACTTTTTTCTATAAACTCTAGATATTTTTTTGCATTCCCGGGTAATTCTTCATAGTTTTTTATACCTTTTGTGCTATCCTTCCAGCCTGGAAGTTCCTCATATATGGGTATACAGTTTTCAAGAATTTCTATCTCCTTTGGAAATTCTTCCAAAACTGTATTTCCATATCTATATCCAACACATACTTTTAATTTTTCAATTCCATCAAGAATATCAAGTTTTGTTATTGCAATCCCTGTAAATCCATTAACTCTTACAGAATGTTTTAATCCAACAAGATCAAGCCAACCACATCTACGAGGTCTTCCTGTGGTTGCACCATACTCGCCACCTTTTTGTCTTATGGATTCACCAAGTTCATCTTTCATTTCTGTAGGGAAAGGTCCTCCGCCCACTCTTGTAGTGTAAGCCTTTACAATTCCGATAATGCTATCAATTTTTTTAGGACTTACTCCTGCTCCTGTGCATGCACCTCCAGCCACTGTGTTTGAAGAAGTAACATAAGGATATGTTCCGTGGTCAATATCAAGAAGAGTACCCTGTGCACCTTCAAATAAAACATTCTTACCGCTGTCAATTGCTTCATTTATCAAAATATCAGTATCGGCAATGTATTTTTTAAGTTTGTCTGCATAAATCATATATTGATTGAATATCTCCTCCCCATTCAATGGCTCAGTGTGATATAAATTTTCGAGTAAGAAATTGATTATTTCAAGATTTGCATGAATTTTACTTTTCAGTACCGCTGGATACAAAAGATCAACCATTCTAACACCATTACGGGCAATTTTATCAGTGTAACATGGTCCTATACCCTTTTTTGTCGTACCGATTTTTTTACTTTTTTCAAGTTGTTCCTCTATGGCAATGTGATATGCCATAATAATATGACAGTGTTTTGCAATGAAAAGATTATCGTTGATTTCTACTCCTTTATTTATTAATGTCTCTATCTCTTTTAATAAACTTTCTGGATTAACAACAACGCCGTTTCCAATAATGCATTTCTTATTTTTATGGAGAATACCTGAAGGAATCTGATGTAGTATATACTTTTCATCTCCTACAACAACAGTATGACCCGCATTGCATCCACCCTGAAATCTTACAACATAATCAAAATTAAACTCTTCTGTTAAAAAATCAACTATTTTACCTTTTCCTTCATCTCCCCATTGTGCTCCTACGATGACAGCTGTTGGCATTTTCTCTCTCCCTGATTAATCTTAATTATTAGAAATATAAACTGGTTTTACTTCCAGAATATTTGGAAGTTTCTTTATTGTCTCAATTATTTCTTCTGTAAGTGGTGCATCAATACTTATAACAGAAAACGCAATTCCACCAACTTCCTTTCTTCCAAAATGCATGTGTCCAATATTGATGTTGTTCTGTCCGAGCAGAGTTCCAATATTACCAATAACACCAGGGCGATCCCAGTTTCTCATAAATATCATATTGCCTTCAGGAATAATTTCCATTGAGACATCATTAATCTGAACTATTCTTGGATCTCTTCTACTTAAAAGAGTGCCTGCTATAATAGCTCTGTCATCTTTACCGATAAGAATTATCTTTACAAGGCTTTGATAATCTCCAGCTTCTTTCCCCTTTATTTCTCTAACTTCTATACCTCTTTCTTTTGCAATAAATGGAGCATTAACATAATTTACAGGTTCTCCAAGAATAGGATCTAAAATTCCCTTTAGTGCTGCAGCTGTCAATGCCTGTGTATTAACGCTGGAAATTTCGCCAAGATATTCAATCTGAATCTGTTTAATACTTTTTGTAAATATTTGAGAGGCAAAACTACCCATTCTTTCAAGAAGTACAAGATATGGACGAATAAGAGGAACTTGATCAAAAGGAATTGATGGAAAGTTAACAGCATTACGAATTGTACCATTTATCAAATAATCTATAATCTGTTCTGCTATTGCAACAGCCACATTTTCCTGAGCCTCTAATGTGGAAGCACCGAGATGGGGGGTGCATATTACTCTTTCATCTGCTATAAGTGGATAACCCTCTTCTGGAGGTTCCTTTTCAAAGACATCAAGGGCAGCACCAGCAACTTTTCCTGATTTTATTGCTTCGTAGAGATCCTTTTCATTTACTATTCCACCTCGGGCACAATTAATTATGTAAACTCCGTCTTTCATTTTTGCAATTGTATCTTTGTTGATTAAATACTTTGTCTCAGGTGTGAGAGGAGTATGGACTGTAATAAAATCTGATTCAGCAAGGAGGCTATCAAGATCAACTTTTTTAATTCCCAGTTCCTCTGCCCTCTCATCACTTAAGAAAGGATCAAAGGCTAAAACATTCATTCCCATGCACTGCATTCTTTTTGCTACTTCAGAGCCAATTCTACCAAGACCGATTATTCCAAGAGTTTTATTGTAAAGTTCAACTCCCATGAATTTTTTCTTTTCCCATTTTCCTGCCTTCGTAGAAGCTACTGCTTGAGGAATTCTTCTTGCCAGTGCAAAAAGCATTGCAATAGCGTGTTCAGCAGTTGTTATAGTGTTGCCACCAGGAGTATTCATAACAACGATTCCTTTTTTCGTGGCAGCAACTTTATCTACATTGTCCACCCCTGTTCCTGCTCTACCTATTACTTTAAGCTTATCTGCAGCTTCAATAATTTCAGCAGTTACCTTGGTAGCGCTTCTTATAATCAAAGCATCGTATTCACCTATTATTGCTTTAAGTTCTTCAGGTTTTAATCCTGTCTTAACATCAACCTGAAGTCCTGCCTTTTTTAGAATTTCAACTCCTTTTGGAGAAATGCTATCACTGACAAGAACTTTCACTTTCTTTCTTCCTCCTTTGAAAAAATTTCTTCTAATTTGGCAACTCCTTTACCAAAAGTAACTGGATATCCAAGTTCTTTAAGAGTCATTTCAAGTGCTGAAATACCAACAATTACATCAAATTTATCAGCATATCCGAGATGGGCAAAACGAAACACTTTACCTTTAAGTTTGTCCTGTCCACCAGCTGCTGTAACTCCGTATTTTTCTCTTAAAGTTTTATAAATAACCTGTCCATCAATTCCCTGTGGTGCTTCAATTGCTGTAACAGCATTGCTTGGCGTACCTTTGGCAAACAAATTTAATCCTATTTCTTTGACAGCCTCTCTTGTTGCGCGAGCTAAAAGAGCGTGTCTACGGAATATATTTTCAAGTCCTTCTTTTTGCATGAGTTTCAGTGCCTCGTTGAGTCCGATAATAAGAGATACGGCAGATGTAAAGTTGGTTTGATTCTTGGCAAGATTCTCTCTTTCTTTTTTGAGATTAAAGTAAAATCTCGGCATTTTTGATTTCTCATTTCTTTTCCATGCTTTCTCGCTTACACTCACAAATGCAAGCCCTGGAGGAAGCATGAATCCTTTCTGGGAACCACTCACCATAACATCAATTCCCCACTCATCAGTTTTTATGTCATGAGCAACAAGTGCTGAAATTGAATCAACTATAAACAGAGTATCTTCATAATTCTTTACTATTTTCCCAACTGCTTCAACATCGTGATATACACCAGTGGAAGTCTCACTTGCCTGAATAAAAACTCCTTTTATATCAGGATGTTTCCTTAATTCTTCTTCAACTCTATTAACATCAATTGAGAATCCCCATTCAACAGGAATTTCAATTACATTTAAACCATATGCCTGGGCTATTTTTACCCATCTTTCGCCAAATTTACCACCATTTATTACAAGAACCTTCTCGCCGGGTGAAAAAAAGTTATTTACTGAAGCTACCATTCCACCTGTGCCAGTGGAGCAAAGTATTAAAACATCGTTTTTAGTCTGATAAATCCACTGTAAACCTTTTTTAGCTGAATCAAGAATCGGTAAAAAATCTGGACTACGATGATGAATTACTGGCATTGCCATACTAAGTAGAACCTCTGGTGGGACAGGCGTTGGTCCCGGTGCAAGTAGGTATCTTTTTAAGAGCATTTTTGCCTCCTTTTTATAGTTTGATAATAAATATATTACCATAACTCAAGCTTTTAAAAATACTGTATCATAATGTTTTATTGACAGCTAATGGACTATTGAGAGTTGACAATATTTTGATAACAATTTATGATAAAAATCTATGAACAAATTGAAAGTAGAGTCTCTTGCAAGAAAAAATATTCAAAAGCTCAAACCATATCAGGCAAAGGAAATTTCCTGTAAAATAAAGCTCGATGCGAACGAGTCTCCATTTGCTGTTAAAATATCGGATTTTATTTCAGAAATTAATATTCCACTAAACAGATATCCTGATCCTGAGGCTATTGTATTGAGAAAAGCTCTTTCAAAGAAAATAAAACTCAGCTATGAAAACATAATGCTTGGTAATGGTTCTGATGAATTAATCTATTACTTAATCCTTACATTCGGAGGTCCTGTTCTCTATCCTGTTCCCACCTTTGCAATGTATGGAATAATAGCTCAATCTGTTGGAGTCGAAGCAATTGAATGCAAACTTGATAAAGATTTTGATATAGATGATGAAAAATTTTTAAAACTCGTTAAATTAAAAAAACCTCGTTTAATTTTTCTCAGCTCTCCAAACAATCCAACAGGCAACACATTTTCAACAGATAAAATTTTAAAAATTATTGAATTTGCACAAAAAAACTCATCAATTGTGGTCATTGATGAAGCCTATCAACCTTTTTCAAGTGAAAAGGGATTTTTACCATTTCTTAAAGATTATGAAAATCTTTTAATCTTAAGAACACTGAGTAAAATCGGATTTGCTGGATTAAGATTGGGATATCTTATTGGGAAAAAAGAATTCTTGCATGAAATAAACAAAGTGAGACTGCCATATAATATAGATTCAATTACACAGTATGTGGCAACTGAAGCTCTTAATAAATTTTATCCACAGATAAAAAAATTTATTTCAGAAATTATAAAAGAAAGACAAAGAGTTTACAAAAGACTACTAAAGATTAAAAAACTGAAAGTTTATCCATCAGAGGCAAACTTTATATTATTGAAATTAAAGAATAGTAAAGAAGTTTACAAGAAACTCCTAAAGGCTGGAATTTTAGTGAGAGACCTTTCTTCAATGATAGATAATGCTTTAAGAGTAACAATTGGAACGAAGGAAGAGAATGAAGAATTTTTAAAAGCATTAGAAACAATACTAGAGGAAAAGGGATGAGAAAGGCATCACTAAGCAGAACAACAAAAGAAACAGATATTAAAGTAGAGTTTAATCTTGATGGAAATGGACAGGCTAATATAAAAACTTCTGTGGGATTTTTAGACCACATGTTTGAACTCTTTGCTTTTCATGGAAACTTTGACTTAAAAATTGAAGCAAAAGGTGATATACATGTGGATTATCATCATTTAGTTGAAGATTTAGGGATTGTTTTAGGCAAATGTATTGATAAAGCCTTAGAAGACAGAAAGGGTATTAAAAGATATGGTTTCGCATCAATTCCAATGGATGAAGCTCTCACTCAAGTATCTTTAGACCTTGGCGGCAGAGCTTTTCTTATTTACAATGTTTCTGTTGAAGGATACATTAAGGATATTGATATAAGACTTTTTGAAGAGTTTTTTAGAGCAGTCGCAAATAATGCAAAGATAAATCTCCATGTCAATCTTGTTTATGGAAAGGATTTGCATCATATTGTCGAATCAATATTTAAAGCCTTTGCAAAATCCCTTAATGAAGCAAGTAGAATAATCGGAGAAAATGTACCTTCTACAAAAGGGATTATATGAAAGAGGTCTCTCTTAAAGTATCAATTCTTACTTATACCCCAGAGCCAGAAAATGTGGTAGCTCTTTCTGCAAGACTTTGTTATAGTCCTGTGGGAATTAAGGAGTTAAAAGAAAAATTAACTGAAGATGAAAAAGACAGATTAATAAATCTTTTACGAGATAGTGGACATCTCAGCCCCTTTGAACATGTGAGTTTCACTTTTGCTGTTGAAGGTATTTCAAGAGCCTGTTCTCACCAACTTGTAAGACATAGAATTGCCTCATACAGTCAGCAATCTCAAAGATATGTGAGCAAACAAAAGGGTTTTGATTTTATAATTCCTCCAATTATTAATCAAAATAATGAAATTAGAGAGATCTTTCTTGAAGCAATGGAAAAAGCACATGAATACTACTGCAGAATTCTTCAACAACTTGAAAGCAAAGGGATAAAAGGAGAACTTGCACAACAGGATGCAAGATTCGTTCTTCCAAATGCTGCAGAAACAAAGATAGTAATCACAATGAATGCAAGAGAGTTACTTCATTTTTTCAGGGTTCGTTGCTGCAACAGAGCTCAATGGGAGATAAGAGAACTTGCAACAGAGATGCTCAAGCTTGTTAAAGGAATTGCACCAAAACTTTTTAAAGATGCAGGACCTGGATGCCTTAAAGGTTCATGTCCTGAAGGTAAATTCAGTTGTGGACAAATTGAAGAAGTAAGGAAAAAGTTTAAAAGCTTGTGATATAATTAACTCTATGAGTGTAATAGATATTATAGGAAACACTCCACTTATAAGACTTGACAGAATTAATCCAAACCCGAGAGTTATTCTCTATGGAAAATTTGAAGGAGCAAATCCAGGCGGTTCTGTTAAGGACAGAACTGCCCTCTATTTAATAAAAGAAGCTGAGGAAAAAGGCTTACTCACAAAAGATAAAATAATACTTGAACCAACCTCAGGGAATACGGGTATTGGACTGGCAATGATAGCTGCAGCTAAAGGATACAGAATTAAACTTGTGATGCCTGCATGTGTAAGTGTAGAGAGGAGAAGAGTTCTTGAAGCACTTGGTGCAGAACTAATTATAAGCCCTGCTGAAGAAAGTACAGATGGAGCAATAAGACTTGCTCATCAAATTTATGAAGATGCTCCTGAACTGTATTTTATGCCAAATCAATTTGATAATGAAGCCAATGTGAGAGCTCATTATGAAACCACAGGAAAAGAAATTATAGAGCAAACAAATGGAGAAGTCACTCATTTTGTGGCAGGTATGGGCACAACAGGAACAATTATGGGAGTGAGTAAACGACTTAAAGAATTTAACAGCAATATCAAAATCGTAGGAGTTGAACCTGTTCCAGGGCACAGAATTCAAGGCTTGAAAAATATGTCGGAAGCAATAGTGCCTAAAATTTTTGATCCTTCAAGGCTTGATGAAAGATTCTTCGTTAATGATGAAGAGGCATTTGATACAACAAGAAAATTAGCGATAAGAGAAGGTGTATTTGTTGGAATGTCATCAGGAGCTGCAATGCATATAGCACTTAAAAAAGCAAGTGAGTTGAGAAGCGGTGTTATTGTTGTAATTTTACCTGACCGAGGAGATAGATATCTTTCAACATCCCTTTTTGCATCAATCTGCAGTAAGTGCCCTCCATAACCTAATAAGGCTAAATATTTTGTAGTTTCGTCTTTATCTCTTCAGATTTCTTAAGAACCTTGTTGTACATCTCTTTTCTTTTTTCTTTTAGTTTATTCCTTAATTCAGAGTATTTTATAGAAATAATCTCACATGCTAAGTATGCTGCATTTTCAGAGGCATTTATTCCAACTGTTGCGACAGGAACTCCCGGTGGCATCTGAACTGTTGAAAGCAAGGCATCAAATCCGTTTAAAGCTCCAGAAGCTATAGGCACTCCGATAACAGGAATAGTTGTATGAGCTGCTAAAAATCCTGCAAGATGAGCAGCCATTCCAGCTGCAGCTATTATAACTTCAACTCCTCTTTCTTCTGCCTCTTCTGCGTATTTTTTTGCTCTATCCGGTGTTCTGTGAGCTGAACAAACATCAAGTTCAAATGGAACATCCATATCAGATAAAACCTTTGCTGCCTTTTTCATCACCTCAAAATCACTGTCACTTCCCATCAAGATTAATACCTTTGAACTTTGATTCTTAAACTTTGAATTCATAACTAATATCTCCTTGCCATTGCTTCAAGTCTTGCAATTCTCTCTTCAATTGGTGGATGAGTACTAAATAACTTCATCAAGCTACGACCTGAAAGAGGATTTACTATGAATAGATGAGCTGTTCCAGGATTTGCCTCCATTGGTATTGCCTGAGAGGCATGATGAAGTTTCCTTAGAGCATTTGCAAGATAAAGAGGATTTCCTGCAATTTTTGCACCACCTTCGTCTGCTGCATACTCACGAGCTCTGCTGATTGCAAGTTGTATAATCATTGCAATAATTGGAGCAAGGATCATCATAATCAGTGCTACTATTGGATTTCCTCCCTCCTCATCATCATGTCTTCCACCAAATATCATTGCCCATTGAGCCATCTGAGCAAGATAGGATATAGCTCCAGCAATAGTTGCAGCAATTGTGCTTATTAAAATATCTCTGTGTTTAATATGAGCAAGTTCATGTCCAATAACTCCTTCAAGTTCTTCACGGGAGAGAATTCTCATAATTCCTGTTGTAACTGCAACTACTCCATGTTTTGGTGATCTCCCTGTTGCAAATGCATTTGGCTGTTCAGACTCAATGATATAAACTTTTGGCATTGGAAGTCCTGCTCTTTGAGAAAGTGTCCTTACAATACTGTAAAGTTCAGGAGCTTCAGCCTCTGAAACTTCCTTTGCTCCATACATAGCAAGAACAATTTTATGACTGAAGAAGTAGGCAAAGAAATTCATGCCAAGTGCAATTATTAGAGCAATAGTAGCTCCATGCTTTCCGCCAATCAGAGAACCAATAAAGATAAAAAATACTGTAAGAAAAACCATTAAAACCATCGTTTTCAATGTATGCATACTCTAACCTCCTCTAATTTTCTTATTTTTCAGGTTTTATAATAAAAATTAACATAAAAAACAGAGGAAAGTCAAAGCTTGAGACTGACTTAGAGAGTTCATCTTCTCTTTCTTCTTAACCATTTATCAATTTCAACAACTACTATGACTGAGAGTGCTATCAGAATAATATTTTGCCAGTCCTCTGCTGAGATTGGCTTTGTCCTGAATACCCACTGAAGTGCCGGCAGATATATGAAAGCAATCTGGGCAAGTGTTGCCACAATAAGACTCAGGAAAAGAAACATATTGCTGAAAGGGTTTATTCTAAATATGGATTCATACTCAGAGCGGCTGTTCCATGCCTGAAAGAACTGGAAGAAAACCATTGTGGTTACTGCTACTGTTCTTGCTGTCTCTAAAGACTCTCCCTGTTCAAGAGCTTTCATGAAAGTATAAGCTACTCCCAGGGATATTAAAAATCCAACAATTATTGTTCTTTCAATCATAAGCCTTGACATTATTCCTTCTTCCGGAGGTCTTGGTGATCTTTCAATAACTCCCTTTTCTCCAGGCTCAAAGGCAAGTGAGATAACCTGAAGTCCATTTGTTACAAGGTTTATCCAGAGTATCTGAGCTGGAAAGTAGGGAATTGGAAGTCCAGTTACAACTGCACCAATTATGGAAAGAATTGAGGCAAGACCTGTGGGAATAAGGAAAAAGACTACCTTTCTTATGTTATCAAAAACAACCCTTCCCTCTTTTACTGCATTGAAGATGCTTGCAAAGTTGTCATCAGTGAGCACCATATCTGATGCTTCCTTTGCCACATCGGTTCCACTCTTGCCCATTGCAATTCCTATGTGAGCTGCCTTAAGTGCAGGTGCATCATTAACTCCGTCTCCAGTTACTGCTACAATCTGTCCCTGAGCCATGAGTTGTTTTACTATTTTTAATTTATGCTCTGGCGAGACTCTTGCAAAGATATTTACTCTTTTTACCTTTTCAAAGAGTTCCTCATCCGTCATCTTCTCTAAATCTTTTCCTGTGAGAACCTCTGATTTTTCATCTCCAATTCCAAGCATATTTCCTATTGCCTTGGCTGTAACTGCGTGATCTCCTGTAATCATTACAACTCTAATGCCTGCCTTTTTACATCCCTTTATAGCCTCAATCGCCTCAGGTCTTGGTGGGTCAATCATTGCCTGAAGTCCTGTAAATACTAAACCCTCTGCAGCGTAACACTGCTCAATCTCTTTGCATGATATTTCTTCTGTTTCTTTTGGAACCTTTACATAGGCAAAGGCAAGCACTCTCATTCCCTCTTTTGCAAATCTGTTTATGATTGAGTGAATCTCTTTTTTATTAAGCTCTTCTCCCCAAAAATTTTTCCTGCATAGGTCAACTATCTTTTCCGGTGCACCCTTGATAAAGACTAATTTTTCACCTCTATGCTTATGTAAAGTAGCCATATAGCCTCTTTCTGATTCAAAGGGTATGGTTTCAATAAGTTCATATCTTTTTTCTTCTTCAGCTTTATTTAAACCTGCTTTCAATGCCGAAACAATCAATGCACCTTCAGTGGGATCTCCTTCCAGTTTGAACTCTCCGTCTTCTTCATATATGTTAGACTCATTGCATAATAGTCCTATTCTCAACGTTTCTATCAAAGCTTCGTAGTCCTTTTTAAGGTCAACCTCCAAGCCATTATGAAGAATCCTTCCCTTTGGTTCATATCCGCTTCCTTCTACTTCGTATATTTTTTTCCCATCGTAAATTAGCTTTACAGTCATCTCATTTTTTGTGAGTGTGCCTGTTTTATCTGTACATATAACTGTGGTGCTTCCAAGTGTCTCAACAGCATGAAGTCTTCGCACTATGGCATTTCTTTTTGCCATGCGTATAACACCAACTGCTAATGTGACCGTTACAACCATAGGAAGCCCCTCTGGTATGGCAGCAACAGCTGCAGCAACAGCAGTCATGAACATCTCTTTGATGCCTTCACCAATTATCAGTCCCATAACAAAAAGCAATACAGAGGCAACTACAACAAATATCCCTACCAGATTTGCAAATTTTTGAATTTTATCCTGAAGAGGTGCCTTAACTGCCTCTGCTTCCCTTATTCCCTTAGCAATCTTGCCAAATACAGTGTTCATTCCTGTTTCAACAACTATGCCCTTTGCTCTTCCACTTACCACAATTGTTCCCATAAATGCCATATTTTTCTGATCACCGTAGGTCAGATTTTCATCCTTTATTGTATGATGATGCTTTTCAACAGGAAGGGATTCCCCTGTAAGTATGGATTCATCAATTTTAAGCTCTACTGTGTGAACAAGCCTTATATCAGCAGGAACACGAATACCAGAATAAAGAAGCACAATATCTCCAGGAACAAGCTCTTCACTATTTACCTCCTTTTCAATGCCATCTCTCAAGACCTTTGCCTTTGGAACAAGCATTTTCTTTAAAGCTCTCACACTCTGTTCAGCTTTATATTCCTGTATGTAGCCGATCACTGCATTGAGAATGACCACAGCAAAGATGACACCAGAGTCTATGTATTCTTTGAGCACTAATGTGATTGCTCCAGCAATAATCAAAATATAGATAAGAGGGCTTGCAAACTGATGTAGAAATATTTTTAGCTTATTTATGTCCTTTTCTTCTGCAAGCTTGTTAGCTCCATATTTTTCAAGCCTTCTTTTTACCTCTTCGGAAGTAAGACCTCTTTCTGATGTGTTTAACCTTTGATAAATCTCTTTAAGGTTTATCTGATACCAATGCATATTATTTCTTCCTTAAATAGTCACATAGACTAATTCTACTATTACGAGAGGAAAAACAAAGTCAGGAAGAAAACTTACCAGAACAAGGATTTTTTTGAATTTCATGATATAATCAAACATTGTCAAATATTATAATTTAATTTAATTCCCTAAGTCTATTGATGTTGAAATTGAAGCATAGACCAAAATTTTCTAAGATAAGAAATCTCCCTTACCAAAAGACTGTCTAAGTCTTTAAAGAATGCTGTCCTGAGTTTATCAATTAAATTTTATAACTCATTGAAAATATTGAACTTTATTTTTAAAAATGGCAATTTTTTGTACAACAAAAATCGCAATCTTTTGATTATTAGACAGTTTATATCTTGAAATCTTCTCTAACTGTCATATTGGCTGCTCTTTTACTCTCGATGCTCTGAATAGGGACTTAGCTACTCTGTCTGTCTAGTGATGTACCAGTCCTATGCTGTGTTTCATTATCCTGAAAGACTCCTCTGTCCTCCCGAGGCTGTGATAGGCTTTGAAAAATTGCTGTGCTGACAGATTTTTCTCTGCCCTGTGAACGCATTAATATTTATTTTAAGGAGCTTTAATGTAGATACACTCAAACTTAACTGCATCCTCTTATGAAGATAACAAAAATATTTCCACAACATTTCAATCATGAAAATAGTGCCTAATTCTTGTATAATTTAACTAATAAAAAGGAGAGGTGTGTTATGGCACTTAAGATTTTGCATACTTCTGACTGGCATCTTGGGAAAAACTTCAGGGAGACAAACTTTGACCTGCTCCCAATACAGAAGAAAATAATGGCAGAAATCATAGACATCACCAAATCAGAGAGACCACAACTGATACTTGTAGCTGGTGATATTTTTGATACCTATAATCCCTCTTTTGACGCTGAAAGACTTTTTTATGAAACAATCACTTCTCTTTCACAGGAAGGTTCTCTAATTGTTGCTGTTGCTGGCAATCATGATTCACCTGACAAACTCAGGATTTCAAAGCCTCTTATCTACGGTAAACATTCTATAGTAATCTCTGGAACTCCTAATGACATATTTGAGGAATATATTTTTGAAAACGAACACTATAAAGTTACTATTGAGAATAGCTTCTTAAAATTAAAGCTTAAAGATGAAAATTTGACCGTCGCTATAAAAGCAGTTGCCTATTTATCAGAGGTAAGAATGGGTTTAAGCGGAGATGATTTTGTAAAAAGTTTAGAGGATTATCTATCAAAGGAACCACAATTTAGCTGTGATTACTTTGTCTTTGTCTCCCATTTATATCTTCATGGTGCTCAAAAATCTGGCTCTGAAAGAATTTTTCAGGTAGGTGGAATTGAACATGTACCCTACGAGGCACTTCCAAAGAGTGCTGACTACATCGCTCTTGGACATCTACACAAATTTCAGAAAATCAATAATGCCGTATATTCAGGCTCCATATATCCCTTTGATGCTGGAGAAATTGAGCATAAAAAGGGAGTCTGCCTCTGGCAGGAAGGTTCTATTAGATTTATTGAATTTGAAAAAATTCCGAGAATAATCAAGTTAAAGTTTAACTCAATAAGTGATGCCATCAAAAACATCCCCAATGATGAAAATTTTTACTATCTTCTAATGGAGTCAAATGAGCCCTATACGCCGGGGCAGATAGAAAATCTCATTAAAGCATACAAAGACAAACTCGTTGGCTGGCAGTTTCAGTCTGAGATAATTGAGAAAACCGATACAAATATTGATATATCCTCTCTCAGTGATGAGCAGCTTTTTGTAACATTTTATAGATCAAAATTTAATGAAGAACCTGACGAAGAGTTGCTCAAACTCTTTATTGAATGCCTTGAGGAGGCAAGAAATGCTACCGATTAAAATTTATATTGAAGGTCTTAACAGCTATGCAGAACCTGTAGAGATAGATTTTACGAGATTTTACAGAAACAGAATCTTTGGTATCTTTGGCGACACAGGTGCAGGAAAATCAACCATACTTGATGCCATAATTCTATCAATTTATGGAAAAACTCCAAGACTTGGCTCAAATATAAGGGAAGCCATAAATCCACGCAAGCAGGAGATGTGTCTTAAATTTCAATTCAGCATAGCAGGAGATAAGTATCTTATAGAGAGAAACATCGGGAAACAGAATAAGATAAAACTTTACAGAGTAGAACATGATAATTTGGTTCCACTCGCAGAAAAGGAAAGAGAGTTCAGAGAAAAAATAAGGGATATCATCGGGCTTTCAGAGGATGAATTTTGCAAAGTTGTTATTCTTCCACAGAATCAGTTTGCTGAAATACTAAAGCTTGAGCCTGCAAAAAGAGCTGAACTTATCGGAAATCTCTTTGATCTTAATGTCTTTGGTGCACCTCTTTATGATGTAGTTGTTTCTAAATTAAGTGAACTGAAGGCTTCAAAGGAAGAAAGAGAAAAGAGGCTAAAAGAACTTGAAAGCATCACAGAGCAGTCAATAGAAAGCAAAGAAAAAGAGCTTAAGCAAGTCCATAATAATCTTGAGAAATTACAAAAAGAGCAAAAGACACTTTCAGAGAAACTTAAGATTTTTCAGTCTTTCATACAGCTAAACGATAGGAAAAAAGCTTTAGAGAGAGAAATCACTGAAATTATAAAGAAAACTTCGGAGATTGAAAAACTTAAAGAAAGGCTAAAAATTGATGAAGAACTGAGTCTGTATAAAGGATTTTATGATGAATGGCTTAGAGTTGAAAAATCAATAGCTGAGGGTGAGAGTCAAAAAAGTAGTTTTGACGAAACTTTAAAAGAACTTGATATAAAACTTGAAAGAAAAAGAAAAGAAAAAGAAGATTTTGAAGCACATTACAACAAAAAACAACCAGAGTTAATAAAGAAGCTCGCAGAGATTGAACAGCTTATTGAACTAAACAAAAGTTTAAGACAACAGGAAGAAAATCAGCGAAAAATAAACGATGAGATTACAACCTTAAAGAAGAATAAAACAAAAATTGAAAGAGAAATAGAAAAAACAAAATCCGAGATAGACAAACACTGGATAGAAATAGAGTTACATAAAAAAGATTTAAAACAACATGAACTATCAAAGGAAGAGGAAAGTCTTTATAAAACTCTTCAGAGTAATCTGCATCAGATAAAAAGACTTGAAGATTTGCAAAAGGAGATTCAGAATATAGACAAAAAAATAAACAAGGAAATCAAAGAGTTTGATGAAATTTTTGAAAAATTAAAAAAACTTCTTCAGTTAAAAATTGCTTTAAAAGTAAAAACATATGATGAGATAGAAAATAGACTGATTGAAGAGATAAATCGATTAAGAACTGAAAAAGAGCAAAAGGAAGCTGAACTTAAAGAGCTTGAGATAAAAAATCTTGCAGCAACTCTGAGCAAAAAACTTTCACCGGGTATGCCCTGCCCTGTTTGTGGAAGCAAGGAGCATCCCTCTCCTGCAAAAACGCCATTAGACAAAGAGATTAACAAAATTGAAATGGAGATAAGCGCTCTTGAGGAAATGCTCAAAAATTCTGAAAATCTTCACAATGAGATAAGGGGTGATTTAAACAAACTAAATAGCAAAAAAACTAAAATAGAAGAGTTTAAAACACAGCTTGAGGAAAAAACAAACCAAACAAAAGTTCTTGAAGAAGAGTTATCAAATAAAATCTCTCCCGAATACTGGAAAAAAGCTGAAGACACCTTTTTAAAGCTCAAAGAAAAAAGTGACAAATACGGTGCTATACTCAAAAGACTTACAGAGTTGAACAATATTTTCACAGAGAAGAACTCCTCTCTCAATGAGAAAAATAATGAATTGGCAAAGATAAATGCAGAGATTGATGCTCAAACAAAAAGACTTGAAGAATTGACAAAGCAAATCGACGAGCAAAGAATAAACTTATTTGAAAAAACTCAGGGAAGGCAGCCCGAGGAAATAAAGACAGAGACTGAGAAAGAACTTGAAACACTCAAGAAAAAAAGAGAACAAATAGAAAAAACACTCAAGGAATTGGAAGAAAATAAAAACAAGCTAAGCCTTAAACTTCAGGCAATAAACACTTCACTTGAAAAAGATAAAAAAAGAAAAGAAGAACTTTTTACCGCTCTAAATAAAAAAGCAGTGGAAAAGGGTGTTAAAGTTGATGAATTGAAGCAGTTTTTCATTGAAGAGAAGGAAAGAGCAAAGATTAAAAAAGAAATTGACGAATTTGAAAATACTTTAAAAACAAAGAAAGGTGAGTATGAAGGAATAGTAAAACAACTTGAAGAGCTACCAATAAAGAGCTTACCACCAGATGAGCCATCAAAGACAGAGACATTTCTCAATGAAATGAATAAAAAAATAGCAGAATCAAATCAAAGAATAGGAGCACTCAACGAACAAATAGAGAAAGAAAAACAGCAACTTATAGAAAAACAGGAGCTTACTAAAGAGATGGAAGAGATAAATAAAAAATTTCTCTACACAGAGTTACTTAAAAAACTCACCACAGGCAAGGAAATGGTCAAATTCCTTTCTTGGTATCTCTTAAAAGACATAGTAGTTGTAACCAATGAACTACTAAAAGAACTTATAGGGAAGAGATTTTTAGTAAATGTTCTTCCAAATCTTGAATTTACAATAACAGACCTTCTATACAACAAAGAAAGACCGGTGGCAACTCTTTCAGGTGGAGAAACATTTATACTTTCCTTTGCATTAGCTCTTTCCCTGTCTCATTACATTCAGAGCAGAAGAAAAAAATCCATTGAATTTTTCTTTATTGATGAGGGATTCAGCTCTCTTGACCGTGACCTTCTTGACTCTTTATGTAATGTTCTTGACAGGCTGAGGTCACAGGACAGACTTGTTGGACTAATATCTCATCTTGACGATTTAAAACAAATTATACCCGAATACATCAACGTTTACAGAGACAGAATAGGCAGTAGTAAAGTAGCAATAGTTTAGATAAAAGAACCAGACAGAAACAATATAGAGAACAGATGAATTAATATCATCAGACAAAATAAGAAAAGCAATCAATAACATGAACTATGTAGAGAGATCAAATTAGAATGAGGTCAAACTGATTCACTCTCATAAGCTTTAATTAAAGACAACCAGACATGTCTTTCAAGAAAACTTCCTTCAATATTTTCCTCCATCTGAAGAAACATCTTAAAAGGAACTGTAAAAGTAAAGATATAATCTCCAAGCTGTTTTTTTATAGCCTTTCTTGCAGAGAGATCTGTGAGCCCAACCACTGCTCTCTGTTTTTCCGATGCTGTCTCTCTATATGCATATATTCCTATCGTTTGACAGCCAGCACCCCATGGAATTATAACATTTTCAAAGCCTTCTCTTTCATAATTAGCAAGCACAACCAATGCTGAAAGCTGATGTGGATTCACAGGAAAAACAATAACTACAGGTTCTTCATCAGGATTAACATCTTTTAAAGGCTTGAAAATAACATACTTTGCAGGAATTTCCATCATTGGAAGTTGTTCAACAAACTTCATGACTCTTTCAGGTGATTTTAAGTATCTTTCTCCTTCAAGAAAGTCATCATAGAATTCTTTTGTTATATAAGATTTAATTTGTTCAGCAACATTTTTACCTTTATCCCATTCTTTATTACCATTAGAAAGAAAATAGGAGAAACACTCTAAACCTCCTGGAAAATCCAGATATTTGTTTCCAAAACCAAGCCCAACTCCTCCACCCCAGCAGCCATAGGTATTTCTATCAAATACCGCAACTTTTCCCTTTGCTGCACTGGCAAACATCCACATCACGCATCCCCATTTACCTTCCTTAAATTGCAGGGCATTTTCCGGTTTTTTATCAGACCATATTATTGCAACAGGATTTAGCTCCATTTTTAAGGATTTAGCTATCCTGCTATCCATCCTGTACCCCTTTCTTATTTAATTTTCTCTTAGTAACAATCTGATGAGCTTTTTCGGCTTTAAAAATGCCCCCTGCAGGGATCGAACCTGCGACACCAGGTTTAGGAAACCTGTGCTCTATCCTACTGAGCTAAGGGGGCTAAAAAGATTATATCAAAATCAAAATACCGATTTCTACCTGAAAAAATCCGTTTATGCCATTTCACTTTTCTGGAACTCTTATCCAAAATCCATAAAATCGCTCGAAGCAGCATTTTTCATCAGTCACTTCAATACTTGACAAAATTTTTAAAAGTGGATAAAATTAGTCAACAATTAATAAATTGAGGAGGAGTGATTATGGATACCGTATTATTAAGCAGGATTCAGTTTGCGGCAACCGCAGCCTTCCATTTCATCTTTGTTCCTCTGACTTTAGGACTTTCAATTCTTATAGCCTACATGGAGACTAAGTATTTGAGGACAGGTGACAGAGATTACCTGAGGATGGCTAAGTTCTGGGGAAGGCTGTTTATTATTAACTTTGCCTTAGGAGTTGTAACAGGTATTACAATGGAGTTTCAGTTTGGAATGAACTGGGCTGAATACTCCCGTTATGTGGGAGATATCTTTGGCTCACCTCTCGCTATTGAAGCAACTGTAGCATTCTTCCTTGAGTCAACCTTTCTTGGTGTATGGATTTTCGGCTGGAACAGAATCTCTCCGAAACTTCATGCACTATCTATCTGGCTTGTAGCTCTGGCAACAAATCTTTCGGCATTATGGATTTTGATTGCCAATGGATGGATGCAACATCCTGTCGGATATGTTATCAACAATGGACGGGCTGAAATGGTTGATTTCTGGGCAGTTGTAACAAATCCGTATGGACTTTTAAAGTTTGCTCACACAGTGCTTTCAGGATGGGTTGTTGCAGGATTTTTTGTGCTCGGTATTTCAGCCTATCATCTCTTAAAGAAAAATGAGACTGAATTTTTCAAAAAATCACTTAAAATTGGAGCAGTTTTTGCCCTTTTAAGTTCTATACTTGTTGCTGGAGTTGGTGATTTCCATGCAAAGGAAGTAGCACACACCCAGCCAACAAAACTTGCAGCAATGGAGTCTTTGTGGGAGACGACTAAAGATGCACCAATGTATTTAATTATTGTACCAGACCCTGCCAATGAGAAAAACTCTGTTGAGGTAATCGGAATTCCTTCTATGCTTAGCATACTTGCAGGTCAGAAGGAAGTTAAAGGTTTAAAAGAGTTTCCGCCTTCTGAAAGACCACCTGTTACACTTACTTTTTTTAGCTTCAGACTGATGGTTGGATTGGGCTTTCTTTTTATAATACTTGCACTGTGGGCACTGGTTAAGTTTAAAACCATTGAAAACAGAACTACTTTGCTGAGAATTCTTCTATGGTCAATCCCTCTTCCCTATATCGCAGGGCAGCTTGGCTGGATTGTGGCAGAAGTAGGAAGACAGCCATGGATAGTTTACGGATTGCTTAAGACAGCGGATGCTGTATCAAAGGCAGTTGAACCCTCACAGGTTGTTGTATCTCTAATTGGCTTTACTCTGTTTTATGGTGCCCTTGGACTAATTGATATTTACCTTCTTGCAAAATATGCAAGAAAAGGTCCTGAGGAGGTGTAATCATGGAGTTTCAAATTATATGGTTTGTATTATGGGGATTACTCTGGGCAGTTTACTTTGCCCTTGATGGATTTGACTTTGGAGCAGGCATTCTTTATCCTTTTATTGCAAAGGATGAAATTGAACGGAAAGCAGTAATACATGCAATTGGTCCTGTGTGGAATGGAAATGAAGTCTGGCTCATTACAGCAGGAGGTGCAACTTTTGCTGCCTTTCCAACCACTTATGCTTACATGTTTAGCTATCTTTATACGCCCCTTTTAATTATCCTTTTTGCACTGATATTAAGAGGAGTTGCAGTTGAGTTCAGACCAAAGGCTACATCAGAGACACAGAAAAAGTTATGGGATGCGGGTATATTTATCGGTAGTCTCATTCCTGCTTTGCTTTTTGGCGTTGCCTTTGGAAACATATTCATGGGACTTAAATTTGATGATGCCGGTTACTATGGAACACTTTTCAGCCTTATTAATCCCTATGGTTTGCTTGTAGGTTTGCTGTTTCTCTTTACTTTTATAGTGCACGGTGGATTGTGGGTTTCACTGAGAGTTCCTGAGACTCTCGCTGAAAAATCCGTGAGGACAGCTAAAAAATTCTGGTATCTTCAGGCAATCTGTGCGGTTTTATTTTTAGCTTTGACTGCGGTGTTCACAAATCTCTATGATAACTTCATAAAACTTCCATTCTGGTTTATAGTGCCTGCACTGGCTGTATTGTGTTTGCTTGGAACAGGATTTTATCTCATGAAAAACAAAAGAGGCAGGGCTTTCATCTCTTCAGCACTCTTCATCATAACCCTTGTATTCAGCGGAATTATTGGGCTTTATCCAAATCTCATTCCCTCTTCCATTGACCCTAAATACAGCCTGACCATCTTTAACTCTTCATCAAGTCCTTATACTTTAAAGATAATGACCATAGTTGTTGCTATCTTTGTTCCAATTGTTCTTTTCTATCAAGCATGGGCATATAAAACATTCACATATAAACTTACGGAAAAAGAGATTAAGGAGGAAGGCTATTAAGGGGCTTCAGATTACAAGAGAAACAGACTATGCAATTAGAACTATTCTATATCTGGCAGGGAGAGAATTCTATACTGCAAAGGCGGAGGATATTTCAAGGGATATGCAGATACCAAAGAGTTTTCTTATAAAAATACTGAAACAGCTTGAAAAGGCAGGACTTCTTAAACTTAAAAGAGGAGTAAGTGGTGGTGTGAGCCTTAAAAAGAAACCAGAAGATATAACTTTATATGATGTGATTGTTGCGATGGAAAAAACTGTAGCTCTCAATAGATGCGTAATTAATAAAAATGCATGTGGTTTTGTAAATCATTGTCCGGTGCATCCTGTATGGTTCAAAGTAAGAGAGAGGTTAATTCAGGCATTAAAAGATATTAATTTTTCAGGATTACTAACTCAGGGAGTTGCATAAGCAACTCCCTCAAATATCTTTAGCCACTCTTTAAATATCTTTACTTTTTCTTCACCGTATCTTGAGAGATCTTGGATTATTTCCTCTATAGTTCTTATCCTAACAGTTCCATCGGACTCTTTTGAGAAAAATTTATCCGCGTAAGCAATTATTTTTTCTTCCTTACTAACAGGTATCATATCGCGCTCTGGCAGAGGAAGTTTTTTATTTATAATCTCTTCCCTCGTAATTCCAACTCCTGTGTGTCTTTCGCAGACAAGTGCATGCAAAGGGAAACCTTCCTTTTCAAGAATCTGTCTTCCCAGATATCCATGAGCAATGTATGGAAATTTTCCATAGCAGTCAAGTTTTGGTGTGTTGGTCATAAAGATTCCAATATCATGTAGCATTGCTGCTTCGTAAATGAAACGATGGTCAACATCAAATTTTTCTGCAATTTTTAAGGCTTTTTCTGCAACCGCCTTAGAGTGATTTACAAGGATTATAAATGCTCTGCTTTTAGGGTCATAGTACTTTTTTATGACATCCAAAGGTTCCATTTTTTAATTATATCACAGTCTCCTCTTGACTGAAGGTAGAATTTTGAGAAATAGTACCCCTCCTGCAAGACATATTAATGAGTAAATCTCGAGTACTGCCTTAACACCAAATTTTTCAACTAAAACTCCGACAAGAAGATTGCCTATTGGCGTAAATCCTAGAAAAACAAAAGCGAAAAAGCTCATTACTCTTCCTCTGAGTCTTTGCTCTGTTTGATGTTGAATAAAGCTATTGCTGACAGTATAGAAATTAACAAAGGCAACACCGAGTAAAAAAGCAAATAACATTGTTAGATAAATATTATCTGAAAAAGCAATTCCAGAGAGTCCAATTGGAAACACCAAAGAAGCTCTAAAAATATGATTCAATTTTTCCTTTATATCTCTCTTTAAAGCTATAAAAATACCTGAAAGAAGAGAACCAACTCCTACTGAGGAGACAATCATGCTAAAGCCTTTTGCTTCAACTTTTAATATTTCTCCAGCTATTATTGGTAGCACTGTCATAAAGGAAAGTCCAAATAATGTAAAAACTCCCACAGAGCAAATTATATATAGAATTTGTCTGTTTTTAAGAATGAACTGAAATCCCTCTTTCAGGCTCTCTTTAAAGGAAACATGATTTGAGGTAGTTGAAAAATTTAATTTAATACTGAAAAGAATAAAAATAAGTGGCAGAAAGCTTAAAGCATTTAAATAAAAACACATGTGAAAACTTAAATGGGTTACAATAAATCCTGCAAGCATCGGTCCTACAATTCTTGCAATATTAAAAGAGATGGACTGCATTGCTATAGCTGAAGTAATCATGTCCTGATAGACTATTTCAGTTATAAAAGCCTGCCTTGCTGGCATGTCAAAAGCCGTAGCTATTCCGAGAACAAAAGAAGCAATGGCAATGTGCCAGATATTTATGAGATTTAAGTGGATTAAAACTCCAACTACCACAGCAGGTAAAGCTGAAAAAGTTTGAGTTGCTATTAAAATGTTTCTTCTTGGATATCTATCAGCTACCACACCTCCGAATAAAGTAAAAAGAAGTGTGGGGAATGAAGCAAGAAAGGAAATCAAACCAAGATAGAAAGCAGATTTTGTAAGAACATAAACAAGCCAGCTCTGTGCTATATGCTGCATCCATGTTCCACAGAGAGATATGATCTGACCTATCCAGTATGCCCTGAATTCTTTGATTTTCAAAGGATGGGACATTTTTTATTATATCATTGAATAATATGTTTAAAGAAAAAAGAGTTTCCTTTTATATGACTCGTCCTGCTTAAGAGATCATATAGCGATGGCAGCCTAAATTACATTAAGCTGCTGTTTTATTATTTCAATGGCACTGTTGACTTCCTCAAAGGTGGTAAATTTTCCGGTACTTATTCTAATTGAGGAAAGAGCTTCCTCTGAAGAGACACCCATTGAAAGCAACACATGACTTGGTTTTCTTATGCCTGCATGGCAGGCTGAACCTGCTGAGATTGCCACTCTGTCGGAAAGCTTTTTAACAAACTCAGTAGCTTCAATACCTTTTATTGAAATGTTTATCGTATTTGGAAGTCTTGGGGCTTTTGCTCCATTTAGCTTAATATCTGGAATTTCAAGAAGTCCTTTTAACAAAAGCTCTGTTACCTGATTCAGATGCTCTGTTATTTCATCAAACTCTTCATGAATTATCTCTGCTGACTTTCCCAAGCCTGCAATATAAGGAGTGTTTTCTGTACCTGGTCTTAATCCCTTTTCATGGGATGCACCAAAGAGCAATGGCTTTATGAAAAAATCTTTCCTGATGTATAGAGCTCCGATTCCTTTTGGTGCATAAAACTTATGTCCAGCTAAAGTAAGCATCGTAACAGGGATTTCTTTAACAGAAACCCTTACTTTTCCTATACTCTGAGCGCAGTCTGTATGAAAAGGGATTTGTCTTTCTTTAAGGATTTCAGCTATCTCCTTAATTGGCTGAATTACTCCAGTTTCGTTATTTGAGTGCATTATTGTAACAAGAATCGTGTCTTTTCTAATCGCCTTTTTAACATCATCAGGATCAACAAATCCATTGCTGTTTACAGGTAAAAAAGTAACATCATAGCCCATGCGTGCCAGCTGTCTGCATGGATTTAGAACTGACGGATGCTCAATTGAAGATGTAATAACATGACCTGAGTTGAAACAAAGAGCCCTTCCAAATATGGCAAGATTGTTTGACTCTGTTCCTCCTGAAGTAAAAATTATCTCCTCAGGCTCTGCATCAATGAGCCTTGCTACTTTTGCTCTTGCAGACTCAATAATCTCTCTTGCCCTTTTACCAGCAATATGAGAACTTGAGGGATTTCCGAATTCTTCAAAACTCTTTATTATTTCTTCCTTTACTCTCGGGTCTAACGGAGTTGTTGCATTGTAGTCAAGATAGATCATGCTATAAATTTATCAAAAAATATCCCTTTTATGCTATTATTTATTTCATGAAAATTCATTTTTTTGGAGCTACGAAAACTGTTACGGGTTCCTGTTTTCTAATTGAAAATGAGAAAGATACTATCCTCGTTGACTGCGGACTCTTTCAGGAAGATGAAAAAGAGTATCTGAACTATGAACCTTTTCCTTTTAATCCAAGAAAAATAAATATTGTAATTCTCACCCATGCCCATCTTGACCACTCTGCTCTTCTGCCAAAACTTGTTAAAGAAGGCTTAAGATGCAAAATTATAACCACTCCTGCCACAAAAGACCTTCTTGAAATAATGCTTTTTGACGCATTGAAAGTACAAAAAAATGAAAACTACAAACAGCCACTTTATGATGAGGAAAACATATACAGAGTTTTAAAACAAATCGAAACTCTACCATATCAAAAAACATTAAATTTCAATGGAATAGAGATAAAACTTTATGATGCAGGACATATTCTCGGTTCAGCCACTGTTCAGTTGAATTTTAACGGTAAAAAAATTGTATTTTCAGGAGACATCGGAAGAACCGGTTATCCTATTTTGCGAGACCCTGAACCTCCTCAAGAAGCAGACTACCTTGTTTTAGAGTCAACCTATGGAAACAGAGTTCATAAAGGACTTGAGGAAAGTATTAAAGAACTCATTCAGGCAATAAAGGATACCTTTAATAAGGGGGGAAATGTAATAATTCCAGCCTTTGCTGTAGGAAGAACTCAAGACTTGCTCTATATTCTCAACAGAGCTGTAAGACAGGGGCTTCTTCAACCAGTAAATGTTTATCTTGACAGCCCTCTTGCAGAGGAAGCCACAAAAATATATCTTTCCCATCCAGAACTCTTTGATGATGAAGCACTCAGAGAAATGAGAAATCCATCCCGTACATCCATAAAGCTTCACTTTGTTAAAACTGTAGATGAATCAAAAAAGCTAAATTCAATTAAATCAAATGCAATCATTATTGCAGGCAGTGGAATGTGTCAGGGAGGAAGAGTCATATATCATCTCTATCATAACATTGATAGAGAGGAATGCAGCATCATATTTGTAGGATTTCAAGCAAAAGGCACCCTTGGAAGAAAAATTGTAGATGGAGAGAAAGAAGTTTCAATTCTTGGCAGACTCATTCCTGTAAGGGCAAAGATTTACACAATAGGAGGTTTTTCAGCTCATGCTGATAGGGATGAACTCTTAAAATGGCTTGCAGCATTGAGGTCAAAACCAGAAATCTTTCTCGTTCACGGTGAGCCAGAGGTCATTGAGAGTTTTAAAGGAGCAATAGAAGAAAAGTATGGATTTAAATGCCAGATTCCAGAAAGGCTTTCTACCTATGAAATTGGCTGAGTACTATCTTAATGAAAACTTTTTTATAAAACTTATTGAGTTTCCAGCACTTTATAACATCAAAACAGACGAACTCTACAGTCTCAATGAAAAAGGATTAGAGATAATTCAGAACATTGAAGAGGGCAAAACTTTAAATATCAAAGATAAAGAGGAAAAGGAGTTTATAAACTACTGTCTGAATGAGGGAATATTAACAACAGAACCGCAAAAAAGAATTAAAACTCTTTTGAGACAATCGCCAATTCCTTCACTAAGATATCTTGAACTGCAGATTACAAATCAATGTAATCTTAGATGTAAACACTGTTTTGTTGATAGAGATACAGTACATAATCTCAGGTTTGAAAAAATTCAAAAAATCCTTAAAGAATTTGAACAGATGCAGGGATTGAGAGTTTTAATTACCGGTGGAGAACCTCTTATGCATCCTGAATTTGAAAAGATTAACGATTTTATAAAAGAGCTTCCAATAAGAAAAATTCTCTTTACTAATGGAGTTTTGCTCAATGACAATATATTGAAAAAACTGAATGTAGAAGAAATTCAGATAAGTCTCGATGGAATGAAAAAAGGACATGAAATCTTAAGAGGAAAAGGAACATTTGATAAAACAATTGAGGCAATAAAAAAAGCAGCAGATTACGGATTTCAGGTATCTGTTGCAACAGTTATTCATAAAGGCAATGTAGCAGAATTTGATGAGCTTGAAAACCTCATTAAGACGATGAAAATCCGAGAATGGACGGTTGATGCTCTTACAGTAACAGGTAGCCTGAAACTACATCAGCAACTTTGGGTATCACCTGATGAGGCTTACAAAATCATGCAAAGTTATGGATTTTCTGTAGAAGATCATCCACGATTAGAAGGCTTTGGATGCGGAACTCATCTACTTGCTGTGCTTGCTACAGGTCAGGCAGCTTTTTGCTCTTTTTATGAAGATGAACCAATAGGAAACATTGATGAGGGACTGGAAAATGTATGGAAAAGGAAAAAACAGATAGTGCTCAAAGAGCTTGAGTGTGCAGAGCTTAACTGTCCCTTTCTTGAGGAATGCAGGGGAGGATGCAGATTCAGAGCAACTGTTCTAAATAGAAAAGAAAAAGCACCTGATCTTTTTAAATGTTATCAGTTTGGCAGGCTAAAGCCTTAGCCTTCTCATACTCCTTCCATAAGGACTCTTTGGTTAATCCTTCATGTTCAATAAAATCCCAGGGCAGATAGTCTTCAAATGACTTTGTTTCATAGAGTCTGTACTTTACCTCATCAAGAATTTTCCCAAAGTTTTCTCCCTCTGAAATCTTCTCAATCACTGAAATTGCCTGCCTTGACCCCCTTGCAAAATATCCTTCCATATAAGAGTATTTTGGAACTTCATGAACAAGCTTAAATCCTTTAATAGCCAGGGTATCCCTTTTCAATTTTTTCAGTTTCTCTTTTACTCTTTCATAGTCCTCCATTCTGTGCCACTGAAAAGGAGTAAAAGGCTTTGGAACAAATACGCTCACACTTGCCGTTATTCTGCGAGGAAAAATTACACGAATTTTTTTAATAAGTTTAACTATATCATCAACATCTTCATCTTTTTCAAAGGGAAGTCCGATCATAAAGTAAAGTTTGAGAGTTTCAATGTTAATCTTTTTAAGTTCTTCAACTATCAATAGAAGATTATCTTCAGTGATTTCTTTTTTTATTATCTTTCTTAATCTTTCAGAACCTGCTTCAGGAGCCAATGTAATAGTTCTTTGCGATGAAATATCTTTAAGTATATTAAAAGTTAATTTATCTGCTCTCAAGGAAGTAAAAGATAACTCAACTCCGTCAATTTTTAGTAATTCCTTTAAATCACTGTAAGCGGTTAGTGATGGTGCTATTATTCCTATTTTAGAGGGTTTTAATCTTTCAATGGTTTCTTTTAATTTTTCAAAAGAGGCTTTTCTTACAGGTCTATAAATATGTCCAACAAGACAGAAGCGACAACTGAAAGGACACCCCCGCATACTCTCTAAAAGAAACATATTTGAAAAAACAGCTTCGTCTGTAATTATCTGGGAAAAATTGAATTTTTCTGAAAATTCCTTACAGTAAACTTTTTTAATCTTTTCTGGAGCATTATTCCATAAAATCCTTCTTCCTGTTAACTTTTCTTCAAAATATACTTCTTTGTATGCTTCTGGTATATAGACCCCCTCAAGATTAATAAGTTGTTTCTTTAGATTTATCTTGAATTCCTCTTCATAGGAACCTTCTTTAACAGATTTGTAAGTTTCTATAAATTTATCGACTACTTCTTCAGCCTCACCAATAAAGACAACATCAAAGATATTTGCAACGGGCTCGGGATTACTGAAACATAAAACTCCACCAGCAACTAAAAGAGGATAATTAAAATCTCTTTCTGAGACATTATAAGGAATTTTACTAAGTTTTAGTATTTTTAATATATTCGGATAGTCATTTTCAAAGCAAAGGCTAAACGCAAGAACATCAAAGTCATAAAGAGGTTTTTTTGATTCAAAAGATACAAGGGGATTATTTACAAAATCCTCTTCTTTCTCTGGGAGAAAAGCTCTCTCGCAGACAACATCTTTTCTTTCATTGAAAAGTCTATAAACACTCTGAAATCCTAAGTTTGATATGCCTACCTGATAGTAATTTGGATATATGAGACATATCTTTACTCTGCCACCATGCTCTTTAAAAATTGTGCCCTTTTCTTTTTCTAATAAAGCATCAATTCTATCAAATATTTTTCTCATTCAGTATCTTGTATTTCTTTCTCAAATAAGCTGGAATGTCGAGCTCATCTTCTATATCTGAAGGAATCTCTTTTGAAGGCTCTTTAAGAGTTATTGAAGTTTCGGAGTCTTGATTTTTTGGTTTTTCTTCATTTGAACTTTGAACTTTGAACTTTGAATTTCCAGAGAGGGACTCTGTGCTGGCTTCAAAATTAACAATTTCCGTATTCTCAGAAGAAGTGGTTAATGACTTCTCTGAATCAGATTGATTTTCAGAACTCTTGGTGATTGAATCAATATTTAATGAAGAGAGAGAATTGATGTTTTTTGAAATAATTCTCTTTGTCTCTTTTAATTGTATATTGTTATTTTTTGGCATCCATTTCTCAGTTGAGCTTATGTTTATATCCTCAGTTTTATCCTCAAAACCAGTTGCAATAACTGTAACATATATTTCATTCTCTATATCAGACTTAATTACAGTCCCAAAAATAATGTTTGCCTCTTCATGGGCAACATCATATATAGTTCCTGCAATTTCCTGCACCTCATCAAGAGTAAGGTCAAAGCCTCCTGTAATATTAATTAGAATTCTCTTCGCACCTTCTATGGATGTTTCTTCAAGTAGTGGATTATTTATTGCTCTGCGGGCTGCTTCAGATGCTCCCTCCTGCTTTGTGCATGTTCCAAGACCTATTACAGCTTTACCAGAGTTCTCAATAATAGTTCTTACATCTGCAAAGTCTCTATTTATAAATCCAGGGCTTAAAATAAGATCTGAAATTCCCTGTACAGCCTGTCTTAAAATATCATTAGCAATTGCAAAAGACTTTACAAGAGGAGTTCCCTTTTCAACAACCATGTGAATTCTGTCATTGGGAATTACGATTATTGTATCTACATACTTTTTCAATTCTTTTATTCCAACAACTGCATTGTGAAGTCTTTTCTTACCTTCAAAATAAAAGGGCTTTGTAACAACCGCAACAGTTAGTATTCCAAGTTCCTTTGCTAAAGAAGCAATAACTGGTGCAGCACCTGTTCCTGTTCCTCCTCCCATGCCAGCAGTTATAAAAATTAAGTCTGAACCTTCAATACAGGAAAGAAGTGTATCCCTGTCTTCTAATGCTGATTTTTTACCGAGTTCAGGGTCAGAGCCTGCTCCAAGACCTTTTGTCAATTCCTTTCCAATCTGAACTTTCACAGGAGCTAACGATATTTCAAGATGCTGTATATCTGTATTTACTGCAATGAATTCAACTCCGTAAACACCTGCAGAAATCATTGTATTTACAGCATTTGTTCCAGCACCACCAACTCCTATAACTTTTATCTTTGCTATAGGTCTTTCAACTTCCTCAAGTTCAAACATTTTCATCCTCCTCTTTTATGTAATTTTTTTAATTTTTCTCTCAAACCATGTAGCAATTTTATCAAAAACTTTTTCAATGCCAGTTGATGATTCATTAAGGGTACCTGTTCTAATTGCATAGATTATTGTTCCTATAGTTGAAGAAAATTGAGGATTGTAAATCTCTTCTAATTCTTCATATCCAGCAGGATTTTCATTTAAACCAAGTTCATTAGCCATTGCTATAATTCCTGCATCTGGCTTTCCCACTCTAACAGGCATTGATAAAAATCCCTCAGCCAGAGAAACAAAACCCTGCATAAGAGCTGTTCCACCTGTAAACACTGCGGAAGATATAGAAATATCCTCAGAGATTAAATCAACCTCTTTTTTAATGATTTCCAATATTTCCTCGCATCGTGCATAAACTATTTCTTTTATTACATTAAATGGAATTTTAATAGTTTGTTTATCCAATCCAACAATTTCTATCTCATGTTGATTTCCATTAAATTTCAAACTACCAAAACTTATATCAGGTATTGCAACTCCAAATTGAGTTTTTATTCTCTCTGCTTCTTTAAATGGTATTTTTAAACCTATTGCTAAATCGTTTGTAATGTGATTCCCTCCAATTCCGTATGTGGCAATATGTCTTAAATAGCCATCGTAAAATATTGCAATATCAGTACTGCCTCCGCCAATATCAACAACTAAAGTTCCGACTTCTCTATCATGTTCTGTAAGAATAGCTTCAGATGAAGCTATGTTCTGTAAAACAATCTCTTCAACATCAATACCTGCCTTATTGCAACAGGTAACAAGATTTTGAATATGAGAGGATGAAGCTGTTATGATGTATACTTTAGCTTCAAGTCTTAATGCTTTCATTCCCACAGGATCTTTTATTCCATTTACTCCATCTACGATGAACTCAACAGGTAAAATATGAACTGCCTGAACATCAGAGGGAATTTTCATAGCAGTTGCTGCTTCAATTGCCAAATCAACATCCTGCTCTGTTATTTCTCTTTTTTTTACTTTGATTGCTGCATCACTGTACATACCTCTTGTGTCACTTCCTGATGCACAAACATAAGCTTTTCTTACCTTTAACCCCATGTTACTTTGTATATCCTGTAAAGCTCTCTTAATAGAACTAATCATTGCCTCCATGTCAACTATCTTACCTTTTTTTAAACCAGCAGAGGGATAACTTCTTATAAAACCAATTTCAAGTCTTCCGCCTACAATTCTTGCAAGGGCAAGAGCAATTTTTGTTGTTCCTATATCAATTACTAAAATCTCACTCATATTTCAAATCCTGCTGCACTGGTTTTACTATTACTTTGTCAGGAAATCTTAAATCAATGTATTGCACCTTTAAACCTCTTTTTTCAATTTCCGAGTTAACGACAAGATATTTAGCAAACTTTGTCTCAAAGTCTCCTTTACCAACGATAATTGGAAAATCATTAATATGAAGAGTAAGACTCTCAGGATTACTACCTGATATGATTATCTCTTCTTCAGGTTTTACAAAACCTTTATTATGAATGAAATTCAATAATTTAACAGCTTCTTCAAGAGTTTCCCTGTTTTTAAAGGGGTCAATATTTTTTATTAAGGGCAAAAATAAAGGCTTTTGATTTTCTGATACCTGAATCTGTTGAGTAAAATCCTCAAGAACTTGAGCTTCGTAATCAATCAGATAGGCTTTATCATTAAATATAGCAATAGCAACTGGAGAAGATTCTTTTATGTAGATAGTAACAGTACCATTCAAGTCCTTTCTTATTATCGCATCCTTTATCCATGCTATTTTTTTCAATCTCTCATATAAAGTCTTTGAAGATGGATAAATTATTGAACTTCCCTCCTTGATAGCTATAACTGCTCTGATCTCTTTTTCAGTAAGATGTTTGTTTCCAATTATCACGATATTCTTTACAGTAAATCCCTTAAGGACTAAAAACAATAACACTAAAACAAAAAAAGCTATGGTGAAAATTATCCACTTTTTACTTTTCATCTTTTAATGCAAGTTCCAGAATCTCTTTAACAAGAGTTTTAAAATCATAACCAGCAAGAGATGCTATTTTGGGCAAAAGGGAAGTCTCTGTCATTCCAGGTATTGTATTTACTTCAAGTACATAAGCATTACCTGCATAATCAACGATCATATCAACTCTTGTAGCACCCTTACATCCAAGTGCCTGATGAGCTTTAAGTCCAAGTTCCTTAAGTTTTTCATAAAGATTATCATCTATCTCTGGAGGAAGTATATAATCAGTCATACCCTTTGTATATTTTGCTTCATAGCTATAAAAGCCCTTTTTAGGTCTTACCTCAACTCCTCCAAGAGCTCTGTTTTCAAGCACTCCAATGTGAATCTCTTTCCCTTCAATGTATTTTTCAACAATTACTCTATTTCCATATGAGAAAGCATTATTAAGAGCTTCATTCAACTGTTTTTCATCTTTTACAATATTTACTCCCACTGAAGAACCTTCGTGAGCAGGTTTTACAACACATGGAAAACCAATAGATTCAAGGTTGAAGTTTGAGGTTAAATAATCTCTTTTATGAATTACTTTAAAAGGAGGCACGGGAATATTGTGATAGATAAAAACTTTCTTTGTTACTTCCTTATCCATTGCTATAGCTGAAGCAAGAACATCTGAACCTGTATAGGGAATTCCCATAACTTCAAGCATTCCCTGAATTCCACCATTTTCTCCCCAACCACCATGAAGCACTAGAAAAGCAACATCAATTTTTTCCTCTTTTATCTTTTCACAGAGGTCATTTCCTGCATCTATAAATACCACATTAAATCCAAGTTCCTTTAAAGCATTAAATACTGCCTGACCACTTCTAAGAGATACCTCTCTCTCTGATGATATACCTCCTGCTATTACACCAACCTTCATAAATGCCTCCTAAGACCCTTCGGGTTATTCAAATGCCCTTCGGGCAATTAATAATTCAAAATTCAAAGTTCAAAATTCAGGGTTCAAAATTTTTATCTCAGGCTCTAACTCAATAGAAAAAAGTTTGAACACTTTTTCTCTTACAATATCCATAAGCTTTAAAAAATCAGCCGATTTGCCCCTGCCAGCATTAATAAAATAATTAGCATGAACGGGACTTATCATTATATCTCCAACTCTCATTCCTTTTAATCCTGCCTTATCTATTAAAGCACCTGCCGAGTATCCTTCAGGATTTTTAAATACACAACCTGCTGATTTTTCTCTGAGAGGTTGAGTCTGCCTTTTCCTCATCAAAAAATCCCTCATTTTTTTAAAATTTTCATTACTTCCCTCTACCAAACCGAATACGGCAGATTTAATAATCCAAGAATCAGGCAGTCCTGAACTCCTGTATTTAAAATTGATATCTTGCTTTTTCATAACTTTAGTTTCCAAACTATCATTAATAACTTCCACTTCTTCAAGAGCATCTTTAATTTCATATCCAAAAGAGCCTGCATTACCTCTTATTGCACCACCAACAGTTCCAGGAATACCAATAAGACCCTCCATGCCAGATAGATTTTTCTTTAAACAAAAAGCAATAAGCCTTTGAAGTCTCACACCTGCTGAAACCTTAATCTTAGAAAATTTCATCTCTATTCTGTTCATTCTCTTTGTATTGATGATCACTCCTCTAAATCCATTATCACTTACAAGTAAGTTACTACCTCCTCCTATAATATAGTAGGCTAATCCTTCGTTTTTTATTACCTCCATCAATTCCTGAATAATATCTTCTTCCAAAAATATCAATAAATCTGCCAATCCTCCTATTCTGAGCGTTGTATATTCAGCAAGAGGCTCATTTTTTCTATAAATAATCCCTTTTTCTTTACAGAAAATCTCTATATTTTTCATAGTCTCTCTAAAAGAGTTTCGCCAATTTTATAAACATCTCCTGCTCCAATTGTGAAAACAATATCCCCTTCTTTTAACTCTCTCAAAATATCATTTTTAATTTCTTCTTTGTCGGGATTAAACCTAACATTAACACCAGCTGTCTTAAGTTTTTCATACAAAATCTCTCCAGTTACACCTTCAATCGGTAGCTCACTGGCAGGATATATATCCATAAGAAATAAAACATCAGTGCTTCTTAAAGTGCTCTTAAATACTTTTATGAAATGTTCCATCAGATCTCTTGTTCTTGTATATCTGTGAGGTTGAAAAACTACACAAAGTCTCTCTGGTTTCAACCATAAAGCTGTTTTAAGCACTGCTTTTATCTCTGTAGGATGATGTCCATAGTCATCGTAAAACTTTATACCTCTTTTTTCTCCCTTAAATTCAAATCTTCTGCCAATTCCTTTAAAGTTTTCTAAGGACTCCCTAACTTTTTCTAAGGGTATAGACAGTTCTTTTGCCACCACTATAGTTGCCAGAGCATTCAAAACATTATGCTTTCCTAAAACAGTAATAGTAAATCTTCCAAGAGATTTATCTTTATAAAATGCTTCAAAGGAAACCTTTGGAAGTAAATACTCAATATTTTTTGCATAAAAATCAAAATTGCTATCAAATCCGTATGTTACATATCTTCTTGTCAAATGAGGAATCAAATCTCTTATGTGCCTGCATTCTCCACAGAGAATTGAAAGACCATAAAAGGGAACTTTATTTGCAAATTCAAGAAAGGCTTTTTTAATTCTTCTAAGATTTTTGAAATAATCAAGATGTTCTCTATCAATGTTTGTTATAACAGAAATAGCAGGATTGAGCTTTAAAAAACTTCCATCACTTTCATCGGCCTCAGCAACTAAAAACTCACCACTGCCAAGCTTTGCATTACTTCCAATTGACTTTAGCTTTCCTCCTACCACAACTGTAGGATCAAATCCTGCATCATTTAAAACAGTTGCAATCAGGGATGTAGTGGTTGTTTTTCCATGAGCCCCTGCAACCAGAATAGAGTATTTTAGCCTGCAAAGCTCAGCAAGCATCTCAGCTCTTGGAATAACAGGAATACCAAGTTGCTTTGCCTTTATAATTTCTGGATTATCAGGCTTTACTGCAGAAGAAAATACAACCACATCACTTTCATCAATATTATCTTTATTATGTCCAATAAATATTTTTAATCCCATACTTCTTAATCTTCTCACCGTATCAGACTCTCTTATATCAGAGCCTGTTACAGTATACCCCATATTGTGAAGAACTTCTGCAATACCACTCATTCCAATCCCGCCAATACCAACAAAGTGAATTTTTTTATACTGATACATCTTTCCTCCTCATCAAACTTTCAGCAATTTCTACGATTTTTTCTCCTGCTTTTGGTTTCCCAAAGGCAATGCTTGCTCTTTGCATATCCTTTATAATGTCTGGATTATTTAAAACCTCAATAATCTTTTTTGCAAGACTCTGTCCACTGAGGTCTCTGTCAAGAATAAGTTCACAGGCTCCGCGACTGAGAAGTCTGCGAGCGTTTATTTCCTGATGATTATATGCAGCATAGGGATAGGGAATTAAGATTGATGCTTTACCAATAGCTGTAATCTCTGCTAAAGTAGAAGCTCCTGCCCTTGAAATCACTAAATCTGCCACACTGTAAGCTTCTGCCATTTCATATATAAATGGCAAAATTGTTGCTTTAAATTGAAAATTTCTATACTCAGTAGAAACCCAGTTATAATCATGCTCACCTGTCTGATGAATAATCTGAATCCTATCTTTAATAGAGAGCAAGTATGGAAGAGCTTCTGTCATGGCTTTATTTATTTTTCTTGCCCCAAGACTTCCTCCAAAAACAAGTATAGTAATTTTTCCATCTTCTAAGCTGAAAAGCCTTTTTGCTTTTTCTGTATCTGCCTGTAAGATTTCTTTTCTGATTGGTGTCCCTGTAAGATAAACCTTTTGTTTTGGAAAGTAATCCATTGTTTCAGGATAGGTTATGGCAATTGCTGAAACGAATCTTCCAAGTATTTTATTTGCAAGTCCTGGAACAGTATTCTGTTCAAGAATAATCGTAGGAATTCTTCTGAAAGAGGCTGTTAAAACAACAGGAAATGAAGCATATCCACCTACACCAAAAATAACATCAGGAGAAAAAGAGTTTATTATACTTTTTGACTCATTCATTGATCTGAGTAGACTAATTAAAGTCTTAATTTTCTGTCCTGCAGACTTTCCAATAAATCCTTGAATTGATATAAATTTCAACTCATATTTTGTTTTAGGAATAATCTTTGCTTCCAGTCCTTTTTGTGTTCCTACAAAAAGAATCTTTGCTTCAGGATATCTCTGACTAATACAGTCTGCAAGAGCTAATCCAGGAAAAAGATGTCCACCTGTGCCACCACCAGCTATTATAACTTTCATGAATATCTTCTACCTCTCCAGTATCTGTATGTTCTTGGTTTTGTTTTTCTCTGAGGAACAACTTCTGGCACACTTACAGTTGAACTGTATCTTGAGAGATTAAGTAAAATTCCCACACCCATAAGATTGACAACCAGAGAAGAACCTCCATAACTGATAAAAGGAAGTGGAAGCCCTTTTGTTGGTGCCATACCAGTAACAACTGCAAAGTTTATCAATGCCTGAATTGAAATCATTATTGTAATTCCTAATGCAAGAAAATAATTAAAAGGCTCTGACTGTCTTGTAGCAATACTAAATCCTCTCACACATATCAAAAAAAACAAAATAACCACAGAAACAGCGCCAATAAATCCCATTTCTTCTCCAATGTGAGCAAATATAAAATCTGTGTGTATCTCAGGTAAAAAAGCAAGCTTTTGCTTACCTTCTCCAAGTCCCTGTCCTGTAAGTCCTCCACTTCCAAGAGCAATTAATGACTGAACAAGCTGAAATCCGCTACCCTGAGGGTCAGCCCAAGGGTCAAGAAAGGAAGTAATTCTTTTCCATCTATAAGGTTCCCTAGCAAGATAAATTACAACCGGAATCGCTAATAAAGATGTAGCCAGAAGATAATGTAATCTCACACCTCCAATAAAAAGCATTACAAAAGTAATTATTCCAAGTGTCATAGCTGCCCCAAAATCAGGTTGCTTTAAAAAAATCAGTTGAAAAATACCCATCAAAGCTATGGGAATAATAAAATGCTTAATACTGTCTTTGTTATAGCTCTCTCTACTCATGTACCAGGCAAGAAAAAAAACCATTGCAAGCTTTACAAGTTCTGAAGGTTGAAAAGAACTGGGCCAGAGCCTGATCCACCGCCGAGCTCCTCCTGCGGTAACTCCCAAGGAGGTAAAAACTGCTAAAAGCATTAAAAAAGAAATAATAAGCAATGGAAAAACAAGTTTTCTTAGTTTTTCCGGTGATAAAAAAATAAACAGGATCATAAAGAAAAAACCTACGATTAATGTGAAAAGCTGTCTCTGTAAATAAATCATTCCCCCTTTATCTGCATATTTTGCTTTAATAGAGGATAAAACAGAAGTTGAGCTGTAAACTGCAATAAGTCCAATTACGATAAGTAAAATGACTATAACTATAAGTGTTTTATCAATAGAGTTTTTTTTCATGACTACCTTCATAAAGACTTCACAATCTCTTTAAATACTTCACCTCTATGTTCAAAGTTTTTAAACATATCAAAGCTTGCACATCCAGGAGAAAGAAGTACAATATCATTAGGTTCAGCAATCTCCTTTGCTTTAAGCACAGCAGATCTCATATCCTTTTCAAAATAATAAGGAACAAGATCACCTAAAGCATTAGCTATCTTTTCCTTTGCCTCACCAATAAGCACCAAAGACTTTACTTTTTCCTTTACAATCTCTCTTAATCTTGTAAAATCTCCATCTTTATCTCTACCACCGGCAATTAAAATGACATTTCCAGGAAAACTCTCAAGAGATTTTACTACTGCATCAACATTGGTTCCTTTTGAATCATTCACATAAAGCACTCCATCTATTTCTCTAACATACTCCATCCTGTGTGGAAGTCCTGGGAATTCTTTAACCACCTCTTTAATGCTTTCTCCCTTGCAGCCAGCACAGAGAGCTAAAAGAGATGCTGCCATTATGTTTTCAATGTTGTGAACGCCCTTTATTCTGAAAGTATCTACAGAGAGTACTGTCTTTTCCATCTCTGAAAATACACTCTCTGGAAACTCCTCTCTTGGATTGAATCTAACCTGATTATCTATTAAATAAGCTCCGTAAACCTTTTGATATCTGCTGAAATAGAGAATATGGGGAAGTCTACCTTTTCTTAAATAAACACCTCTTAAATACTCAATTACAGAAACTGTATTTTTATCATCCATATTAAGGATGAGATAGCTATCTTTATCATGATTCTGAAAGATTTTTGCTTTAGCTTCAATGTATTCCCTCATTCCTGAATACCTATCCATATGATCTGGAGTGATGTTAAGGATCGCTGCAAAGTCTGGTTTAAAGCTTTTTATACCTTCAAGCTGAAAACTTGACAGTTCCAGAACAAAGTAGTCAAAATCAACCTCTTTGTTTAAAACTCTAAAAACAGCATCTGCCATTGGATATCCAATATTTCCTGATAAACAAACTTTTTTACCGTCTTTTTTTAAAAATTCATACACCAGCGTAGAGGTTGTAGATTTTCCATTAGACCCTGTAATTCCTATTATCTTCACATCTGGCTTTATTAAATTTAGTATCTGCCAGCTAATCTCTATATCACCTATAACTGGAATTCCTTTATATATCGCTGAAACAATTGATGGAGTGTTTAAAGGAACTCCCGGACTTACTACGACAAAGTCAACGCCCTCAAGAACATCTGGTGGATGTCCACCTCCTGCTACTCTTTTTATAGAACCCCTTATTGAGGCTAAATCATCTAAAATCTCTTCTTCCCTTTTTTTATCGTTTATCACCAATTCTGCTCCCAGATAGGATAGTAGATGAGCTACTGCTAATCCACTTTTTCCAAGACCTACAATTGCTATATTTTTATTTTTTACCTCAGATAGTTCTTTTATTAGCCTTTGCATTTTTTGTCACCTTTTTAGAAGTTTTTTTCAACTTAGTTGTTTTTGCTTTTTTTGTTAATTTTTGCTTACTCTTATAAGAAACAGGAACTACTGACTCTGAAGAAAGCTTTACAACAGGCTCCTGCTTCCCTGTAAGAACATCCTCTGCCTGAGCTATCAGCTGTTGAGTATCCCTCCATAGGTTTTCCCTATTGCTGTCTCCGAGAATTGCTGTATAGATAACTCTTCCATTTACTCTATTGGCACTGACAAAACAATGTTTTGCACTTCTTGTGTATCCTGTTTTACCACCTATCATATTATCCTCTGACCACAACAAATGATTTGTATTCTGAATGAAATGTTCTTTCCCATCCTGGGATCTTACTAAATAAACCCTGGTATTTACAGCTTCCTTTATCAATGGATAAGCAAGTGCATGAGATATTATTTTTGTCAGATCATAAACTGTTGTGTACTGCCCTTTACCTGGTAATCCACTGGCATTAATAAATTTCGTATCTTTTGCTCCAATTTTCTGAACTTTTATATTCATTAATTTAACAAAATCTTGTTCACTTCCTGCTGAAGCTTCTGCCAATGCAACTGCCGCAGAGTTTACGGAACGCATTAAAGCAAGATAGATAAGATCTCTAACGGTATAAACTTCTCCTTCCATTAGTCTTGGTGATACACTTTGGGTTTTAGCTGCTTTTTTTGATATGGTTACTTTTTTTTCAGGATCAAGATGCTCAAGAGCAACCATAGCTGTTACAAGTTTTGTTGTACTTGCTGGAGGAAGTTTTAAGTGAGGGTTTTTACCATAAAGAATTCTTCCTGTTTGTGCATCTACTGCAACCGCACTGGGAGCATTAATCTCATTAGTCTGAGAATAGGAATTAGAAACAAATAAACAAAAGATAAATATAAAAATTATAAATCCTAACTTTTTAGACTTAATTTTCATTGGCTCACCTCAGTTTTAAAGTTAAAAGACTTAAAAGAGCAAGTATAATTCCTATTATCCAGAATCTTACAATAACCTTAGGTTCTGGCCATTTTTTCAATTCAAAATGATGGTGTAGTGGTGCCATACGAAAGATTCTCTTTCCATTGGTCAGTTTAAAATAGCCAACCTGAAGAATAACAGATAGAGCTTCAACGACAAATATACCACCAACCAGAGCAAGAACTATCTCATGTTTTGTTATTACCGCCAGCGTTCCAAGAGCTCCTCCAAGACTTAAAGAACCTACATCACCCATGAAAACTTCAGCAGGATATGAATTATACCATAAAAATCCAAGACAGGCTCCAAGCATTGCACCGCAGAAAACAGATAGTTCTCCTGTACCTGGTATGTAAAGTACATAAAGATACTTGGCAAATACAGCATGACCTGATACATAAAGAAGAACAGCATTTACTATAGCGGCTATCCCGACAAGACCTGCAGCAAGTCCATCCATTCCATCAGTAAGATTAACGGCATTGGAAGTACCGACAATTACAAATATTGCAAAGGGTAGATAAAATAATCCAAGATCTATGAGCCACTGCTTAAAAAATGGAATACTCAAAACAGTTGTATATGGGTCTTTTGGATTTAGATACAGAAAAACAGTTACAGATGAAGCAATTAAAAACTGAGCAAGCAATTTATATCTACCTGGTAAACCTTTGTAGTTTTTCCTCGTAATTTTTAAATAATCATCTAAGAATCCTATCAATCCAAAACCCAGGAAACATATAATCATTATCCACATGTAGTGATTCCTTAAATTCCCCCATAAAAGTACTGAGACAAGAATTGATGCAATTATTATTATTCCACCCATTGTAGGAGTTCCTGCTTTTTTAAGATGTGTTTTTGGACCATCATCTCTAATGTGCTGAGTAAAACTCAAACTTTTAAGCCATCTTATGCATGAAGGAGCAATAATAAATGTGAAAAAGAAAGATGTAAGTATAGCAAGCATTGTACGGAAAGTAATATATTTAAATACATTAAATACTGAAATCTGGTCACTCAAACTGTATAAAATTTCATAAAGCATTGCGTTTCTCCTTCAGTAAAATATCGAGAATAATTTCCATCTTCATTGCTCTTGAGCCTTTTATCAAAATAATCTCATTACCCTTAAGTTGACTACTCAAAAACTCACCTGCTCTCTGGGGATTATCAAAAACCTCTCCATCAACATATCTTAAAGCATTCCTGATAAAACTGCCAACTCCAATGAAAACATCAATTCCCATCTCTTTAATCCATTTACCGACTTCTTCATGAGCTAATTGAGTGAACTCACCAAGTTCAAGCATATCACCAAGTACAGCAATAGCTTTTCGTTCCTTTTTTCTCCTTGCCAGTTCCTGTAAAGCTGCTTTCATAGAAGATGGATTGGCATTGTAAGCATCAAAAAATACTTCAATTCCGTTGATTTTTATTATTTCTCCACGCATCTTTACAGGACTGAAAAGTTCTGCAACATTCTTGATCATACACTTAGAAATACCTAAGAAAGTAGCAACAGCTATTGCTCCTGTTAAGTTATAAACATTGTAAAAACCTGTTAAAGAAGTTTTCACAGTAAAACTTGCAATGTCAGTACAAAAATCAAACTCTAAGTAATCATCATAAAAGTTAATATTTTCAGCTCTATAGTCACAATCACTGTTCAATCCGAATGTGAGAATCTCTCCTTTAAAATCTCTAAGTCCTTCAATAAGAAAACTGTCATCACCATTTGCAAAAACTTTTTTAACAAAGGGAAGTATCTCAAGTTCTCCTTTTCTTACTCCTTCAAGAGAGCCAAATCCTTCAATGTGCTCATATCCAATATTGGTTATTAATGCATAATCGGGATACACAATTTCACAAAGTTCTTTTATGTCTCCATACCTGTTTGTACCCAGCTCAAGAACCATTATTTCAGTGTCACTTTCAATTTTACTTAAACAAAGCGGTACTCCTATGTTATTATTGAAATTTCCCTCTGTCTTGAGAATCTTATATTTTGTCGCCAGAAAACTGGCAATTAATTCCTTTGTTGTTGTTTTTCCATTGCTTCCAATAACTGCAATAACTTTTCCTCTAAATTTTTTCCTTAAGTATCTTGCCAAATCCTGTAATGCTTTAAGTGTATCATCAACCATAACAACTGTTTTATCCTGAAAATTCAAATCTATTTTTTTAGAAATGACCGCACCACGAGCTTTTTGTAATGCTTCATTGAGAAAATCATGACCATCTCTTTTAGAGCCTTTCAAAGCAAAAAATAAATCATTCTCACTTATCGTTCTTGTATCAATTGATGCTGCCTGAAATATCTCTTCTTTCCCTCGGGAAATTAACTTACCTCCTGTAGCTTTTATTAAATCTTCAATCGTAAACATGGCTTATTTCAATCCTTTTAAAGCTTTTATTAAAACTTCTTTATCACTGAAATGATGTCTCTGTCCTTTTATTTCCTGATAGTCTTCATGACCTTTACCCGCTACAACTAAAATATCTCCTCTTTTGCATATTTTAGTTGCAATCCACAGGCTCATCTCTCTGTCAGGTACAACAATATAGTTATCTTTAACAATACCTTCCTCAATATCTTTAATAATCTCTCTTGGTTCTTCCCATCTTGGATTATCTGAAGTAAGAATAACCAGATCACTAAGCTCAGTGGCGATTCTTCCCATCTGAGGTCTTTTACCTCTATCTCTATTACCACCACAGCCAAAAACTGTTATTATTCTACCTGCCTTTGAAAGTTCCTCTTTTAGTTTTCTAACACTCAAAAGCAATCTTTCAAGAGCATCTGGAGTATGAGCATAATCGACAAAAACAAGAAAGTCCTGTCCTTCATCAATACATTCAAATCTTCCCTCTGGAGATTTTGCCTCTTGAATAGCAGAAACAATAGTATCAATGGGTACATTTAAAGCATATGCAACAGAAATAGCAGATGCGATGTTATAAATATTTGGAATGCCTAAAAGAGAAGTTTTTATGCAGATTTCATTCCCTTGAATAGAGAGAGTTATCTCAGTTCCCTTAAAGTTCAACCGGTACCCTTTTACATAAACATCTGCCTGAGGATTTTTCAGAGAATATGAAATTTTTTTATTGTTTACTTCCTGAGCAATTCTTCTTCCGTATTCATCATCTATGTTTATAACAGCTATCCCTTCTTTTTTAAGTAAATCTGTAAAAAGCCTTTTTTTGGCTTGAAAATAATCTTCCATGTTTTTATGAAAGTCAAGATGATCTCTTGAAAGATTTGTAAATACAGCCACATCAAATTCAGTATAGTCAACTCTTTTTAAGGAAAGGGCATGGGAAGAAACTTCTGAAATCACATATTCTACACCTTTTTGAAACATCTCATAGAGAAGTCCATGAAACTCAGGAGCTTCTGGAGTTGTATGAGGTGCTGCTTTTTCTTCATCTTCAATCAAATATTTGATTGTTCCTATAACTCCTGTTTTTTTACCATATTTTCTTAATATCTGCCTGATTAAATAGGAAGTTGTAGTTTTTCCATTTGTTCCTGTTATTCCAATAATTTTAAGTTTTCCACATACTCCATAAAATCTTGAACTGATCCAGGCAAGAGCATCTCTGCTGTCATTTACTCTTATCCATGTAACAGATTCATCATCAGATTTGAAGTCCTCTTTTTCATACACAACCGCAATGCTACCTTTTTTTATTGCTTCTTCAATAAATAAATGACCGTCAGTTTTTTCACCTGATATGGCTACAAAAAGACTTGCTTCTTTTATATCCTTTGAATTATAGCTTATGTGGGTAATTTCCTTGTCTATATTTCCAGTGACATGAAAATCTTCTCTTAAAAGTTCTCTCAATATCATTGTCTTGCTACCGTTAACCTTGTAGTTGTCTGCGTATCAAAGGTAACTACAAGCCCTTTTTGTTTTGCATCATCTCTTGGAACATTAAGATAAGATAATGCCTCATCAGCTATTGCTTTAAATACAGGAGCTGCTACAACACCTCCATAATGTGCACCTTTTGGATCATGAATTACAACTATCATGGCAATTCGTGGATTGTCTGCAGGAATAAAACCTACAAAGGAGCTTACAAATCTGTCTCTTGAGTATCTGCGAGTTTTAGGATCATATTTTTGAGCTGTTCCAGTCTTTCCTGCTACATCGTTACCATCAAGCTTTGCCTGGGTAGCAGTTCCGCCCTCTTGAGTAACTTTTTTGAGAATTTCTCTCATTATTTTAGCTGTTTTATCAGAGATAATTTTTTCTCTATGAATGACACTTTTATATAAAATATTTCCGTCAGGTGAGTGTACTTCAGAAACCACAAATGGTTTGACAAGATAACCTCCATTTGCAATTGCCGAATAGGCTCTAAGAATTTGCAATGCTGTAACCCCTACCTCCTGTCCAATTGGAATAGCTCCTATTGATGTACCAGACCATTTTTGAATGGGTCTTACATAACCAGAGATTTCTCCAGGAAGATCTATACCTGTTTTTTCTCCGAATCCAAATTTTTTTATAAACTGATAAAGTTTTTCCCTTCCAAGCATCATTGCTATCTTTATTGTTCCAACATTCGAAGACTTCTGAATAACTTCTTCAAAAGTAAGAACTCCGTTTCTATGAACATCTTTTATTTTTTTACCCCCTACTTCTATGTATCCCTGAGAACAATCAAACTTTGTATAGGGCTTTACAATACCTTCTTCAAGTGCTGCAGTTGCTGTAACTATCTTAAATGTTGAACCTGGTTCGTACAGGTCTGTTATGGCACGATTTCTTATTATACCAATATTTTTTATGGATTTTAAATTATTTGGATCATAAGTCGGTCTGTTTGCTAGAGCAAGAATCTCTCCTGTAAAGGGATCCATCATTATTACAGTAGCAGAGGAAGCCTGCCATTTTTTGACAGCCTCATCGATATGTTTTTCAACTATGTATTGCAGTCCTTCATCAATTGTTAAAAAGAGATCATTTCCTTTTACATCTCCAACACTTCCATCAGAGAGTTTCTTTCCCTTTGCATCTACTGAAACTGTTTTCAAAGTCCTTTCTGCTCTTAGATATTTATCATACTGCCTTTCCAATCCCTCCATACCCTGTTCATCAACATTCACAAAACCAAGCACATGAGAAGCTAAAAAACCTTTTGGATAAAATCTTGCTCCCTCTGTGATGACACCGACCCCTTCAACTTTCAAAGATTTTATCTTTTCCGACAGGTCAGAATCTATCTTTCTTTTAAGCCATAAAAATCTTATTCTCTTTTCTGCCAGCTTTTCTATCTGCTCTTCATCAACGTTCACATAGTGTTTTAAAAGATTAACTGTCTGAAAGGATTTTAAAGATACAGGATCAACAAATAATGAGTCCTTTTCAAGAGAAATTGCCAATTCCCTGCCCATCCTATCATATATGTTTCCTCTTTTTGGCATAATTTCTTCTTTTTTTATTTGCTGAATTTTTGCTTTTGCAAAATAAGCCTCATGTTCTACAAACATTATTAAACCAAGACGGAAAATGACAATAACAAAGCACATTGAAAGAATTATCTTTATGAAAAGAAGTCTTTTATTCATCATTGGTTCTTTTTAAAGCTTGCTGTCTTTATCAGAATTTCAGGTTTTCCATCGATATATACTACTTTTTTCCTGTCAGGGAGTACCAAAAAACAATCATCGGTCCTGCTAATTTTTGCAAAAGAAGTCAAACTTGCCTTTTGAGCAAGTAAATTTCTATTTTCTCTGAGCAATATCTTTTTTTTCTCTTCAAGATTACTTAATCTATACTCTAAGGCAATTATATTTGACCTCATCCACAAAATTGCAAAAACTGAAAATAACACTAAAATTATTGATACAACATATTTCATAGTTTTTCACCTCCTCTTAGCCTCGCACTTCTTGAGGATGGATTTCTAAAAACTTCTTCAAGAGATGGTAAAATGGGTTTTTTAGTAAAAACTCTAATTATCCCTTCTTTTTCCTTTTCTTTAAAAAAGTTCTTTACAATCCTGTCTTCACCTGAATGATAAGAGATAACACATATTCTTCCACCTTTTTTCAATAACTCAACTGCCTGAGAAAGTCCTGCTTTTAGTTCTTCAATTTCCTTATTTACTTCAATTCTTAATGCCTGAAAAACCTGAGTTGCAGGATGAAGTTTACCATGTCTTGGTACAACCCTCTTTACAAGTTCTGCCAGTTCCTTGCAGGTATCAATTGTTTTTTTGCTTCTCTGTCTTACAATTTCTTTTGTTATTCTTCTTGCAAATGGTTCATCACCGTACTCTCTTAGAATTCTCTCAAGCTCCTTTTCAGGGTATTTGTTGACAACATACCAGGCAGTTAAGGAATCAGTCTGGTCCATTCTCATATCAAGATTATTCTCAGAATAAAAACTGAAACCCCTTGAAAAATCCTTTAGCTGTAACATTGAAACTCCGAGATCAAAAATAATTCCATCAATTCTGTCAATATTTAATTCTTTTAAAACCTCCAACAATTGAGAGAATTTTGCCTTTTTCAAAATTACTCTTGAATCATTGAGCAAATCCTTTGATATCTCAATTGCGGTCTCATCTCTATCAATACCAATTAATCTTCCATTTAAACCAAGCTTTTTAAGTATTTCCATTGAATGACCTGCGCAACCTAAAGTAGCATCAACATAAACTCCATCAGGTGATGGATCAAGAAGTTCAATTACTTCTTTCACCATCACAGGAATGTGTAGTTTATAATCCGTACTTAGCAAGACCATCTTGTATCCTCTTTATATCTACTTTTGATGGATCTGTAACGCTATCCCATGTATCCTTATCCCATATTTCAACTCTATCAATTTGCCCAACAATGACCACCTCTGAATTAATTCCTGCATCCTTTCTGTATTCATAGGGGATTAGTATTCTTCCCTGTTTATCCATTTCACAGGGCGTTGCAGAGGCAATAACTCTTCTTAAAAAATAGATTACCGATTCATCCGACTTTGGAAGTTGTCTTATTTTGTCTTCAAGCTTTATCCACTCCTCAAGAGGATAAAGATGCAATGCCTTATCAAAAGGAGCAGTGGTAAGATAAAGCTTTCCAGATGAGTACTTGTTTGCCAGAACCTCTCTAATAGAGGATGGCAAGATCACTCTTCCTTTTTGATCAAGATTATGGTAATATTTTCCTATGAAAGATATCATGTTCCACTTTTTACCACTTTTTACCACCAATATTATACTAAGATGAAATTTTTGTCAAGAGGTAATTTATATGAGTGAAAAATTTTTTGAATTTTTGGAAGAAAAACTCAGAAGACTTAAAGAACAAAATCTCTATCGTTCTTTAAAAGATGTGAACTCAAGAGATGGGATGGAAATTACAATAAATGGAAAAAAATATATAAATTTCTCATCCAATGACTATCTTGGATTAAGCCAGCATCCATTGGTAAAAGAAGCAGCAATGCAAGCAATTAAAATTTTTGGCTGTGGCGGAGGAGCATCAAGACTTCTTGCTGGAGGTACTGTTCTTAATAAAGAGCTGGAAAAACTTTTAGCTCAACTAAAAGGAACAGAGAGTTCAATTGTTCTCAATTCTGGTTACACAGCTAATACATCATTAATACCAGTATTAGCTGAGGAAGAAGATATAATTTTCAGTGATGAACTTAATCACGCAAGCATTATTGATGGAATAAGACTCAGTAAAGCAAAAAAAATTATTTATAAACATGCCGATATAGATGACCTATCCCAAAAAATAAAAGAAACTTCATGCAAGGGAAAAAAAATAGTAATCACTGACACAGTATTTAGCATGGATGGAGACATCGCTCCACTTAAAGAACTCTATGAAATCTGCAAGTTTGAGGATGCAATTCTTTATATTGATGATGCCCACGGAACTGGTGTTCTTGGACAAGGACAGGGTGCATGGAAACATTTTAATCTTCCTCAAGAAAATTTCGTAGTTCAAATGGGAACTCTTTCAAAATCAGTAGGTTGCTTTGGTGCATTTGTATGCGGAACAAATAGTTTAATAGATTGGTTTATAAATTCAGCAAGAGGATTCATCTTTTCAACTGCTCTGCCACCAAGTGTTATTGCCTCTGCCATTGCTTCAATAAAAATTATTATAGAAGATAAAACTCTTATTGACACACTTTGGCATAATACTGAAAAAGTTATTGAAGCTATAAAAATTTTAGGTCTTAAGACAACAAATACGCAAACTCCTATTATTCCACTTCTTTTTGAAAGTATTGAAGATGCGATGAATGCTTCAAAAATATTTAATAGTTTGGGTATTTATGCACCTGTTATCAGACCACCAACAGTAAAAATTCCAAGAATAAGAATTACTATAAGTGCAGCACATACTCATGAAAACATTGAAAGACTTATAGAGGCTTTTAACCTCCTCTGCCAACAACCTCGCCGAGCTTAAATATAGGCAGATAAAGAGATACTACTATAAATCCAATTGTTACTCCAAGAAATATTATCAATGCTGGCTCAAGCATACTCATTAGATTTGCCACAGCATTGTCAACTTCTTCATCATAAAAATCCGCTACTTTATTGAGCATCTCATCAGTTTTACCTGTTGACTCTCCAACACCTACCATCTGAACAAAAATTGGTGGAAAAATTTCAGGCTTTGTTTTTAAAACTTCTGTAAGAGATTTACCACCGGTTATCTCCTCTTTCATATCTAAAACAATATCCTCTATCACTTTATTACCTGAAGCTCTTGCTGAAATTTCCATACTGTTAAGAATTGGGACACCACTGCCAAGAAGAGTTCCAAGTGTTCTTGAAAATCTTGAAAGAGAAGATTTAAGCAATATAACCCCTAAAAGAGGAATTCTTAATAGAATGTTATCTGTGATTTTTCTACCTTTAGCCGAAGCTCTCAGGAATTTTACAAATATAAAAAATCCAATAATTCCTAAAAATATAAAAATTCCTGAACTTGCCATAAAATTGCTCAAACCAATTGTTATTCTTGTAGGAAGAGGCAGATCAACTCCCATTTCAGAAAACAGTTTGGCAAATGTTGGGATGACAAATATCATTATAACTGCTACAACCAAAACAGCAATACCTATTACTAAACTAGGATAAATCATAGCGCCAATGATTTTTCTTCTCAGTTTTAACATTTTCTCAAAATAATCAGCCATTCTTTGAAGTACCTTATCAAGCATTCCACCTTCTTCACCAGCTCTTACCATATTTACAAAAAGTGAACTGAATACGCGTGGGTGCCTTTTCATAGCATCAGCCAAAGATGAACCTTTTTCTATATCATTTCTCATTTGAATGAGAACTTTTTTAAAAGTTTTATTCTTTATCTGTCCTATCAATGCATCAAAAGCTTGAACAACTGGTACACCTGAAGCAAATAGAGTTGCAAATTGACGGGTAAAAAAGAGAATATCTTTATTTGAAACTTTTCCTAAACTAAGAAATCTTTTTTCTTCTTTCTGTCTTACGTATCTTGGAATTATACCTTTTTTTCTTAATGCTAAAAGAAGTTCTCCTTCATTCTCAGCTTCAGTTTCGCCTGTTATTATAACTCCTTCTTCTGTTCTGCCTTTCCATATAAAGGTTGTAGGCATTTTAGCCCTCTCAAAATTATTTATAATAAAAATACAATCTTAACCCCCCAAAAAGCAAGTGCTACCGGAATAACAAATATCATAATCTTCAAAAACTTCTTTAATGAATCACTCTTTATATACTCTAAAACAAGACCATTCAATCCATAAAAGCCATGATATAGAGCTGAAATTAGAAATACAATATTAAAAATCTTCCATGACGGATCACTCAGTCTTTGCATGACTGCTTCATAAGAGTAGTTGTCATGACCCATAAAATGCATTAGAACAAAGTGATAAAGTAGTCCAACAACAAGAATCACACCGGTTATTCTATGTAAAAGCCAGCTCCACATTAAAACACCTCCTTTAAAAAGTAAATTGCACCAATAAACCATAACACTGCTACAACTGCTGCTCCAGCATAAGCCATCTGCTTTTGATACTTCGTAGATACTCCCATCTCAAGAAGTGTGATTCTTATTCCTGCAAAAACATGTTTTAAAACTATAGCGAAAAGTATTAATTCGCCGATCTTAATGATGGGATTTTTCATCAATGCCATCAATTTATCATATGACACAGGGTCTTTTAAATGGCTTAAAACATAAATATGGGCAATTAAGTAAAGTGCAAGAATGATTCCTGTAACTCTATGAACGAGCCAGGCAATTGAGCCAGTGTTCCAGCGATATCTCATCTTTCACCTCCAGTAAAGCCTTTCTTAACAGCCAGTCGCTTTAATTTTAAAATATGCTTTGTAATATCTATCTCCTTTGGACAGACCTCTACACAGTTAAAAATTGAGTGACATCTCCATACTCCATGTTCACCTGTAATTGCTTCAAGCCTTTGCTCTGTAGCTCTATCACGGGTATCAAAAAGAAATCTGTATGCTTTAAGCAAAGCAGATGGTCCAAGATATTCTTTGTCAGCCCAGAAAACAGGGCATGATGTTGTACAACTTCCACACATTATACATGTAATTGATTCAAGAATTTTATGCTGGTCTTCAGGAGACTGAATTCTTTCTCTTTCAGGTGGAGGCTCATCATTTATTAAATATGGTAGAACCTTATCATTTTTCTCAAAGAATAGGGACATATCAACAACAAGGTCTTTTATAACAGGCAAAGAAGGCAAAGGCTCAATCTCTATAATTTCAGGTAAATCTTTTACAAGAGTTTGACAGGCGAGCCTGTTTTTGCCGTTAATTTTCATTGCACAGGAACCACATACTCCATGAGCACATGATTTTCTGAATGTGAGAGTTCCATCTCTTGTCTCTTTAATTTTAATAAGTCCGTCTAAAACCCTTTCCATGCTATTAAGCTTAATTCTAAACTCGTCCCATCTTGTAGGTGGATTTTCATCGGGTAAATATCTTTTGATTCTAAAAGTGTAATATTTCTCCATCAGTATTTCCTCTCCTCCGGTTTAAATCTTGTTATTTTAACAGGTTTAAATTTGAAAGTGATACCTTTGTCTGTTTGAAAGGCAAAAGTATGCTTGAGCCAGTTTTCATCATCTCTTTTTGGATAGTCTTCCCTGTAGTGAGCACCCCTGCTTTCTGTTCTCTGTAATGCACTGGAAACTATTACTTCTGAAAGAGTAAGCATATGCCCAAGTTCTATAGCTTCAAGAAGTTCTGTATTAAATGTTGTTGATTTATCAGTTATGGATATCTCTTTATAGCGCTCTTTTAAGTTCTTTATTTCTTCAAGAACTTCCTTTAAACCTTCCTCAGTTCTGAATACTGAACATTTATCCATCATAGCTGCCTGTAAATCTTTTCTCACTGAAGCCACTGTTTCTCTACCTTTGCTATTTCTTATCATCTTTATACAATCTGCTATGAGAGATATTCTTTCCTTTTTAACCTTACCCTTTTGCGCAGTTTTAAGAGTGCTTGAAGCAGCTTTACCAGCCCTTCTACCAAATACTACTGTATCAAGCAGAGAATTGCATCCAAGCCTGTTTGCACCATGAACAGAAACACAGGCACACTCACCAGCTGCATAAAGTCCGTAAACAACTGAGCCATCAATATCTCTAAGTACTCTTCCATCTATGTCTGTTGGAATTCCACCCATTGCATAATGAGCAGTTGGAACAACAGGAATTGGAGCTTCCGATGGATCTATGCCCATGTAGATTTTGCAGAAGGTGGTTATCTCTGGAAGTCTTTCTTCAAGAATTTTTCTGTCTATATGTCTAAGGTCAAGATAAACATAGTCTTTTCCATCAATTCCTCTTCCTTCTCTTATCTCAGTGAGAATTGCTCTGGATACCATATCCCTGGGAGCAAGGTCTTTTATGGTTGGGGCATATCTTTCCATAAATCTCTCACCTTTTCCATTAATCAGTATTCCGCCTTCTCCCCTTGCACCTTCAGTAATCAGTATTCCAAGTCCATAAAGTCCTGTTGGATGGAACTGAAAGAACTCCATATCTTCAAGGGGTAGTCCCTGTCTGAAAAGCATGCTTAGACATTCACCGGTGCTTGCATAGGCATTTGATGTGACTTTAAAAATTTTTCCATAACCACCACTTGCTATTATAACTGCCTTTGATTCAAATACATGAATCGAACCATCCTTTATATTTACTGCAATAATCCCCTGAACAGCGTTATTCTCAACAACAATATCAAGAACCTGAAATTCCTGAAAAAATTTCACACCTTTAAGCTGACTCTGCTCATAAAGTGCAAAGAGCACCGCATGTCCTGTCCTGTCAGCAGAATAACAGGCTCTGCGAACAGGTGCTTTACCAAACTCCCTTGTATGTCCACCAAATCTTCTCTGGGCAATTTTTCCTTCTTTGGTACGAGAAAAAGGCACACCCATATGCTCAAGCTCAATGATTGTTGGTATAGCGTCATAGCACATAATTTCAATTGCATCCTGATCTCCAAGAAAATCACTTCCCTTTACAGTGTCATAAGTATGCCATTCAGGACTGTCTTCCTCTTCGTTTCCTAAAGCAGCACCAATGCCTCCCTGTGCTGCTGTTGAATGGGAACGGGTTGGATAAAGCTTACTAAGCACTCCCACTGTTCCATGGTTAATACATTCAATTGCAGCACGACAACCTGCCAATCCTGAACCAATAATAACTGTGTCAAAATAGTGTTTGTTAATCTCCACTTATACTCCTCCCTGTTTTCAAAAATTATTTTATTTTGTATAATTTATAGCACAATGTCAAGCATAGGAGGATAAAAATGGGATATGTACCAAGTCCAAGTTATAGTATAACGGTCCGTGTTGAGATTGAAAATCGTATCGGAATGTTTGCAAAAATTGCCTCAGCCATAAGTGGTGCAGGAGGGGACCTCGGTTCAATTGATATTGTAAAAGTTGAAAAAGGGAAAATCATTAGAGACATAACAGTAAATGCAAGAGATGAAGAGCATGAAAAGAAAATCATAAAAGCACTTAAACACATTGAAGGCGTCAAAATCCTCAGGGTAATGGATAAAACATTTCTTGTGCACGAAGGCGGCAAAATCGGAATATATAATAAAATTATTGTCAAAGGCAGAGAAGACCTATCCCGCGTTTATACTCCCGGAGTTGCAAGAGTTTGCAAGGATATTCATAAAAATCCAGACCATGTGTATCGCTACACAATTAAAGGGAATACTGTTGCAGTTATCACTGATGGGACAGCAGTGCTTGGACTTGGCAACATTGGACCAGATGCTGCAATGCCTGTGATGGAAGGTAAATGTATGCTTTTTAAGGAATTTGGAGGTGTAGATGCTTTTCCAATAGCCATAAGGACAACCGAGGTGGATGAGCTTGTAGATATAATAAAAAAAATATCAACGCCTTTTGGTGGAATAAATCTTGAAGACATTGCAGCACCCCGCTGTTTTGAAGTTGAAAGAAGACTCAGGCAGGAGCTTGATATTCCTGTTATTCATGATGACCAGCATGGAACTGCAATTGTTGTTTTAGCTGCATTGATAAATGTGGGAAGAATCTTTAAAAGGGATATTAGAGATTTTAAAGTTGTTATAGCTGGAGCAGGTGCTGCAGGAACTGCCACAGCCTATATGCTTCTTGACTATGGAATAAAAAACATAATTGTATGTGACAGAGCAGGCACTCTATATGAGGGAAGAACAGAGGACATGGATCCACATAAAGAGGAGCTTGCTAAAAGAACAAATCCAGAAAAAATCAAAGGAAATCTCTCAGATGCATTGCAAGGAGCGGATGTATTTATAGGGCTTTCTGCACCGAATATTTTAAAACCTGAAGACATAGAAAAAATGGCAAAAGACAGAGTAGTATTTGCCCTTGCCAATCCAGACCCTGAAATTGCACCAGAACTTGCCATGCCTCTTGTAAGAATAATGGCAACAGGAAGGTCTGATTATCCTAACCAGATAAACAATGTACTTGCATTTCCTGGATTATTTAAAGGATTACTTGAGGTGCGTGCAAGGGGAGTTGACAAAGAAATCTTCTTTGCAGCAGCCAATGCAATAGCAAACATAATAAAAGACGATGAATTAAACGAAGACTACATAATTCCAAGCATATTTAACAAAAAAGTTGCTCAGGCAGTATCCCATGCAGTTGCAGAAAAAGCTAAAAAACGGCAACTGGCAAGATAGGTGTTGACTTTTTTAAACATTTTTAATATTATCATTAAAAACTTTTAAGGAGGGGCAAGATGAAACGATTAAGTTTTATGATGGGAGTTTTTCTATTGAGTTTTTTTCTCATATCAGTCTCTTTTGCAGCAGATGTAATAAAATTTGGAGCTGCGATTTCACTTACTGGTAAACTTGCCAAGGAAGGAAACCTTGTAAAAAACGGTTATGAACTATGGAAAGAAACTGTAAACAAAAAAGGTGGAATCAAAATCGGCAACAGATACTACAAAGTTGAAATTAAATATTACGATGATGAAAGCGATCCAAACAGGGCAGCAAAGCTTGTAGAAAAACTTATCACTGAAGACGGCATCAAACTTATTCTGGGTCCTTATGGAAGTGAATCCGTATTTTCAACCTCTGCAATTACTGAGAAATACGGAGCCTTAATGGTTCAGGGTGGTGCTGGTGCAGATAAACTCTATACGAGAGGTTTCAAAAATCTTTTTGGAATTTATACTGTAGCAACTGAGTATATGGATGATACTTTAAAAATGTTAAGAAATAAAACTCCAAAGCCAAACACCGTTGCTATCGTTTACTCAAACGATCTTTTTTCAACTCAGGTTGCTCAAGGGGCACGGGCATCTGCACAAAAATACGGATATAAAGTAGTTTATTACAAGGATTATCCAAAAGGCACACAGGACCTCTCCACAGTTATTGTAGAAATTAAAGCAAAAAATCCTGATATTCTCATTGGATGTGGACATTTTCAAGATACTGTTGTAATAGTTAAACAGAGCAAAGACTATAAATTAAATCCTAAAGCCATTGCCTTTTCAGTTGGTCCAACTTTACCGGATTTTGTCACAGCCTTGAAAGGAGACGCTGAGTATATTTTTGGTTCAGCACAGTGGACACCAACTTTAAAATATAAAGATCCTGTTTTTGGCTCAAATGAAAACTTCGTAAAAGCATTTAAGGCAAAATTTGGCGTAGAACCTAACTATCACGCTGCGGGAGGAGCTGCAGCAGCGGTTATATTCCAGAGAGCTATTGAAAAAGCAGGCACTTTTACGGATATAAACAAAATAAGACAGGCACTTGCAAGCTTTAATGAAGAAACGCTTTTTGGAAAAATCAGATTTGACGCAACAGGAAAAGTTGTTGATAAAGGAATGCCTGTTATACAGATACAGAGAGGACAACAGAAAACAGTATATCCTGAAAATGCTGCTGAAGCAAAACCTGTATATCCAAAACCTGCATGGAGATAATTTTGAAAGCCCGGAGTTTATTCCGGGCTTTTTATTAAATTAATACGAGGGAGGATATGATAATATTACAAGTTCTTCTAAATGGTATTCTTCTTGGAGGATTTTATGCTCTTATTGGAGTTGGTTTTTCGCTTGTTTGGGGAGTAACAAACATAATTAATCTTGCTCATGGAGCAATAGCTCTTTTAGGAGCGTATATTACTTTATTTTTGTTTCAGTATTACGGAGTTGACCCTTTTTTAAGCCTTCCATTTAGTTTTATACCCCTTTTTATTTTCGGATATATTTTGCAAAGATATTTACTTAATTTAGTTGTTAAGGCACAGATTTTTATGCTTCTTATCCTAACTTTTGGTATAGAGATATTTCTCGTAAATTTTATGACAACCTTTTTCTCAGCTGACTTCAGGTCTGTTACTCCTGATTATGCTGGAGAAAGCTTAATAATCGGAGATATTGTTATACCTTATATAAGACTTGCTGTATTTGCTATATGTATCTTAATTACACTTCTTCTAAGTCTTTTCCTTAATAAAACATGGACAGGAAAAGCGATTAAAGCAACATCTCTTGATATTGATGCTGCAATGATGGTAGGAATAAATCCGGCAAAAATTTTTGCAATAACCTTCGCAATTGCTTCAGGATTGGCAGGAGTTGCTGGAAGTCTTTTCTCGTTAACACAGGCATTTTCTCCATCTATGGCAGGCTCTTTAACCTTAAGAGCGTTTATTGTAAGCATTCTTGGTGGACTTGGAAGAGTTGAAGGAGCTCTTCTGGGTGGAATTATTCTCGGTATTGTTGAAACATTGAGTTCTTACATAATCGGAGAAAGTTATAAAAATGCCATTACTCTTGCAATAATGGTTTTAGTTTTAGTAATAAAGCCAACAGGAATCCTCGGGAAAAAATACTTTGCGGAGGTCAAGCATTGATATGAAAAAAAGTGTAATTTTATTTTTTATATTTATTGCTATATTAGTAATACTCCCATTTTTAGTGTCAGGATACTGGCTCAGAGTTCTTACTCAAACATTTATGTTTGCAGCAATTGCGACCGGAAGTAACATAATCATAGGATTTACAGGATATCCAGCCTTTGGAAATATAGCCTTTTTTGGGATAGGAGCATATGTAACTGGAGTATTAATGACAAAATATAATTTCTCCTTTTTATTGACGCTTCCTTTGTGTGCATTGTCAGGATTTCTGATTGCTACACTTTTAGGACTACCTCTTTTAAGACTAAAAGGGCATTATTTCGCAATTGCTACAATAGGAGTAATGGAAGCTATAAAAGAAATTGTTGACAACATGACTGAAATAACTGGCGGAGGTATGGGTCTTACTTTGCCTATTATGGAAGGTGAACCTGCCTATATTTACAAGTTTTTTTATTATGCTATTCTTTTGATAATGCTGCTTACCATTGCAGTAGCTTTTTTAATCTTTCGTTCAAAATTTGGATATGCTTTGAGAGCAATAAGAATTGATGAAGACGCAGCAAGTGTAATGGGAATAAATACATCATTGTTTAAAACAATATCCTGGGCTATAAGTGGAGCTCTGGTTGGAATAGCTGGTGGAGCCTACGCTTACTGGTTAACATATATTGACCCTTCTACAGTTTTTGAAACTTCCTATTCAGTAAAAATGTTTGCTATGATTTTGCTTGGAGGTGGAACAACTGTATTGGGTCCCATGATAGGTGCATTTATTCTTGAGCTTGTATCAGAATTCGTATGGAGCAAATTTATAGAAATTCATGGAATGATACTTGGAATGTTGATTATATTAATCGTAATCTTTATTCCTAAGGGGCTATTTGAAACATTTAAAGGCGGATTTTCTTTTAGAAAAATTATTATTAATCTGAGAGAAAATAAACTTTGAGGTGCTGAGATATGATAATGCTTGAAACAAAAAATCTCGCAAAAAAATATGGAGGACTTGAGGTTTTAAATAATGTAAATCTCAAAGTATACAAAGGAGAAATTCTTGGCTTAATAGGTCCCAATGGTGCAGGGAAAACAACTTTAATGAATCTTATATGCCGCCTAACTGACATAACACGGGGTGAAATTTATTACAAAGGAGAGTTAATAAATAACAAAAAACCATATGAAATCTCAAAAATGGGAATAGCAAGAACATTTCAAGTTGTCAAGCCCTTTAAAGGTCTTACAGTTTTGGAAAATGTTATGGTTGGAGCATTTTATGGCAGAAAAAATGCTAAAAACAGGGCAGAAGCAAAAGATATAGCAATGGATGCATTAAAAATAGTTGGGCTTTTAAATGAAAAGGACAGAGAACCGAGCATCTTACCAATTGCTCAGCGTAAAAAACTTGAACTTGCAAGAGCATTAGCAATGGATCCTGAACTTTTAATTCTTGATGAAGTTATGGCAGGACTCAATCCGAAAGAGCTTGATGACATAATGAAAGAGATTTTGCTTTTAAAAGAAAGGGGAATAACAATAATAGCCATTGAACATGTTATGAAAGTAATAATGGGGATATCAGATAGAGTTGTTGTTCTCCACTTGGGGGAGCTTATATGTGAAGGGAAACCTCATGAAGTTTGTAATCATCCTCAAGTAATTGAGGCTTATTTAGGAAGTAAATTCGCACAAAGAGGGGTGGCATAATGAAATTTTTTGAAGTAAGAAATCTCAACACTGGCTACGGTGATTTGCAGATATTGAGAAATGTTTCCCTTGAAATCAATAAAGGAGAAATAGTTGCTCTTCTTGGCTCTAATGGTGCAGGGAAAAGCACCTTAATGAGAGCAATTGTAGGACGACTAAGAATATGGAGTGGAGAAATCATTTTTAATGAGCAAAACATTACCAACCTTTCACCAGATAAGATTGTAAAATTGGGAATAAGTCTTTGTCCAGAAAGAAGAAGAATATTTTCAGGCATGACCGTGAAAGAAAATCTGGAAATAGGAGCATATCAAAGAAGAAATGGATTAAAAGAAAGAATGGAAAAAGTTTTCTCTATTTTACCAAGACTTTATGAAAGAAAAAATCATCTTGGAGGAGACCTTTCAGGTGGAGAACAGCAAATGCTTGCAATAGGAAGAGCTCTTATGAATGAGCCTGAACTTCTTTTAATAGATGAATTTACATTAGGACTTGCTCCGACAATAGTAGAAATACTCGTTGATGTAGTAAAAAAGATTAACGAATCTGGAGTTAGTATTTTATTAGTAGAACAGGATGTTCATATGGCATTAGAGATAAGTAACAGAGCATATGTTATGGAAGTTGGAGAAATAACAATATCGGGGAATTCAAAAGAACTTCTTGAAAATCCACAAATAAAGGAATCTTATCTGGGTATGTAAGTATTTAAGATTTTAAAAGGAATCCAGTGAAAGCCTGATATAAGATGCGTTTCAGCAGAGGGATATAATTTTTTTAAATCACTTAACGCTCTGAAGGGTAAAATCTTATCCATACTTCCATGTATAAAAATCGGCTTATTCTTTAAAGAACTGATAGAATTAAAGTCAGAATTAAGTAAAAATCTTAAACCCTCAATGAGTGCCTGCTTATCAATACTTTCAGGAATATAGGGATTTAAGCCTGCATTGATATGGAATTGTTTTATAACTTCCTCTGGTTCAAGCTCCATTTTATTAATCATTTTTTTAATTATTCTTGGATTTACATAGTCGGTAAATTTCCTAAATCCTGCCACAACGATTATCTCATCAAATCGTGATGTAAAAAAATTAAAATTCTTAAGTATAATATGCCCGCCTGTTGACCAGCCAATAAGCGTTTTCCCTGATTTGTTCTTAAAAAAATCTAAAATCCCTGCTTCATCTAAATCAATGAATGGAACTATAAAATGCCACTCCTCTGGCACATCCAGTGCTTCTCTAAAACCTGCCCAACCTGATATGAAATATTTCATTTATGATTTAACGACCAGGACAGGCACCTTTGAAAGGCCAATTACTCTCTGGCAGGTGCTTCCCATAAGAAGCCTTTTAAGCCCAGTTCTTCCGTGAGAACCAACAACAATAATATCAGCCTGAATCTGATCTGCTTTCTCAAGAATCTTTTTGTAAGGCTCTCCTTCTTCTATAAAAATTCTGGGAGATATATTTTCACCATGAAATTTAAGCTCAAGCTCTTTTAAGTATTTTTTTGTTTTATTCACCTGTTCATCATAAAGTTCAGGCTTAACTGCAAAAACTGCCAGAGGGACTTCTACTGCAGAAATCAGGTTTATCTCTGATTGAAAATCTCTTGCAATATCTATTGCTTTACTGCAAACTTTTTCACCATACTTTGACACATCAACAGCTACAAGGCATTTATTCCATTTGATCGTTGAATTCTTTGGAACAACTAAAACATCTGTATTACTATAACCAATTACTCTCTCTGTCACACTTCCCATCAAAACCTGCTGAAGAGCGCTTATCCCTTTTTTACCCATAACTATTAAGTCTGATGAGATTTCCTCGCTTACATCAATAATTTTTTCAAAGGGTTCTCCTTCTTCATAAAGAGTTTTCACGAGAACTTGATGTTTCTCAGCTATATCTTTAGCTTTTGAAAGCGTTTCCTTATATGGTTTACTTATTTCTTCAATAGAAACTCCGATGCCTACAAGACTTAAATCTCCATGATAGGATGGAGCAACAGTCAAAGCAAATACTGTAATATCTCTTTCTTTTGCAAATCTAACAGCCTCTTCAAAAGTATGAAAACTCTCATCTGATCCGTCAATACATGCTAATATTCTTTTATAAATAGCCATCTATGCCTCCTACGAATAATTTTAAAAAACTATAATAAAAAATTTCTCAAAAAAGCAGGGTAGAAATTTTATCCACCCTGCGAATTAAGTTTAAATTTTATTTAACAGTAACTGAAGAGGTTGCGATAATCTTCTGTAGTTTTCTTTCTGCACTTAAACCTTTAAATAGAGCTACACATATAATTAATGCTCCAGTTAAAAGAGCTATCAGCATTATAGCAAAGCTTACAGTTTTAAGTATAGTTACTGTAGCGTCTGATAAAGGAGTTATTACGCCCAGTTGACCGAGATAAACTGGAATCATTAAGCCTCTGCTGACAAGCACTATCAACATTATAACACCCATTACAATTTTTATCATATAATCCTTTACATAAGTTGTTCCAATTGCTCCAAGCTGAACACCAAAAAGAGAACCTGCCAGAATTATCATCGCAAGTCTTATATCAACAAATTCGCTCATTGCATATTTAAATGTACCGCCCATTCCCATTACAAATGCAATGACAAGTTCAGTTGCAGATGACATTATTGCGGGAGCACCGAGAATATACATCATTGAAGGAACACCTAAAAATCCTCCAACAGCTATTGTAGCAGCAAGCATGCCTGTTGCGAAACCAAGCGGGATTGTAAATAAAACTGAAACTTTTGTTCCAAGACTCTTGAAGTACACCATTGTTCCTGGAATATTAACCGATTGAACCCATTTTGCAATCTTTGTAATTTCTTCATTTTTATTTTCTCTTTCATTATCTTTTGTTTTCATAGCATCCAGCAAGACATATGTTCCCACGATACCAAGAACTATAACAAATGCCACGCTTACATAAAGATTTGAGCCTACATCACCAAAACTCTTTTTAATATACTCTTGAATATGAGCACCCAATAAAACTCCTGCCTCAGCTGAAACTCCCATAACAAGTCCGAGTTTAACATCAACCTGACCGAATTTAGCTCTTTTAATAGCTCCTACAAGTGCCTTAGGAAACTTATGGCACATATTTGATGCAACTGCCACAAGCCCTGGAACTCCCATACTCATCATTCCTGGTGTAAGGACAAATGCCCCACCAGAACCTATGAATCCACTTACAAGTCCTCCTACAAGTCCAACAAAGAACAAGTACATAACATTCATCCAGTTTAAATCAACAAAATTTGATGTAAGTTCTATCATTTTTGTCCTCCTTATTATATTTTTTTATGTTATGCACGCAACTGAGTTCTTACTTCTTTTCTCTCAACAGGTCTGTCATATGTTGTCAATTCAGTTGTCTTTTTCTTTGCTTCAATACCGAGAGTCTGCCAGAAGTAGTTTGTAAAGTTACCATGGGCAAATGAAAAAACAAATGCAGTCAGTACAGGGAACAAAGCATAAAGTCCTCCTCTTGCGCACAGAGTCTTAACAATTGGTTCATTAATAAAAAGTCCAGCATACAATGTTGCTGTAACCACTCCAAAGAATAAAAGCTTAACCAATGTTTTTTTCTTTCTTGCCATTTCATCCTCCTACTAAATTTTTATTTTGTTGAACAAATACTAAAGGAATATTTCCGGATTTAATTTCTTTATATAATCTTTCATCAGCAATGACTATCAAATCAGCTTTATCAAGGTATTTTCTTACACTAACTTCCGATAAATTTCTAAACTCTGAAATTTCATAGTCAACATCTGCTTCAGCCAATTCTTTTATTTGTTTTTTTAATCCATCATGTTTTAAAAAAATTCGTAATATACCATTAACTCTTTTTGTTAAATTCAAAGAATACTTTATTGCGTATATATCTTCTTCTGAACCTGAAAGAACTACTACAACAACTATTTTCTTTCTTATAATCTGCTTAGCAGTTCCAAAATCGCCTGCTTCAGCAAAAGTTATTGCAGACATGTAGTCATCAAATTTGGTTATAAAATCTCTCATCCTTTTCATAAATTTCCTCCTACTTAATTTTTAAAATCAATTAATATGCCATTAAATTAAAAGTGGAAAATCCTTTGAATTTATTGGAATTTTTTAATTAGTTAAAAAATTTTATGTTGCAAATTGCATCGTCATATTTGTAAAATGCAATAAAGGAGAAAAATGAAATTTTTCAGAAGAAATAATCAGATTGACGAAACTCAAATAACTATAATTGAGGAATTGAGAAAAAAAATTTCTCAATCTGGAATGCCTCCTCATGTACAGGAGATTGCCTTAAAAGAGCTTGACCTCTTTTCAAAAATGAATCCTTCTTCTGCAGAGTATACCATTACACTGACATACATTGAATATCTTGTGAGTTTGCCATGGAATAAAAAAACTTCTGATAACCTTAACCTTGAAAGAGCTGAAAGGATTTTAAATGAAAGACATTATGGACTTTATGAGGTAAAAAATAGAATTCTTGAACATCTTGCTGTGAAAATCCTCTCATCAAATAAAAATCCAAGAATACTGATAGTTGACGATGAAGAAATAACAAGGAAAAACCTTGAGCATGTTTTAAAGAAAGAAAATTATGATGTGGTTACAGCTAAAAATGGAGTTGAGGCTCTAAGACTTCTTGATGAACAAAAATTTGAGATAGTTCTCACTGATATAAAAATGGAAGGAGTAGACGGTTTTGCAATACTTGAAAAAGTAAAAGCAAAATATTCAAATACAAAAGTTATAATGATAACAGCTTATGCAGCCGTTGATAGCGCTGTTGAAGCGATAAAAAGAGGAGCATTTCATTACATTGCCAAACCTTTCAAAATAGAAGAGGTAAAACTATCAATAAAACAAGCGGTAGAAGACAGACTCTCAACTATTTCAACAAAGGGCTCCATACTATGTTTTGCAGGTCCTCCTGGCACAGGAAAAACATCCATTGGCAAATCAATTGCAGATGCTCTGGGAAGAAAATTTGCGAGAATCTCACTCGGTGGAATAAAAGATGAGGCAGAAATAAGAGGACACAGAAGAACCTATGCAGGTGCAAAACCTGGCAGAATCATAGAAGAAATTCGTAGAACAGGAGTTGCCAATCCTGTGCTGATGCTTGATGAAATTGACAAAATCTGTCAGGACTTTAAAGGAGACCCTGCTTCAGCTCTTCTTGAAGCTCTTGACCCCGAGCAGAACTATGCATTTATTGATCATTATCTTGATGTTCCCTTTGATCTTTCTGGAGTTATGTTTATAGTAACTGCAAATATACCTGATAATATTCAACATGCTTTACTTGATAGAATGGAAATCATAGAATTTTCAGGATACACAGAAGAAGAGAAGAAAAATATAGCATTGAAACATTTAATTCCTAAACAAATAGCTGAACAGGGACTCACAGAGTTTCCTCCTGAGTTTACTGACGAGGCTATTTTAAAAATTATTCAGGAGTACACAAGAGAAGCAGGAATAAGAAATCTTGAAAGAATGATTGCAACAATATGCAGAAAAATCGCTACCGAGGTTGTTAAAGGAAATAAAGCCAGAAATTCAGTAAAAATAACACCTGAAGTGGTAGAATTCTATCTCGGACCAAGAAGATTCTATTTTGAAGTAGCTGATGCAAAAAACAGAGTCGGGGTTGTGACTGGACTTGTATGGACAGAAACAGGCGGTGACATAATATTTGTTGAAGCAGCTAAAATGAAAGGCAAAGGAGAACTAATTCTCACAGGTTCACTTGGTAACATAATGAAAGAGTCCGCACAGGCAGCATTAAGCTATGTAAAAAGCAATTCTTCCATGTTCGGCATTTCTGAGGATACTTTTGAAAATTATGATATACACATACATGTTCCCCAGGGAGCCATACCAAAAGACGGACCATCAGCTGGTGCAACAATAGCGATGGCTTTGATTTCTCTTTTTACAAACAGACTTGCAAGAAGAGACGTAGCTATCACAGGAGAACTTACCCTTAGCGGTAGAATACTTCCTGTAGGAGGCATTAAAGAAAAGATTCTTGCTGCGAAAAGAGCAGGAGTAAAAACAGTTATAATCCCTCACAGAAACAGAGTTGATATAGATAGCCTGCCAGAAAATTTTAAAAATGGGGTAGAAATTATATTTATGGAAAAAATTGGAGATATTGTTGATAAAATCTTGATTTGAAGCTTATTATAAGAAGGAAGCACAAAGCTCCCTTCTTATGCTCTCAACTGTGCTCTTTTTATTTTGTTAGGTTTTATTCTTTTTGTCTGCCTGTCTTCGCTTTTTCCCCGTAAAATTTCTCTTGCTGTATCAAACTCGGCTGATTCGGCAAAAGCTATAGCTACAAAAACTTTTTCAAAAAATCTCGTAAAATTTTTAAACATTTTTTAACCTCCTCAAATTTTTTTCATTATATATAATTATAAGCATTTTTTATGCCAATATAAAAATCTATCTAAATTTGAATTTATAACTATATCATCTTTAACTGAATGTTTCAAAGATAAACTTGCTGTTGCATTTTGCAATTAATATATTTTAAATTAGACTATGTTTCCAAAAAGTATTGCTAAAAAAATAATGTTTTTCTATATTGCCGGGATATTGGTAACTATTATTATATCAGGAGTTTTTTTGTCAGAAATCAGGTTAATTGCTCAAAAAATAGAACTTCAAGAAAGCATCTCAAATTTGTATGAGGCTGTTCTGGAAATAAGAAGAACAGAAAAAAACTTCTTTCTGTATCGCAATGAAAAAGACTATAAGGAAAACTTAACCTATATTAAGTTCATAAAAGAAAGTATAACAAAAGAAAAGTTTGAAGGTTTGAAAATCCATAGAGAAGTAGAAAATCTTTACAATACCTTACAAGAGTATGAAAATATGATGCTCAAATTAAAAGAAAAAATCCATTCGTCTCAGGCTATCACACTTGAACAGGGAATAAGAGAAAAAGGCAAACTTCTTATAAACATCGCAGAAAATATAAAAAATACCGAACAGAAAATAATTAAAAAAAATCTTGACAATATTATCAAATACAGTTTTTTACTGATATACATCTTTTTTGTCATACCTTTTATTTCTTTTGGTTTAACCCTCACAAGAATAATTATAAAACCTCTAAAAGAGCTTGAATCACAAATAAAAGAAATTGCAGAAGGGAAGATGAATCCTATTCAGATTAAGTCTTCTGATAAAGAAATTAAGTCTCTGGTTGAAACCTTTAATAAAATGTTTCATGAATTACAGATCAAACAAAAACAACTGATTCAGGCAGAGAAACTCTCCTCCCTCGGAACACTTCTTTCTGGAATTGCCCACGAATTAAATAATCCTCTGTCAAATATATCAACTTCCTGCCAAATACTGATTGAAGAAATTGAAGAGGCTGATACTAAATATAAAAAAGAACTTCTTCAGGCAATTGAATCACAAACAGAAAGGGCAAAAAATATTATCAGAACAATACTCGATTTCTCAAGAAGAAAGGAACTGAAAAAAGAAACTATTTCAGTCCGGAATTTAATTGATGAAACAATAATTTTAATCAAAGGTGAAATTCCAACAAAAATTAACTTAAGTATTGAGGTAGAAAATAATCTTTTAATTTATGCAGACAAGCAGAGAATACAGCAGGCACTTTTAAATCTTATTAAAAATGCTATTCAGGCATCTGGAAGCGAAGCAGAGGTAAAAATAAAGGCTTACTCATACAGAGATGAAATTTTTGATAGATATCTCTCTCTAAAAAATGAAGGTAAATGCGTGGGAGGGCTCACATGCAATAAAGAATTTATTTCTATTGAAGTTAAAGATACTGGACAGGGTATCCCTCCTGAAATTTTACCAAAAATATTTGAACCTTTTTTTACTACGAAGGAAGGTAAAGGTTCAGGCTTAGGACTTTTTATAACTCAGGAACTGATTAAAGAACATGATGGATGTATATGTGTTGATAGTGAAATCGGCAAAGGAACAACATTTATAGTAATGCTGCCAAAGGAATAAAAAAATGACAAACATTCTTGTAGTGGATGATGAAAAAATAACCTTAAAAAATCTTGAGCATGTCTTAAAAAAAGAAGGTTATGAAGTAACTGCTACCGATAATGGAGTAGAAGCTTTAAAACTCATTGAAAAACAACAGTTTGATATAGTTTTAACAGATATAAAAATGGAAAAAGTTGATGGATTTGAAATATTAAGAAAGTGTAAAAGTCTCTATCCAGATGTAGAAGTAATAATGATAACAGGTTATGCCACTGTTGAAAATGCTGTTGAAGCAATGAGGCAGGGAGCTTTTTATTATATTGCAAAGCCTTTCAAATTAGATATTATAAGAAAGATTATAAAAGAAGCTTCTGAAAAAACAAACCTTAAAAAGGAAGTAAAAAAACTAAAAGAACAACTTGATTTACACGAAAAAGTCACCATAATCACTCAAAACAGCAAAATGTTAAATCTTTTAAAAACAGCACGACAGATAGCTCCTTCAGATTGTAATGTTCTTATAACAGGTGAGTCTGGCACAGGTAAAGAGCTTATTGCAAGATATATCCATTTAAACTCTTTAAGAAAAAATAGCCCTTTTATTGCGATAAACTGCGGAGCTTTTACTGAGGAACTTCTTTCCAATGAGCTTTTTGGACATGAAAAAGGAGCATTTACAGGAGCTACAACATTGAAAAAAGGATTGATTGAAATAGCATCCTCAGGCACTCTATTCCTTGATGAAATAACAGAGATGTCTCCAACAATGCAGGCAAAACTTCTCAGGGTTATTCAGGAAAAAGAGTTTTTCAGACTTGGAGGCATAGAACCAATCAAAGTAGATGTGAGATTCATAGCAGCTACAAACAGGGATATTCGTGAAGAGGTTAAAAAAGGGAACTTTAGAGAAGACCTTTATTACAGATTAAATGTGGTCAACTTTGAAATTCCATCTTTAAGAGAAAGAAAAGATGATATTCCTCTGCTGGTTTCGTATTTTGTGAAAAAATACTCTCTTATTATGAAAAAGGACGTAATGAAGATTTCAGATGAAGCAATGAATCTTCTTATAAACTATGAATATCCGGGGAATGTAAGAGAGCTTGAAAATATTATTGAAAGAGCTGTTGTTCTTTGTAATTCCTCTCAAATTGAGATTGAACATCTTCCAGATGACTTAAAAGACTTAAAAATCCAGATACTTACAAAAAAAGAAGGAAAATTTATGACACTTGATGAACTGGAAAAGGAATATATAATGTGGGTTTTAAAGGAAGTTGGCAACAACAAAACACTTGCAGCACAGATACTTGGAATTGACAGGGTCTCTCTCTGGAGAAAATTGAAAAATTATGGTATAGAAGATTAATCGAAATTTGTTCTACTCATTGAAATCTGCTATAATTTAAAAAATGTTTAATTTTATCAAACAATTTATTACAAAGCTCACCGAAGATAGATACTTTTATCTTAAATTCAGACTAATTCTTTTTAACACATTCTTTGCCATAATTCCTCTTATGATTGTAGTAACCATTACTTATTTTTGGATTTACGAAATAGTTCATGACGAATTCAAAAACAATCTCAGGTGGCAGATGGAGGAAACAAGGCATTCTCTTGAATTTTTTATTTCTGAACGGAAATCTGCTCTTAAATTTATCGTAAGTTCATATCCTCAGGAGTATTTCTCAGATGAGAAGAAATTTTTCCAATTATTTTCAAATTTTAAAAGAGAATTTGAGGGAATTATTGATATGGGAATCATAAACAGTAATGGTATACAGACTCTTTATGTAGGACCTTATCAACTTAAAGGAAAAGACTATTCACAAACAGAGTGGTTTAAAGAGATGACGCTGAAAAGTGATTATGTTACAGATGTTTTTCTTGGTTACAGAAAAATTCCGCATTTTTCAATAATAATAAAAAAAGAAATGCCTTCCGGTGGTGATTTTTGGCTTTTGAGAGTTTCCATAAATATGGATATTCTACAGAAACTTATTTCAAATCTTGAAATCGGCTCACAGGATGATGTATTTCTTATAAATAAACAACTTATACTTCAAACTAACTCCAAGTATTTCGGAAATGCTCTTGAACCACTAAAACTTAATATTATCATAGAAAGAGAATCAGACAGGATAAAAATTTATGATGTTGAACTGAATAAAAAACAGGCTTACATTGCCTATACTTCCATTAGAGAAACTCCATGGATACTTTTAACAACAATATGTTCCAAACCCTATGCTAAAATTCCTACTTTCTTTACAAAAGAAGTAACAATGATAAGTCTTCTGAGTATTGCTATAATTTTCTTTGTTATAACAACTTCAATAAATAATTTAGTAAACAGGGTTCGAAAAGCTGATCATGAAAGGGAAATCGCAATCGCAAATGCAGAGCATGCTGATAAACTCGCATCTATTGGTAGACTTGCAGCAGGTGTTGCTCATGAAATTAACAATCCTCTTGCAATAATAAATGAAAAGGCAGGATTAATGAAAGATCTACTTGAGTATGGAGACCCTTCGCAGAATAAAGAAAAGTTCCTACAGCTTGTAAGTTCTATACAGGATAGTGTAACAAGGTGTAAAACCATAACACATAGACTTTTAAGTTTTTCAAAAAGAATTGACAAAGCAAGAGAGGAATTTAATATTAACGAAGCCATACAGGAAGTTGTCGGATTCATAGAAAAAGAAATTCATAACAAAGGGATTAATATAGTTTATGAATTTCAGGAAGACTTACCCAAAATTACAACAGACAAAGGACAGCTACAGCAAGTTTTATTGAATATAATCAATAATGCTGTTGATGCTGTTGATATAGGTGGAACAATAGAAATTATGACAAGATTAAGCGATAAAAACCATATAAAAATCTCTATCAAAGACAATGGACATGGCATTCCAAAAGATAAACTGAAACATATATTTGAGCCTTTTTATACTACAAAGAAAAAAGGTACAGGATTGGGGCTGTATATTTCCTATGGAATAATAAAAAAACTCGGAGGTGATATTACTGTACAGAGCGAAGAGGGAAAAGGAACTATTTTTACAATAGAAATACCTGTATATCCTGAAGTGGAGGAAATAAAATGAGTAAAGCAAAGGTATTGATTATTGATGACGAATTTGAGCTGGTATCAACATTAACAGAAAGACTAAATTTGAGAGGATATGATGCAACTGGAGTAACCAAATATTCAGATGCTGTTAAATTTTTAAATGAAATACCAGATGTTGTTATTTTGGATATTGGATTGCCTGATATGGATGGATTGGAAGTTTTGAAAAAAATAAAAGAAATAAATTCATCTATTCAGGTAATAATGCTTTCAGGCTATGGAGATAATGAAAAAATAAATAAAAGCCTCATGCATGGAGCATTTGATTATCTGATAAAGCCTGTAGATATTGAAGATTTGGTCTCAAAAATTGAAAGTGCAAAAATTAAAAAGGAGGACATAAAATGATAGAAAAACCTATTGCTTTTATAGGTAAGATTATTGCTGATTTTACTCATGAAATCAATAACCATCTTGCATTAATAAAAGAGTCTGCAGGACTTATAAGTGATATATGCAAAGGCAAAAAATCAATTGATAAAAAGGAAATGCCCTATGTTCTGGAAAGTATTGAGGCAATTGAAAACCAGATAAATAGAAGTGTTAGTTTCATTAATTATTTCAATAGATTTGCGCACAGAATGGATAGTTTAAAAACCAGCTTTAAATTAAACTCAATTATTGAAGAGCTTTTTGAACTTCTAAGAAGATACTCAAACAGAAAAAAAGTTGCTCTCAAATATGATTTACCTTCAAATCTTCCTGATATAAATAATTCACCCTTTTTGTTGCAGTTTGTAATATTCTATGCTATTGACACTTTTTTGAAAAAATCCAGACCTGATACAAATATTACGGTCACAGCTTCATCAGAGAATAATTTAATAAAATTGAAAATACAATACACTGGAGAATTCAACGAAACTTTTACAAACGAAATCTGGTCAATCTCAACAGTTCAGGAGATTGCATCAGTTACCAGTATAAAAATATCTGCCAATGAGAAAACAATTATAATTGAGATACCGATTTAACTTTTATTTTTCCTCTTTGTTTTCCATAATTTTTCTTGCTGTGTCAAACTCTCCTTCTTCGGCAAAGGCAATAGCAGACATGGTAAGTTCAAGTTTTCTCTGATAGGCACCTTTGATTTTATCCATCAGAGTTTCAATATCAACTGGTTTTCTTAAAAATTCATAAGCACCAAGTTTTTGAGCTTCTTCCTGATCTTTTTCGGTTCCATGAGCTGTAAGAATTATAACCTGAGTTGTAGGATATGCCTGTCTTATCTGTCTAAGAACCTCTATTCCATCCATGCCGGGCATTCTGAGGTCAAGAACTATAACATCTGGCTCCTGTTCTTCTGCATATTTTATTGCTTCTTCACCGCTGTATACAGTGTCCGGTTTAAGCTCTCTCATCTCAAGTCTTTTTGCAAGAGTTTTAACAAACTCAACTTCGTCATCTACCAGCAAAACTCTCATCTGTCTTCCCATTTTTTACCTCCTGATAATTTTTGGGTCTTTTAAAAATATTAAAAAAAATTCAGAAAAATGTAAAGAAATTATAAATTATCCCATTATAAAAAATTATAATAACATTTTTTTAGATCATTTATGTAATAATTTTATAATCTTATATTTAAAAAGTCAGGAGGTTAGAATGAAAATAAGAACTCTCGGGATTGTTGTTCTTCTTCTATTTTCCATTTTAATTATCAACCCGGTCTATGCAGAAACATCAACTCCAACAGACAGTTCAATGCCGTGGTGGGCATGGCCCTTGATTTTATTTATTGTAACATTCATACTTGGAGTTTTAGCTGTATTGGGAGGAGTTGGTGGTGGTGTTTTATTTGTTCCAATAGTGGGAGGATTTTTCCCATTTAATATGGACTTTGTAAGAGGTGCCGGGCTTTTTGTGGCTCTGGCAGGAGCTCTTGCAGCAGGTCCTGGACTTTTAAAAAGAGGGTTTGCAGATTTAAGGCTTGCAATTCCTCTTGCTTTAATAGCTTCAGCTTCTGCAATTGTAGGTGCTATGATAGGACTGGCTTTGCCTCCTCATATTGTAAATATTGCACTTGGTGCAACGATTCTTATGATTGTAGCAATTATGCTCCTTGCAAAAAAATCTGAATACCCTGAAGTGCAAAAAGCAGATGCTCTATCACAGGCATTAAAAATAAACGGTATCTATCATGAGATATCAACAGGTAAGGAAATTGAATGGAAGGTTCACAGAACACCACAGGCTCTTTTACTTTTCATAGCCATAGGAATAATGGCAGGCATGTTTGGTCTTGGTGCAGGCTGGGCAAATGTTCCTGTTTTAAATCTCCTGATGGGTGCTCCTCTTAAAGTTTCAGTTGCTACAAGTAAGTTTCTTCTTTCTATAACAGACACATCCGCAGCATGGATTTATCTTAACAATGGTGCAGTCTTACCGATGATGGTTGCTCCAAGTATTGTGGGAATTATGCTTGGTTCCGTGGTGGGCGTGAGAATCCTCGCTGTTGCAAAACCAAAAGTAGTCAGATACATTGTTATCGCCATGCTTCTTTTTGCAGGTGTAAGAGCCCTGCTTAAAGGACTTGGAGTATGGAAATAAGGAGGTTAACAGATGACAAAACATGTTAAAGAAGAACAGATTGCCTATGCAAAACTGCTTGACTGGGGAATGAAAATAGGACTGCTTTTACTTATTGTTACATTCATAATTTATTTAACAGGTATACTTCCTCCTCAGATACCTATATCTGAACTGCCAAAATACTGGAAGCTAAAAGCCCATGAATACCTGGCTTCTGCAGGAATCAGTCCTGGCTGGGCATGGTTAAACATGGTTACAAAAGGAGATTTTTTAAACTTTGTTCCTGTAGCATTTCTTGGTGCTATAACAATTATCTGTTATATAAGAATTCTCCCTATTTTTCTCAAAAATAAGGATATAGCTTACTTTATTTTTGCCCTTGTTGAGTGTATGATTTTACTACTTGCTGCATCAGGACTTTTACATGTAGGAGGACATTAAAAGGAGGAGGCTTAATAAGCCTCCTCTCTCAATTTACCAGGGCTTGCTTTGAAGAATCTCCTTTAAATGTTCTTCATGCTTTTTCTCAATCAGAAGAAATCTCTTATTTTTAGCCTCAGAAATCTTCTGAAGAAGTTTTTCAAAATCAACAGGTTTCTGTAAGAAGTCAATTGCTCCTTCTTTTATTGCTTCAACTCCTGCTTCAACTGTTCCATGTCCTGTAAGAATAATAATCTGTAAATCAGGATGTTTTTGCTTAATCTCCTTTAAAACTTCTATTCCACTTTTACCTGGCATTACAAGGTCAACAACAATGGCATCAAAATCTTTCTGATCAGCCTTTTTAATTGCTTCATCGCCACTTGTTGCAGATTCTACTTTAAGTCCTCTCATGCCAAGCCTTTGTGAGACAACTTTCAGAAACTGTTCCTCATCATCAACAAGTAAAACATTGGCTTTAAGTTCCTCATTTGACATCTGATATTCCCCCCTTTTGTTGAATTTTTTCTCTTATTCTTTCAATCTTTATTATAAGCTCTCTTATATCAATTGGTTTAATTATATACTCAACTGCTCCGCTTTTCATAGCCTCTTCAACAAAATTCATGTTCCCATAAGCTGTGAGCATTATAACCTCTGTTGAAGGATTGAGCTTTTTTACTAATTTAAGAAACTCTATTCCGTTCATCTCGGGCATCCTTATATCAAGTATAACAAGATGAGGTTTAAAACTATAAAGCAAAGGCATTGCCTGAGCAGCTGAATTTACAGTCCTTACATTATATTTCCTAAGAGATAGTCTCTCAGAAAGTGTCTCTACAAAATCAACTTCATCATCAACAAGAAGAATTCTGAAATCCTCCACTTTTCCTGCCCTACTGATTAATTATTGCCACTGTTGATTCAAAACATTTATTTACTACTGCAGAGCTTACCCCACCAAGAACAAGGTCTTTTAAGGCAGAGCGTCCCTTCCTTCCCATAATTACAAGATTATAGTCACCTTCTTCAATTTCCTTTAAAATCTCATCAGCAGGAAATCCTACCCTGCTTTTTGTAATTACTAAGTTTTCAGAAATGCCTTCTTCAGAAAATTTTCTTTTTGCTTTATTAAGAGTTTCCTCTGCTTCTTTTTCAGGGTCAATTCCCTGCCTTACTCTTTCAAGATAAAGAGAAACATTTATTACCCTTAGAACTGTGATATTTTCTATTCCTTTAACAGTTTTTGCAAGGCAAACTGCATGTTCAACAGCTTTCATTGAGTATTCAGAGCCATCAACAGGAACTAAAATTCGGGGAATAGGGCTTTCTTCTGAAATCTTCTGCCCAACAAGATAAATATTCTGATTAAGCAAACCATGAACAACTTTATTTGACACACTTCCAATAATAAAGCTCTTCAGTTCTGACATGCCTCTTCTTGAAAGCATTACTGTCTGAAAACCCTCTTTAGTTGCAATTTCAATTATCTTATTTCCCGGGTCACCTTCTTCTATTCTCTTTGCTATCTCCCCCTTTACGCCTGCTTTTTTAAGAATGCTCTCATATTCATTTAAAAAAGGAGTAATATTTTCTTCAATATGTTTTGCCTTGATCTTTTTAAAAACTTCTGTGCCTTTTAGAAGTTCTGCCCTGAAATCAATATTTTTCATGTGTTCACTGAGATATCCACCAGCCATTACATAAAGAATTGTAATACCAGAACCCTCAATTGTTGAAAGAACTGCTCCTGCAAATTTTATAGCTCTCTTTGAATTCTCACTTCTATCAACAGGCAGTAAAACCTTTTCAAAGGGACACTTTATCATATTTTAACCTCCTCAATTTAGTAAAAAAGCAGTAGCCATACATTACATATTGCTACACTTATTAGCATATACAAAAAGGCATACTTAAAGAAACCGAAAAAGCTTATCCTGTATCCAGCTGCCTCTGCAATTCCCACTGTTACAACATTTGCAGAAGCACCAATCATTGTTCCATTTCCACCAAGACAGGCACCAAGTGCCAGTGCCCACCATAAAACATTGCTCTCTGCTCCCGGAATTACTTTTGTTAGATAGGCAACAATTGGAAGCATTGTTGCAGTGAATGGAATGTTGTCAACAAAGGCACTCATTATTGCAGAAACCCACAAAATCAAGCATATTGCAATTGTGAGATTTCCAGCTGAAAGTTGATGAACCCAGTCTGCAATTACAGCAAGAAGTCCTGCTTCCTCAACAGCACCGACTATAATGAAAAGGAAGATAAAGAATAAAAGTGTTGTCCATTCAATGTCTTTTTCAATTAATTCAAGCATTTTCACTTTCTTTGTTAAAACAGCATATGTGAAAAGAAGTCCTGCACCAAAAAGTGCTGGAATGCTGACTTCCATGTGCCATATTCCATGAGTTGCAAAGAAGGATACAACAAGTGCCATTATAAACAATCCATAACCAAGAAGTGTTTTATCAGTGATTTTGTATTCCTCTCTGAGATAGCTAATAAATGCGTTAACATCATCAACTTTACCCTTTTTGTATTCCTTTGAGTAGAAAAATTTATTGTATATGACAAGGGCAATCATACTTATAATTACAACAGGTGTGAGGGCATATACAAACTGCATAAATGTAAGTCCCGTATAGGAGCCAATCATTATGTTTGGTGGATCACCGATAAGAGTTGCTGTTCCACCGACATTTGATGCCATTATTCCTGGAATTAAAAGAGAAAGAGGATTAATTTTCAATGCAATTGCAATCTCTATCAAAACAGGGGTGTAAAGAAGCATTGTTGTAACATTATCAAGAAAAGCAGAGGTGAATGCAATAAAAAAGCATGATATTACAGCAAGAGTCATTACATTTCCTCTTGCAATTTTATAGGACATATAGGCACACCACTGGAAAACGCCTGTGTGTTTGAGAACTCCTATAATTATCATCATTCCCATAAGAAGAAAGATAACATTCATATCAATTGCTTCAATTGCTCTCTCAAAAGAGATAATGTGAAACTCTGGATTAAAAGTTCCAAGTGTGTATGTGAGTATCAGCATTGTTGCTGCACCAATCATTGCAGCAACTGTTCTGTGAAGAAGCTCAAAGGAAATCAAAGCATAGGCAATCAAAAATACAGCAGTTGCAATCCAGAAAGCAGGTCCCAGATGACGCTGAATCATAATATCCCTGCTTATATAAAACTCATTTCCTTTGACTGCAAAATCCTCTTTTTTGAAATCAACTGTTGTTCTCTTATAGGAACTTTTTACAATCTCAATCTGAATTTTTGCTGTATCAATTTCACCTTTTGGAAGCTGAAATTTAAGTTGAAATGTTCCATGACTGGATGTGACAGTTTTTTCAGTCTCCTTATGGTCTGTGATTATCTTATGTGGTTTTCCATTAACAAAAAGAGTAATTTCTGCTTCTTTTACAGGCTCTTTATGGGAATCAAGAATTGTTCCTGAAATATAGAATACATCCATATTTTCTTTTGAATTTTCTGCTTCAGTGGCAAAGGCAGAAACATTAAAAAGCAAAAGACAGAAGAAAAACAGAAAAATTAATCTTTTCATGGGTCCTCCTTAGATCTCTAATTTTTTCCTCTCTCCATCAATAATCACATAGGATTCATCTGGAACAATGTAGTTTTCCTCTGGTCCGTGAATCTGAATTCCCGAGATAACAGCATAGTCAGCTTTTTTTGGGTCAACAACCTTTTGTATTATATTTTCAAGGTCTTCAACAATTGCTTTGAGGGTAATTTTTGTAAGGGTTAAAAGGTCTGGCACCTCTCCGTATTTGAGTTCTCTTAATAACCTTCTTTTAAGAAGACTTTCCTCAATGTCTTCTTCATCAAGTCTTATATTGATTTTCCCACTAGCAAGCTCATTTAAAAAGAGACATAATGCACCACAGGCATGGGATTTTTCAAGTCCCTTTCTTTTGCATACACCCATATTTTCATTTTCATCAATGGCAATATGGGAAAAGGCATAAAATACATATCTTTCTTTTCCACCAACCTTTGGGGCATGACTTATAAAGGCTTTCATGCCAGTCTTACCGGCTGTAAACAAGCCGGCAAGACTGGAAAAATTAAATGCCTCACCCCACATTCTTTTTACATGACTTCTTATGGTCTGAGAAATCTCGTCTCTACAGACACAAACTGATGCTATTGCATTGTCATCGGTAAATCCATAACCCTTTAATACATCATAGGACCTTTTAATAAAGTCATACTCTTTATAAAATCTGCCAAAAATCTTTTCCAAAATTGGCTTAATAACCATAAAATACTCCTATTTTAAAAGTATTGGCATCCCCAGAAGGGGCCAGACTGTAACAAGAAATACTGCAAGCACTAAAATCAAAATAATGCTCATTGGAATACCGTGCTTGAAAAACTCACCTGGTGTAAACTGACCTGACTGATAGGCAATTGCATTGGGTGCTGCACCAATGAGGAGAAGAAAAGGCATTCCTGCTGTAACAAGAGATGCATAAAGTATAACATCGGGTGCTACACCAAGATAGTTTGCAATAACAAGGGAAACAGGCAGTGAAATAGCAATTGCAGCCACATTCATTATGAAGTTTGTCATTATGAGAACAAAGGTTGCAATTGCAAGGACAAATACAATCCATGGTGCCTGCTGGAACATGACAAGCCAGTTTACAGCAAGCCACTGGGCAGCACCTGTTTTCCACAGACAGAAACCTATGCTCATCGCACCGCTGAAAAGTAAGATTATATTCCATGGAATCTCTTCAAGCTCTTTTATTGTAAGAACTCCTGTCAGGAAGAAAAGAAGCGTTGAACAGAGCATTATTGCAGAACGGTCAAGAGGCTTGAGAGCAGGAACAAAGGACTGAAGGGACATCACACATATAACTGCCAGAACGCAGATTATTACAAACTTTTCCTGCCCTGTCATTGGTCCCAGTTCTTTCATCATTGTTTTTACTTTGTCCTTTAAACCATGAATTGCTTTCTTTTCAGGTTTGAGAAATACCATGAGATAAACCCATATAAGAAATACCATTATCCATCCAACTAAGAACATGTATTTTGTAAGTTCAAAAAATCCTATGTCTCTTCCTGTGAACTCTTTAAACATGCCTGCTGCTGCTGGACCACGAGCTGCACCGAGAAATGTAACAATACTTCCTGCACCTGCAGCATAAGCCATACCTATGAAAAGAGACTTACCAAAATTTGTTGGTTTGTCTCCTTCTCCATAAAGAGCATTTATGGCAAGAAGGATTGGAAATACAGTAGCTGCTGCTGCAGTATGTGCCATCAGGTGAGCCAGCCCTGCTGTGACAACAAGTGCACCAAGAACAATCATGCTTGTCCTTTCGCCAACAACATTGAGCATGTTGTAAGCAAGTCTCTTTGTAAGTCCTGTTTTTGTAAAGGCAAGTCCAACAACAACAGAACCGAATATAAACATAACAGATGGATCCATAAAATCACGGAAAGCATCCTTTGCTGAACGAATTGCGAATATTGCCTGAAAAACTCCTATAGCAATACTTGTAACACCTATTGGAACAACCTCAAAAACCCACCATATACCAGCCATCATAAATAATGCAATTGCTCCTTTTGCTTCTTTTGAAAGTGGAAAATGTTTTCCCATCGGGTCTACAGCATCGGGCCAAGCAGGTGAGAAATAGATTCCAAAGAAAAAGGCAAGTCCTAAAAAGATAAAAAATATTCTTTTCCAGTTAATCTTTCTTTTTTCCTTTGCCACATAGATTTCAGGTGGTGGTTCAGGTAAACCTTCTGGTCTTTTTTTCTCAGCCATTTGTTCCTCCTATTCTTTTATGATTTCTTCTGAAATTGCATCAAATACTTCAACCATTCTTACAATGCCAACAAACTTCTTCTTGTCCTCAATAACAGGCAACACTGGAAGGTCAAAATGAATCATCAGATATGCAGCCTTTGTAACAGGGTCACCTGGGTCAACAAAATGCTTTGCAGGAACCATTATCTCGCTAACTGGTTTCTGAGCAAGCTTTTTTGACTCCTCTTTAAAAAGACTATCCCAGACAACTGCAAGCCCTGTTTTTTCTTCCTCTAAAACCTGTGCCTTTGCTGGTTGTTTAAGAAATGTAGGTTCAAGCCCTCTTAAAATATCCTTTAATGTTACAGTTCCAAGAAGATTATACTTTTCATCAAAAACAAGCACAGCAAGCGGATCCATGTGTTTTTCAGGCTGAATAAAAGAAGCCTTCACAACCTTGATTGCCTGTTCAATACTGAACCAGTAGGGAATATGAGGATACTCAAATATTCCCAGCATCACATCCTTTACTAATTTTCCATCTGACATACCCCACCTCCTAAGGTTTATAATGCTTTTCTCTGAAAAGCAATAAATAATTTATTCCCGTCATTTCTTTTGTAAAATCTGTTAAGAAGAATAACCGTATCTCCTGAGAAAACCTTCTGAGTCATCAAAATAGCAGGAGAGTTTTCGGATATTCCGAAAGACTGTGCCAGTTCTTTATTTAAAAAAATTAATTCAAAGTAATTGTTAACCTTCGTTGTTTTTATGCTATATTTTTTCTCAAAAAGGTCAATTATTGACTGAGTCTCAATGTCTTCTTCAAGCAGATGAGGACATATATTAAATGGAATGAAGGATTCCTGTAAAATAGAGGGCTCATCCTGAACAAGCCATAGAATTTTTACATATATTACATGCCTGTTTTCAGGAATATTCAGCTCTTTGCTTAAATCACCTACAGGCATCATTACTGTTTTTGCAAGAACATTCTTTCTAAAAACTGAATCATCCTCAACCCATAGTTTTTTGAATACCGTTGTCATTATCAATCCTTCTGAGATATAGTTGGTGCTTACAAATGTCCCCTTGCCCTGCTGCCTTGTTAGATAACCCTGCCTTACAAGTTCTAAAACAGCATTTCTTACAGTAGCCCTGCTTACATTAAACATTTTACAGAGTTGCTCCTCAGTGGGAATCTGCATGCCCGCAGTCCATTCTTTGTTTTCAATTTTTTTCTTGAGAATATCAAATAACTGCAAATACAACTTCTCATGCTCATCCCTGCTTATTAACTCTACCATTTTTACCTCTTGTTATATTGTAATAACATTATTATATTGTTATAATGTAACATTGTAATTTTATATATCATACTTGAGGTTGAAAATTTTGTCAAAAAAAATTATGTTATAAAGGGATTAAAATCGTTTATAATGAAACATGGTAGATTTTTGGGGTTTTTTTAAGTCTAAAACTAAAAAAACAGAGGAGAAAGAAAAACTGAAAGCACTTTTAAAAGAAAAATACTCCTATTTTCAGAAAGTCCTTAATGAAAATAATCATGTTCTAAGCATAATGGCTGACCTTGAGGAAAAACTCTCCGGTGAGTATCTCTTTGATATGCATTACATAAAAACAAGTGTTACTGCTATATCTGATGGGGTTAGAGATATAATTGAAAACCTTAATGCTCTTTCTGAAGGAAAGTATAAAGCATTAGAAAAAGTTTATAGTGAAATAAAAGAAAAAATTGAAAAAATTCTCGCATCAAAAATAGAAATACCTGTTACAGATTTCACAATTTCTCTTGACAAACTTGATAAGGACTCTGTAACCATTGCTGGTGGCAAAATAGCCCATCTTGCAGAACTCAAAAATATCCTTAAGCTACCAACACCTGAAGGATTTTCAGTAACTTCCTATGCTTTTTTGAAGTTTCTTGAATTAACAGGAATTAAAGAAAAAATTTCTGAAATTTTAAATAGTGTTGAAATAACAAAAATTGATGAATTAACCAGAGCAAGTGAAAAAATTCAGCAATTAATCATAAATGCCAAAGTTCCTGATGAGATTGCAAATTCCATAAAAAAATCCTACGAAGAACTCTGTAAAAAAATCAATAAAAAATGCGCTGTTTCAGTAAGAAGCAGTGCTATTCATGAGGACTCTGACTTTAGTTTTGCCGGTCAGTACTCATCTTTTCTTAATGTTCCCGAGGATTTAATAGTAGAAACTTACAAGAAAGTTATAGCAAGTCTTTTCAATACAAGGGCGATATTTTATTTCAAAACAAAGGGATTTTCTGAAACAGAGATGGTAATGGCTGCGGGTGTTCTTTCAATGGTAAATGCAAAGGCTGGTGGTGTTATGTATTCTAAAAATCCAAATAATCCTGAAAGTGAAAACATAATAATAAATGCAGTTAAGGGGCTTGGCAAATTAGTTGTTGATGGTGCTGTCACAGCTGAAACCTATATAGTTAGCAGAAAACCTGACATATCAATACTGGAAAAAATTCCAGGTAAACAAAACAAAATGCTTTTATGTAAAGAAGAAGGAGACATAGAAGAAATTCCTCTACCAGACAGCCATGCTACGCTTTCTTTAAGTGATGAACAGATTGTTGAGTTGTCAAAAATGGCTTTGAAAATTGAAGAGTATTACGGATGTCCACAGGATATTGAATGGGCAGTTGATGAGAACGACAATATCTTTATCCTTCAGGCAAGACCCCTGAGAATTATAGAAAAGAAAGAAAGTAAAGTACTTTTACCTACAAGAATTAAAGACTACAATATTTTAGTTGAAAAAGGCATTACTGCATGTAAAGGTGTGGGATATGGAAAAGCCTTTGTTTTAAAATCTGAAGAGGAATTAAAAGACTTTTCAGAAGGAGATGTTCTTGTTGCAAAGCATACAAATCCAAAGTATGTGGTCATAATGAATAAAGCTTCTGCAATTGTTACTGATGTGGGAAGCCCAACAGGACATATGGCATCTCTGTCAAGAGAATATAATGTGCCTACTTTGATTAATACTGAAAATGCTACAAAAATGATAAAACATGGACAGGAAATAACTGTAGATGCAACAAACTGTGTAATTTATGAAGGGAAAGTTGAAGAACTCATTGAAGCATATAAAAGTATTAAGGAACCTTTTAAAGAGACAACCTTGTTCAAAACCCTTCAAAAAGTTTTAAAACTTATTGTTCCTCTCTATCTTGTTGATCCCTTAGCAGAGGAGTTCAAACCTGAAAACTGTAAAACATTTCATGATATTACAAGATTCTGTCACGAGATGGTCATGTATGAAATGTTTACCATGTGGGATAAATATGACAGCGAACACCATGCTGTTCCTTTGATTGCAGAAATTCCTATTGGTGTACTTGTTCTTGATATAGAAGGTGGACTTAAGGAGGATGTAAGAAAGGCTACTCCAGAAAATATTATTTCAATCCCTCTTCAAGCCATCTTAAGAGGGATGAGAAGTATGCAGTGGCCCGGTCCTCCACCTGTTGATGCTAAAGGATTTCTTGAGATGGTTGCCCATACTGTTTCAATACCTGAAGAACAGTTGAGAGAGACAGCTAAAAAGAGTTTCTGCATAATAACAAAAAACTATATGAACTTTAGCATCCGTCTTGGTTATCATTTTTCAATGATTGAAGCATACACAGGAGAAAATATAAATGACAACTACATTAAATTTTTCTTCAAAGGTGGTGGTGCAGCACTTGATAGAAGATTAAGAAGAGTAAAACTCATAACTGAAATTTTAAAAAAGATGAACTTTAGAGTCTCAGTAAAAGAAGATGTTATAGATGCGATTTTAACAAAATATACAATACCGGAAATAGAAAAAAGACTTGAAATTCTTGGAAAACTTACAGCCTATACAAAACAGCTTGATATGGTATTATTTAATGACATGGTTGCCCAGATGTATACAGAGGACTTTATAAAAAAGCATATAAAAGATATTTAGCCTTCAGGAATTGCCTTTAAGTTTTTCCCTGAGCATTTTGTTTTCCCTCTGAACTCTCAACCATTTCAAAGCTTTTTCTATTGTAAATAGAATCTGCTCTTTTTTAAAGGGTTTGGTGATAAAGTCAAATCCTCCTTTTTCTATTGCCTCCTGAGCAGCATCAATGGTTCCGTAGGCAGTGATTATTATAACTGGAACATCTTCATCACGCTTTTTAACCTCTTCAAGAAGTTGAAGTCCGTCAAGTCCTGGCATCTTAAGGTCTGTTATGACAAGGTCATAATCACCCTTTTTTGCTAACTCAACTGCTTCAACAGGATTGTTTGTAGTTGTAACTTCATAAGGTGTTTTTTCCCGTAAAATCATTGAAAGCAATTTAAGCATATCTGGTTCATCATCAACAATTAAAATTTTCTCTGGCATAAATCCTCCTTCTATTCTTTTGATGCTGGTAGTTTTATTATAAATTTTGTTCCTGTTGTCTCTGATTCTTCCTTTGTTTTGGTTTCAAATGTAATTATACCATTGTGTTTTTTAATAATGTTATAAGATACCCATAATCCAAGACCCGTGCCTTTTCCAACTTCTTTGGTTGTAAAGAAAGGATCAAAAATTCTATGCCTGTGTTCTTTCGGAATTCCGCAACCTGTATCAGAGATGCAAACTTCAATCCATTGTCCATCATATCCTGTGGATATAGTTAATACACCACCGCCTTTCATAACATGAATAGCATTATTAATTATATTGAAGAATACCTGCTGAAGTTCTCCTGCATTGCCTTTTACATGAGGTAAATTCTTTTGTAACTCTTTTTTTATCTCAATGTTGTTAATGGTTATTGTATTGTTCATTACATCAACAACACTTTCTATACATTCATTAATATCAACAGGCTGTTCCTTCTGTTCCCTGTGTCTTACAAAACTAAGAAGATTTTCAACTATTCTTTTAGCATTTGTTGCTTGTTTTTCAATAGTTTTTAAAATATCGTACTGCTCAGACTGAGGAGGTGTCTTTTCAATTAATAGATCTGTAAAACCTAAAATTATTGCAAGAGGATTATTTATCTCATGAGCAACTCCTGCTGCAAGAGTTCCTAAAGAAGCCAACTTCTCAGTGTAGTAACTCTGTTCTTCCATTTTCTTTCTATCAGTTATATCACGGGCAATTCCAAGTATGGAATAGATGTTTCCTTTTTCATCCTTTAAAGCTCTTAAATTGGTATTGAACCAATAATCCCTCCCATCTGAAAATACTCTGTGCGTAATCTGACTACTTTGCCCTGTTTTAAAGATTTGCTTTATTTTTATCGCAAGGATTACTCCATCAGGTAAAAAAACTTCAGAGATGGGCTGTCCAAATATCTGGGTGTCCTGTTTTTTAAAGAACTCAAGACCGAATTTATTCATTGAAACTATTTTACCATCACTGTCAACGGTAAATATAATGTCTTCTGCATTCTCTATTAGGGATTTATATTTTTCTTCTGATTTCTTTAATTCATCAGTTTTTTTCGTAACCTCTCTTTCAAGTATATTTGACCATGTAACAAGTATAAAGTTTATAAAAAGTCCACCAAGTAAAATTATAATTACTATAATTCCCTGAAGAATCATCTGCTGGGTGTGAACTGTTTGTATTGCACCTTCAACTTCACTTATGGGAGCAACAACTGCAATAGACCACATTATTGAATTTGGGGGTTCTTTTAATTTTATAGGGGCAAAGGCAATAAGTTTCTTTATTTCACCTTCCATACCTCTATGCCATCCTGAAATATACCAGCTTGTTCCTTCTTCTCCTTTAAGCATCTTTTCTCTCTGAATTTCATTAATTCTTGTGAATGATATGGTGGGCTTTTTACCTTTTCTTGCTTCAAAAGCATTCTGTCCTATAAAACTTTGTTCTTCGTGATAAAGGAATATACCCCTTTTATCTATAACCCATGCATATCCTGTCTTTCCTGACCTGATTTTTTTTGTAACCTTACTTACCAGATAGGTAACGTCAACAGTAAAAATCAGAGCACCTGAAAACTTATTTGTAGGAACGGGATGTGACTCATCTATTGATATCTGCCATACGGGAATAATCATTTTCATTATAAGAGTTTTTGAATTTTCTTCATCTGGACAGGGTGTTATTTCAGTAAAAAATATTTGACCTTTGTTTTTTTCTTCAGATGCCCACTTTAAAAATCTTTTTTCATCCTGATTAATTGATTCTATCAAACATTTTTTTCCTTCAATAATTCTATATGCCTTCTGAGTTTTAGCCTCAATTAATTTAATCTCTCTAACTCCCTCATATTTTACACTTGAAAAGGTAATGTTCATTCTATTTATAAGTGCAGGCTTTTCTGAATACTGAATTGCTGGAGAAAGACTAAGAAGAGTTATTTCTCTTTTGAGTAACTCAATTGAGTTTTCTATCTGACTTGCTGCATGCTTTGCAAGCATGAGCTGTTGCTGGTTAAAATCTTCTGTGACGATTTCTGTGATTTTTTTTGTAGATAGCACTCCAAGAAATAAAACCATTCCAAGAAGAATTATCATAACTACAGTGATGAGCAATTTAAAGTACCTGAAGTTAAAGGGATGATATTTTTCAATAAGAGCCAGCAATTTATTTACAATTTTCTGTAAAAACATTTTCTCTCTGTTAATTATAGAATAAATAGAAAAAAATTAAAATAATAACATAAAACTAACTATAGACAAGGAAGCTAAGGTTGTAAGAAAAATCATCTCAATAGCTGTTCTCATATCTACTCCAAAGGCTGAAGCAAAAATCATGCTCAACAACATTGAAGGCATGGCTGCCTCAATTATGCATACATTGAGAGGAATACCTGAAAGCCCAAGCAAACTACCAAACACAAAAGCTAAAAAAGGAGATATCAGAATTTTTACCACTATTGCTGGCATGACAATGGAAAGCCTTTCGGGAGTTACAGCTTTTACAGAAACACCTACAATTACAAGCATAAGAGAAGTCACATAAACTGAAACTAAATTAAGGACATTTATAATTTCAAAAGGAAGAATAAAACCAGATTCTCTTAAAATAATTCCTGTTATTAATCCCCAGATTGGCGGAATTTTGATAATAGTGACAATTGAATCTTTCAGTTTGAAACTTTTTGCCTTCCCATATTTCATGCACACTGCTACTGCTACTGTCCATGTAAGAGGTGTGCTTGCCAGAAAGTCATAGGTAAAGGCATAGCTCATACCTTCTGTTCCATAAAGCTTTGTCAAAAGTGGTAATCCAATGTAAAGAACATTGCCAAAGGCAGAACACATTATAAGCGAGCCTGTGACTTCAGGTTTTATATTTTTTATCAAAGCGATTTTCCTATAAATCAGCAATGATAAAGCAACACAACTTAATATGGTAAGATTTGCAACTAGTGAAATCTTTAAATGACTTAGACTGAATGGCATTGTGTATGTGGTTTTAAAGCAAACAAATGGAATGATGTAGTAAAAAACAAAGTAGTTAATTCTATCACGGATTGAATCAATCTTTTCAGGAGAAATACCCGAAATTGTAAGCAAAAATCTCAGGGCTAAACCTGTAATAATAAACAGAAAAATATCAGAAAGCATATTTTTTAGTTGTTTGGTATTTCAAATTTTTTCCTGAAGTAGTTTCAGAATTTTTCTAATGTCTTTCAAATTTTTCTTTAATATCACATATACTAAAGAGTCATCCACTTTATCATAACTGTGAACAATTATATTTCTCACACCTATCATTTTATAAATCAATTCAAGATACTCTGTTGGAAACAGGTTATTCTCAGCAAGCACCAAAAATACTTCTCTATTACTCTCAGGAATTTTGAGTTTTTTATCTGATACAAGAATTTTACCTATGTCTATAAGAGCTTCAATGGCACGATATAAATTTCTCTCTGCAGCGTCATTAATGATCCATAATTTGACATACTCGTCATAGGTAGAAGCTTTTTTGATTATTTCTGATAGTTTTCGGAGAGAACTCTCTATTGTTTCAATCTTTGAAAAGTATTCAATTTTTCTATGCATGCTTATATCTTTTCCTCATCTCACTCAAGTAGTATGGAACAAAATCATAATATTCTCTGAGTATCATATTTTGAAATTCTATCCTGTATGGTCTGAATCTTTCTGAATCATAGATTAAAATACCTTGGGATACAACTGAAAAAAGAAGCAAGATTGAAGTAAATCTATCAACCATGTTGATAATACTGATATCTTTTTTAATGCCCGATTTGGATAGTTTCTTAGCTATTATATCTTCTACATGAGAAATTAAGATTAAAACTTCATCCTTACTTATACCCGGAACAGGAAGTATAGCAATGTCTATGTCGCTGTCTTGTCTTAATTTGCCTGTAGTAGCAGAACCGAAAAGATAAGCTGCTGCTAAATTAGGAATTTTCTCGTCTTTTAAAGCTTTTTTCAACTCCTCTATAATGTTTTGCATAGTTAATTATAACAATATTCTCTCGGCAAGCTTCATGGAGTTTTCAATGCAGTCATTTACACTCACACCTCTGTAAGCATTGCCTGTAAGATAAAGCCCGGAAAATTTTGAAATTCTCTGCTCAATCTTCCGGAGTTTTTCTTCATGTCCCAGTTCATACTGGGGGATTGCCTTTTCCCATCGGAATATCTTTATAAATTCGGGTGCTCCCTTTATATGTAAAATATCCCTTAACTCTGAAATGGCTGTATCAATAAGCTTTTCATCGGGAAGCATTGCAAGTTCCGGAGCTCTTCTGCCTCCTATCATGGTTCTCAGTAGAACATAACCTTCAGGTGCTCTATTGGGGAAAATGCTTGAATCAAAAAGTGTACCGAGAATCTTTCTTTTTTCTCTGTGAGGAATTAAAAATCCGTAAAGGGATGTGCCAAAACCTATCTGTTCCTTTTTAAAACCAAAGGCAACAACACTTAAAGGTGGATACGGAATTGTTTTAAGTATGTCTGAAACTTCTCTATCAAGTTCTTTTAATATCTCTGATGCTTCATGGGCAGGACATGCGAGGATAACCTTTTCAGCTTCAATACTGTCACCGTCTTCAAAATAAACTGTGTAAAAGCCGTTATTTTTAACTATGCTTACAACCTTTTTACCCTTTACAACTCTTGATGAAAGAGCATTTTCAAGCACCTTTATCAACTCTGACATCCCGCCTTTGAAGGACATTAAAACAGTCTCTGGCTGTGCCTTTACATCTTTTTTCTCCTTTTTTAATGCAAGCAAGCCTTTAATCAATCCACCATATTTCTTTTCAAGAAAGTAAACCTTTGGAAAGCAGCTTTTCATACTCATCTTTGAAGGGTCCCCTGCATATATTCCCGTTGACATGGCATCAATGAGTTTCTCATAAAACTCCCTTCCAACTCTTCGGGATACAAAGCTTTCAACTGTTTCGTCAACCTCTTCTTTCATAGCTGGAATAAAATACTCTCCTATCATTCTTAATTTTCCTGAAAGAGAAATAAGTGAAGACAGGAAAAACTTAACAGGACTGTCAGGAACTTTTGTAAGTTTGCCATTTATCAAAATATACCTGATTTTTGAATCCTCACTTCCTTTTATTGGTTCAATGTTTAGCTCACCTGCAAGTGCAATTGTTGAAGGCTTATTACTCAGGAATCCATTTACACCACCTTCGCATAAGAAACCAGATACATTTTCAGTAACTATTTTTCCACCTGCTCTTTTTTCTGCTTCAATGATTTTTATGTCAAACTCAGGCTTTTTTTTAAGCAGAAAGTATGCAAGGCTTAATCCTGAAATACCTCCACCAACTATGACTGCTTCTGCTTTACCCATTTAATAATTGCCTCCACCATATCTTTTATTGTTGATTTTTCAGGTATTATGCTAACTTTGTACCCGGCATCCTCAATTGCCTTTGCTGTGGTTTTCCCAATTGCAGCAATTGTAACCTCCTTAAGCAACTCCTTAACTTCATCTTTGAGAATATCAATCAGGTTCAGAAAGCTTGAAGGAGATGTAAAGGTTGCAATTGTTATTTTGCCTTCTCTTAAAAATCTTGCAAGTCTTTTGCCATGCTCTGTGGGCTTTACTGTTCTGTACGTAACAGGTGCGTCAATTTCAATACCAGATGCTTGCATTTCATCAACAAAGCCTTTAATTGCAATATCAGAGCGGGGATAAAGAATTCTTATCTTGTCAGCATGAGCAAAGCGAAGAATCTCCTCTTTGAACATCTTTGTAAGACTTTCAGAGTTAAACTCCTCAGGAACTATGTCAGCATTTATACCGAAATCTCTTAAACTCCTTGCAGTTTCCCTGCCGATTGCGCAGACTGAAACTCCCTTTAAATCCCTCATATCCCTGCCAAGAGTCAAAAATCTCTCAAAGAAAAACTTAACTGCCCTTGGAGATGGAAAAACTATAAAGTTATAAAGCTCTATTTCATTTATTGCCCTGTCAAGTTCTGTAAAATCCTGGGGAGGTAAAAAATCAATTGTTGGAAAAACAAAAAGTTCTGCTCCGAAGTCTTCAAGCTTTAAATACTCATCAGTCAACTGCCTTGTGATGAGAATTCTCTGACCGTGAAGAGGCTTTTTTTCATACCAGTTTAACTTTTCCCTTAATTTTACAACATCACCGATAACAAGAATTGCAGGTGGTGAAATTTTATGCTCCCTTGCAAGTGAAGCAATCTCTTTGATTGTTCCTGTAATTACTTTTTGCTCAGGTCTTGTTCCCCAGCGAATAATGGCTGATGGTGTCTGTGGAGACAATCCTTCATCAATGAGTTTGTTCGTGATTATATCAAGATTTCTCACACACATAAGAAAAATCATGGTTTCAGCCTGATTTGATGCTCTTATGTGCGTGAAAATCCTTTCCTGCTTTGAGAGATCTTCATTACCTGTGATGACTGTAAAGGCTGATGCCACTTTGCGATGGGTAACTGGGATTCCTGCATAGGCAGGCACTGCTATAACAGAGCTTATTCCTGGAACTATCTCAAAATCAATCCCTTCTTCTACGAGAACCTCTACCTCTTCACCACCTCTTCCGAAAACAAAGGGATCACCACCTTTGAGTCTGCATACAGTTTTACCTTCCTTTGCCTTTTCAACAAGAACCCTGTTTATCTCATCCTGAGTCATCTCATGATGTCCGCCTCTTTTACCGGCATAGATGAATTCAGCATCTTTCCTTGCATAGGTTAAAAGTCTTGGATTTACATGAAAATCATAAACAATGCAGTCTGCCTCCTTTATTGCTCTTATTCCCTTCAGAGTAATCAATCCTGCATCTCCCGGTCCTGCACCTACAAGAAATACCTTACCTTTATTCATTTTTTTCTCCCTGAAAGTTTTTGTAAAACTACAAAAGACTCTTCAAAAAGTTTTGAAATCTCTCTAAATCTTCTTCAACTTTATTCCAGTTTGATAAAATCTTGTTTCTCAATATAGTTACTTTTTCCTTATCCAGGTCGTACCCATATGAATGCCTGAATATATGTCTGAACCCTCGCATTTCATCAAGCAATTTGAAAGTTTCCTCACTCCAAAGGGCTGGTCTTATTCTGTAAACATTGATTAACATCCTTTTTAAAAGTTCTCTGTGATATTTAGCTATGTCCTCTACTGTATTTTCAAATGTTTTTGCAACTTCCTCCATTAGTTCTTCAAGCGCAGAATAGAGATTGTGCATTAGAAAACCTGCATATACAGTATCCTTTTTGTTATCAAACTGAGCTTCCTGTAACTCTTTATAAAGATTGTCTATTATTCTTTTTTGTTCTTCAAAATAGCCTAAAAGAAGCGCAACTTTCTCTTTTTTCATAGTATTTTTATACTATCCTGTAACAGTTTCTCTCTGAAAGGACACTTTTCAACTTCAATTAAATCAACTTTATACGGAAGAATTTCATCGAGTTCACAAACTGTTCTGAAATAGTCTTCTTTAAACTCCTCCACTGCAATATCTATGTCAGAAAATTCGTAAAAAAAACCTTCTTTAAGTATAGAACCTGTCAGATATAGAGAACCAAGCTTTTTGTCCTTAAAGTATTCCTTAAGTATTTTAATTGTTGACTCAAGAACTCTAAGTCTTGTTTTTTCTCTTTCCAGATACTTTTCCTGTAAAAGTTTTTCCCAGAGTTCAACAGAGTATTTAAATTTCATAATTCATTATAACAGTAACACCGATTTCAAGTTAATTCTAAGTTTCAAATTATGTCTTGAGTATCTGAAAAATACATAAATTTTTATTTAGTCTCTGAATAGACCTTTTCAACTATTTTATTCCCACCTCTTTCAAGTAGCTCTTCTGCAAGTTCTGCACCAAGCATTTGAGCCTGAGATATGCTTCCTTCACGGAAACCTCGTATTGCAGGAATTTTACCTTCAGGGTCTCCTATCATGGCTAATATTTTTATAAAACTTGCTCCGTCACTTTTTATAATCTTTGCATGACAGGCAAGAGGAACCTGACATCCTCCGCCCATTACCGATAAAAAAGCCCTTTCTGATAAAACACAGATGGCTGTTTCCTCATGGTTCAATGGTTTTATTATTTCGTTTATAAAGTCATCATCAACTCTTGTTTCAATACCGATTGCTCCCTGACCTATTGCCGGAATCATTAAATCCTCGGGCATGAGTTCTGTAACCATGTTTTCAAAACCCATCCTTTTTAAACCAGCCATTGCAAGGACAATTGCATGAAACTGCCCTTCTTTAAGCTTTCTTAGTCGGGTATCAACATTTCCTCTAAGAGGTTTAATCTCCAGATCATCTCTTAATGCTTTAAGCTGAATCATTCTTCTTAAGCTACTTGTTCCAACAGAAGCTCCATGGGGAAGCTCTTTTAAAGACTTTCCATCAATGCTTATAAAGGCATCTCTTGGGTCTTCTCTTTCACATATTGCTGAAATGTGTAATCCCGCAGGAATCTCAGTGGGAACATCTTTCATGCTGTGAACTGCAAGGTCAACTCTTTCTGAAAGCAATGCCTCTTCAATCTCCTTTACAAACAAACCCTTACCACCAATCTTTGCCAGTGGTGCATCAATAATTTTGTCTCCTGTTGTTTTAATTTTTTCTATCTCAATCTTTAACTCTGGATAAAGAGTTTCAAGCTTTTGTTTGACCCAGTTTGCCTGCCATAGTGCAAGTTTGCTTCCTCTTGTTCCGATAACTATCTTATTCCTCTTCACTGTCAATTCCAAACAACCTCCTTGCTGCAAAAATAAGGATTTCTTTGTTGTCACAGTTATTCTTCAAAGCTATTGTTGGAGAATGCATTATCTTATTTATGATGCTTTGAGTGAGATAATCTACAGAAGCTATAACCTCTGGTGGAAGTTCTTTGAAACGGGATTTGAATTTTTCAAGCTCTTCCTGCCTTACCTGTTCAGCCTTATTTCTAATTGAAACAATAACAGGCACACTTTGAAGTGAATTAAGCCACTGAAAGAATTTTTCCGTTTCTTCCTCTATGATATTTAAAGCCTTCTCAGCCTCCTTTTTTCTTTCAAGAATGTTAGAGTCCACCACATCCTGAAGGTCATCTATGTTATAGAGATAGACATTGTCAAGCTCATTACACAGTGGATCAATATTTCTTGGCACTGATATGTCAATCAAGAATAAAGGTTTATGTTTCCTTAAAGGCATAACCTCTTTAACCATCTGCTCTGTTATTACATAGTTGGGAGCACCTGTTGAACATATGACAATATCAGATTTTGCAATCTGTTCTTTGAGATTTTCAAAGGAGACTGCTATGCCATTAAACTCTTTTGCAAGCTCTTTTGCACGCTCATATGTTCTGTTTGTAACATAGACATTCTTTATTCCACTTCCTATGAGATGACGCATTGCAAGCTCTGCCATCTCACCTGCACCAACAAGAAGAATTGATTTCTTTGAAAGATCGTCAAAAACCTTTTTAATAAGTCCTACTGCTGCATAACTAACAGATACAGGGTTTTCACCAATGCGGGTTTCATTTCTCACTCTTTTAGCTGTAAAGAGAGCTCTGTTCATGAGATGATTAAGTATAAGTGAGGTTGCTCTCTCAGAAAGGGCTATTTCAAAGGAATCTTTAACCTGTCCTGTAATCTGAGGTTCTCCTATAATCATTGAGTCAAGGCTTGATGCAACCTTAAAAAGATGGATTACCGCATCTTTATTATTGAAAATATAAAGATGGTTTTCAAAATCTTTTATTGGTATATTGTGGAATTCTGAAAGAAATTGTTTTAAACTTTTTATAATTTTTTCATTTTCTCCGTTTGTGCAAACATAAACTTCAACTCTATTACATGTTGACACAATCACAGCTTCCTTAATCCCTTCAGTTTGGGTTAATTTTTTCAAACCTTCTCTGATACTTTCCTGGGTATCAAATGCAAGTTTCTCTCTAATCTCAACTGGCGCTGTTTTATGATTTAGTCCTAAAACTATAAGGTTCATAGCGGTTTATGAAAACTCTCTGTTAAAAGATTTATACCAAAAAATCCGAATATAATGAGAAGAAACCCTATAATTGTAAGATAGGCTGCTTTTTTCTTTCTCCAGTCACCTTTTACCCTGAGATAAAAAATTGCTAAATAGACAATCCATGTAAGAAAACTCCATATCTCCTTAGGATCAAGTAAAAATCCAAGCAGACTCAAGTATTTAACAAATCCCACAACAAGAGCAACGGTATAAATGGGAAAACCCCAGAATATGAGACGGTAGTTTATTCTGTCAAGAATTTCAAGATTTGGCAAGATTCTTTCAATACCGCCGAATTTTTTAAATTTAATTGCCCTTTCCTGAATAAGATAAAGAACGCTAAAAACAAAAGCAATGCTAAACAGGGCTATACCAAAAACAGCCATTAGAGCATGAATGTCAATCCACAGGCTTCTTAACTCAGGTTTTATAAAAGGAATAGTTCTTGGGAAAAAAGCACTGATAAACATAAAGATAAAACTGAGTATTACGCCAAAGTTCAGAACTTTTGCTCTGTAACAAAAACTCATGCACAGAGATATGAAAAGAATGCTCCAAGCAAAAAAAGAGGTTGCTTCATGCATTGAAAAAACAGGTGCCTGTCCTGATTTTATGTATCTTATAACGAGATAAATTGTATGAAGTATAAAACCTGCCAGAGCTAATAAAAAAACTGCTTTATCAAGGTCATCCTTTTTCCTTACAATACCAGCAAGACTTAAAAGAAATCCTGCAAAATAAAGTGTTAGAGCAAGCTCAAAAAAAATAGTTCCCATTAGAAGCAGCCAAGCTCACATTTACGAATCTTTATCTTAAGCTCATTTGCTACTCTTCCAACTTCAAGGTAAGGAACTCCTATTTCTTCAGCAATCTTTCTTGCCTCTGCACATGTAATCTTTCCTTCATTGCTTCTTTCTTTAAGAAGTCTTTCAATAAGTTTTCTCTGCTGAGTCTTTTCAATCTCTGTCATAACTTCCTCCATAGAATATTGTCCTTCAATAACTATATCTGCTAATTTTAAAACAGCCTCTCCAGAAGATTTTATGTACTCTGTTTCACAACCTTTAAGAAATATTATAACATCAGGTTGCATAACTGTTACCATAGAATTACCTTCAATAATCAAAATAGTTTTCTGAGTATTAATGTGAACTGAAGACAAGAGGACTCGTAAAATTTCTTCTTTTAATTTTGCCACAACATCGGATAAATCAGGCTCAGTTGCCTTAACCCAGTAAACTAAATCAGCCCCTGCTTTTTTCAGTCTTTCTGTATCTTTACCGGATCTGTTAATTATTGATGGGTCTGAAATAATAGAGGAATAAAGGGATGATTTTGTATATTTTACAGCGATAATATTTACTTTATCTTCAAATTCTTTCTTAATCTTCTGTATAAGTTTTTCAATAAATGCAGTTTTGCCAACTCCGCTTTTACTGCCTCCTACTCCAATGCTCAAAGGAAAATACATGAATTTATAATAATCAAATCAAGGAATTTTTACTACTGTCTTTGAGTAAATTGAGTTAAATCCTCTGAAAAATTAAAGTTATTTAAAGAAAAGTGAGAGAATTGCTATAAGAGCACCAATCTGACCTGCCCAAAATATGAACATCCATCTGATAAGATCTGCGCGAACTTTTTCTATCTTTACTTCTAAATCCGCTCGTAGATTGGCTATTTCCTGACTCGTATCCGCTCGTAGATCGGCTATCTCCTGCTTCATTTCCGCTCGAAGATTGGTTATCTCCTGCTTCGTATCAGAACGAAGTCCCTCTATATCCTGCCTCGTGGCACTTTTCAGCTCAGCAATGTCTTCTTTAGTAGCAAGAATGTCCTTTTTTCTTTCGAACTCTTTCTCTACTCTTAAATCAATAAATTCAAGAAGAGTTTTTGCAGTCATTGCTTTAAAGGAATATAAATTTCAAATTTTGTACCCTTACCTGGCTCACTCTCAACAAAAATAAATCCATTGAGCATCTGAACGATATGATAAACAGTTGTTAACCCAAGACCTGAGCCTTTCTCTCCCTTTGTTGTAAAAAATGGTTCAAATATTTTCTCCTTTGTTTCTTCGTCAATTCCTGTTCCTGTGTCTTCTACGGATAAACATATGTAATTCTTTGCAAATTCTTTTTTCCCGGTGAGGCTTACAAATTTATCAGGTATGTTTTTTAATTTTGCCTCTATCCTTATATCACCACCCTCAGGCATTGCATCCTGTGCATTTAAAACAAGATTTGTAATTATTTTTTCTATGTCTGTCCTGTCAGCAAATACTGTGAGAGGTCTTTCTTCAAATTCTAAAACTAAATTAATTTTTTCTTTTAAGGAAGCCTTAAGTAATATAACTATGTTTTTTATTACTTCTTTTAAATCTAAAATCTCAGGATTTTTCCCGATTTCTCTACCAAATCCAAGTATCTCTTTTATGTTCATTAAAACAGATTCAACTATTGAGAGAAGTTTCTCCATATAGGATTTTGCCTGCTCAGTGTTTTCTGTCTGAAGAGCAAGCTGTGCAAAACCTTTTATTCCTGTTAGCATATTTTTTATTTCATGGGCATAGCTTGATGTAAGCCTTCTTACAGACTCCATCTTGTGAGAGATTATTATTTGTTCCTCGTATTTTCTCAGTTCTGTTATATCTGTTAAGAATATGGCATATCCATTTTCTTCTTCAAGTCTTATTCCTCTTAAACGAAAAATTTTTCCTCCAAATTTAATCTCTTTTAAATAGCTATTGTGAATTTCGTATAGGGATATCTGTGGAAATATCTCAAAGATGTTTTTATCTACTGCCCTTTGATATCCAGTATATTTTAAAAAAGATTCATTGCAGTAAGTGATTTTTCCTGAAAACTCTAAAATTGCAACACCTACAGGAGAATATTCAATAACATTAAAAAGCTTTTTTAACTCAATTTCAGCCTTTTTCCGTGGAGTAATGTCTCTTACAATCTGAACAGCACCAATTATGTCACAGGCTTCATCAACTACACAGAAAGCGGACATTCTTACCCATGCACCTCTGCCTCCGTAAAGCTCTGGAAGAAAGGTCTCTATTTCAATCAAGCCTTCTTTCTTGTTCAAAGGCTCTGGATAGCTCATCTGAGGATTTAAAATATAATCAACTAGCATGGGTCTCCGAAATCCATAAAAAGGGTTTGCATACTCAAAATTGCCCTTTCCGAGCATGTCTTTTTCATCAATACCTGTCATCTCCTCAATAGCTCTGTTCCAGACAACTACCTTTCCAGATAAATCAATGGCAAAAACTCCATCAGGCATAAGTCTTACTATTCTTTTTAAAATGTTTTCTCTCACACTTTAACTCCTTTAATTGCTTCATTAAGCCTAGTGATTATATTATACCTGACTTTGTCAGTTGGAGGCTAATTTTTGCGATTTTATCGCTGTAAACCGTTGAAAAATCTACATTCTAATTTTTTACTTTCAAAAAGTGTAGTGGCAACTTTTTTATAAATTTGTTCAATTTTATCTTGACAAATTCATTTAACAGTGGTATTATATCTCCATGTTCATCAAAATAACAGGTTCAAAAAATCGCCAGTATGTCCAGATAGTCCGCTCATACAGGGAAGCTGGCAAAGTAAAACACGAAGTATTATTCAACATGGGAAGACTTGATGTATTAAGAGGCTCAGCTGGAATGAAAAGATTTGTAAGAAGGCTCAATGAAATATTAAATGCTGACATGGTAGAGGTTGAAAAACTAAAAGATGCAGAAATTCTTAACTGGGGCTGGAGGATATACAAAAAGTTGTGGGATAGGTATGGACTGAGTGAAATACTTGGGAGGATAAAACCAGAGAAAGCAAGCTATGATTTTGTAGGAAGCTGTTTTCTGATGAGCATTGAGCATCTGCTTTCACCAAAGAGCAAGCATTCTATGTATTTTCATCAGGCAAGATATATGGGACTTTGCGAGGTGCATCTCAATCATCTTTATCGGAGTCTTGATGTATTAAGTGAGAATAAAGAGACCATAGAGATAGAGTTATTCAATCGTAGCAGGGATTTATTTAATTCAAAGGTTGATGTAGTGTTTTATGATTGCACGACCTTTTACTTTGAGACAGAACGAAGGGATGGATTCAGGGAATTTGGATATAGCAAAGAAGGAAAAATAAATCATGTTCAGGTAGTATTTGGATTACTTATAGACATGGAAGGAAGACCAGTGGGATATGAAATATTTCCTGGCAACACCTTTGAAGGAAAGACCCTTGAAGTGATGCTTGACAAACTCAGCAAAAAATTTGGGATAAGGAAAGTAGTTATAGTAGCTGACAAAGCATTGATGAGCAAAATAAACATAGAGGCAATAAAAAACAGAGGCTACGGTTACATCATAGCATCAAGAATAAAGAGTCTGCCTGAGAAAATAAAGAGGGAAATACTAAACGAACAGGGCTACATAGAAATCAATGACGACATAAGATACAAAGAGATAAAGCAAAGTGAAGACAGTCGATTGATAGTTTTTCATTCAAAACAGAGGCAGGCAAAAGACAGAGCAGAAAGGCAAAGGCTCATACAGAAAGCGGAAGAACTTTTAAGCAAGCCCTCATTAATCACAGCCTTCATCAAGAGAGGTGGCAGGAAATACATAAAGACACTGAACACCGTGGAGTATCAGATAGACCAGGAAGCTATAAAGCAGGATGAAGTCTTTGATGGATATTTTGGGATACAGACCTCTGAAGAAGGATTCACAGCCACAGAGGTACTTAACAGTTATCATGAGCTATGGAGAATAGAGGAAAGTTTCAGGTGTATGAAGAGCAATCTTGAAGTTAGACCAATATTTCACTGGACAGAGCGAAGAATAAGGGGGCACTTTGTGATGTGTTTCATAGCCTTTTTACTTGAGCGAGCCCTTGAGATAGAGATAAAGAAAGCTGGAGAGAGCATCTCTCAGGAAAAAATCAGAGAAGCTATAAACAGGATGAACTATGTAGAGATTGAAGTAGATGGTAGAAAAGTGTATATAAAGACCAAACTTACCTCAGAAGGGAGAAAAATCCTTAAAGCAGTAGGGATGAAAGCACCCTCCAACATAGTTTCAGAAGAAGAACAAGCTTAAGCAAACCATTGTAAAAATCTTTTATTTTCAATAATTTTCAAAATTTAACTGACAAAGTCAGGAGGAAGAATTACAAAGAAAAGTTAATACCCTTGAAGAAGTTTTAAAAGCAAAAAATCAAGAGATTGAAAATTTAGTGTCTGAAAGAGAAGCAATAAAAAGACAGATAGAAGAGCTTC